>JAHEHF010000005.1 GCA_024644745.1 Flavobacteriaceae bacterium
GAAGGTATCTTGATCACATAAAAGTTTAGCAGCAGGGATGAGGTCTAATATCTCAGGCGATTACTATATTTGTAATCCAAAATTGAGTTGCAGGATGCGGTTCAGGAACCGTTTCATTTATTTTCATTAAAAAAAGTTCATATGTCAGACGATAAAAAGGTGATTTTCTCCATGAGCGGAGTAAGCAAGACCTATCAAAGTACCAATAAGCAAGTTTTAAAAAATATCTATTTAAGTTTTTTTTACGGAGCAAAGATCGGAATTCTCGGTTTGAACGGTTCGGGTAAGTCAACCCTGCTGAGGATCATTGCAGGTCTTGATAAAAATTATCAGGGTGATGTCGTATTTGCACCAAATTACACGGTAGGCCATCTTGCACAGGAACCTGAACTTGATGATAGTAAAACCGTTATGGATATTGTAAGGGAGGGAGTCAGTGAAACCGTTGCCATTCTTGATGAATACAATAAGATCAATGACATGTTCGGATTGGAGGAGGTTTATTCTGATGCCGATAAAATGGAAAAATTAATGGCCCGTCAGGCGGAACTGCAAGATAAGATCGATGCTCAGAATGCCTGGGAACTAGACACCAAACTCGAGATTGCCATGGATGCCCTGCGCACTCCGGACGGAGATGCTTCTATTAAAAACCTCTCTGGGGGTGAAAGGAGGAGGGTGGCCCTTTGTCGACTTTTGTTGCAGGAACCCGATGTTTTGCTCCTGGATGAGCCCACCAACCATTTGGATGCAGAATCGGTGCATTGGCTCGAACATCATCTGGCCCAATATAAAGGAACCGTGATTGCCGTAACGCATGACCGCTATTTTCTTGACAATGTGGCCGGATGGATTTTGGAACTTGACAGGGGAGAAGGAATTCCCTGGAAAGGAAATTATTCCTCATGGCTGGAGCAAAAGTCAGAAAGACTGGCCAGAGAAGAAAAATCGGCTTCAAAACGTCAAAAAACCCTCCAGCGCGAGTTGGAATGGGTTCGGATGGCTCCTAAGGGAAGACATGCCAAATCAAAGGCCAGATTGTCAAGCTATGACAAATTGATGAATCAGGATCAGCAACAGAAAGAAGAAAAATTGGAAATTTACATTCCGAATGGGCCCAGGCTAGGAAACAATGTGATCGATGCCATTCATGTTTCCAAGGCCTTTGGCGAAAAGTTATTGTATGATGATCTTAATTTTAGCTTACCACCTAATGGAATTGTGGGTATCATTGGTCCTAATGGTGCAGGCAAAACAACCATTTTTAAAATGATCATGGGAGAGGAAACACCTGATAAAGGTTCCTTTGAGGTGGGTGAAACCGCAAAAGTGGCTTATGTGGATCAGAGCCATTCGAATATCGATCCTGAAAAATCGATTTGGCAGAATTTCTCAGACGAACAGGAGATGATTATGATGGGCGGGAAAATGGTAAATTCAAGAGCCTATTTAGGGCGGTTCAATTTCAGTGGCTCCGAGCAGAACAAAAAGGTTTCGGCCCTCTCTGGTGGTGAGCGTAACAGGTTGCATTTGGCCATGACACTCAGAGAAGAGGGGAATGTACTATTGCTGGATGAGCCAACCAATGATCTGGATGTCAATACCCTCAGGGCACTGGAAGAGGGCCTTGAAAATTTTGCGGGATGTGCTGTGATTATTTCTCATGACCGATGGTTTCTCGACCGGGTTTGTACACACATTATGGCATTTGAAGGAGATTCTCAGGTCTATTATTTTGAAGGCAGTTTTTCTGAATACGAAGAAAACAAGAAGAAGCGACTTGGAGGCGATATGATTCCTAAACGAATTAAATACAGAAAACTGATTCGTTAAGTGGTGATGAGCAGCAGGGTAAAAAATATTAAAAAAGTATTGTTGTCAGACAGCTGGTATACATTGAACAAGGTCATCTTCGATTATCAGATGCAGGACGGGCAATGGGTGGAACAGGTTAGAGAGGCTTATGACCGCGGGAACGGCGCTACGGTACTGTTATACAACAAAAAGAAGCGTAAGGTGATCCTTATTCGCCAGTTTAGGATGCCCTCTTTCTTAAACGGCAACCCATCCGGAATGATGGTTGAGACCTGTGCCGGTCTTTTGGATGGGGACGATCCTGAAACCTGTGTTATCAAGGAAGCTGAGGAAGAATCAGGGTACCGTGTGAGTCGTGTTGAAAAGGTATTTGAAGCCTATATGTCTCCTGGCGCTGTCACAGAGATTATTCATTTCTATGTGGGCGAGTACAAGGATCAGGACAAAGTTGGAGCGGGTGGAGGACTCGACAGTGAGCAGGAAGACATAGAAGTGCTGGAAGTTGACTTTGACCGTGCCATGAACATGATCGCAACCGGCGAGATCAAAGACGCCAAGACAATTATGCTCCTGCAGTATGCCAGGATCAATCACCTGTTTGATTAAGACAACGCGACCTTAGCCCGTTGCATGAAACTGTTAAGTGAAATAAATGCTGTTGACCTTATGTTTTAGGCTGGGTCAACAAGTCATTGATTTTTCCTTCTAAAAGTTCAATGGCGTGAATGTGCTGTTCAAGATCGCTCAGAACTTTAATTTTGGTTTCTTCAAATTTGTCCCTCATTTCCAGGAACAGATCCTGATAATATGCAATTCCCTGTTTTAAGTTATTTGTAAATGACAAAAGATACTTTTCCTGTTTTTTGTTTACAGAGCCTTGTGTTTCTTCAATCTTGTTCTTTAAATAGTCTACATAGAGTTTAAGCTCTTTGACAAACATGTTGGGGCGACCCTGGGCTGAAAGGGCATTGAACCGTCCATAAATATGGTCGGTAATTTCTTTTAAGCTCATTATTTTGGAGAAATAGGCCATATTCGGCCCAGGACAAATGGACACACCTTTTTTTGCATTCATTTTATCCAATCCATGCACTTGCAGGGTGGCGGCTCCTAAGCCCATGCAAAGACATGATTTTTCAACAATTTTTTGGAGTCTGTTTTTATATTCCAGAGCCGGCAGGGCTTCTTTTTCCAGTGCCTTGATTTTATTTCTTTGGTATTGACGAGAAGCCGTACAAATTGTTTTGGGCGAAAATTCATTGTTCAAGGCAAGAAATTCTTTGGGGCACGGACTACCCGGTCGCCCTTTTTCTGCGATTTCCATTTTTTCAATATCCTTTGTATTGCCTCGAAGATTATTGAATGGAACCCCTAATGGTGAAATGTTGCTCAAATACAAATCCTCCTCATTTGCCGAAATCAGTTTATTCATGGTTACCGGGTCTACTGTTGTGGCTTCGGGTACCAGGAGAAAGGGAGATCCCCAGCCCACAGAATCAAGCTGGTAATGATCTATTAGAAATTGATGCTCTTCCTGGGTTCCGACCCCACCCTGGGCTGTAATCTTTAATGCAAGGGGCTCCTTTGGCAAGATCTTCTCCTTTTGCTCCAATGACTGCATCAAAATGTCACCTACCGTTTGGATCAGTTCTGTTCTGTTGTTTTTGAATTCCTCGAGAATCGGTCCCATTAAATATCCTTCTGTTGCAAAGGCATGCCCTCCGCAATTCAACCCGGATTCAATCCTGTATTCAGATACCCATAATCCTTTTTTCGCCAAAAACTTTCCTTGTATCATCGCCGACCTGTAATCACTGACCTTGATCACTATCTTTTTTTTGATGTATCCTTGTGCATCCGGATAAAAATCATCAAACTGTTCAATATAGCTGTAAAGACGCGGGTTCATACCTGCAGACAGGACGACCGATGATTCCAGTTCACTTTTGGCAAATCCTCTTAAGGCAGCATGGGCGTCGTTATATTCATTGGGAAGTGCTTCTCCGTTTTTGTAATTTACCTTATCCAGTTTGGTCATGATATTTACATCAATACTGCCCATCGAAAGGTTTTCATTGATCCAGTTCTTTATTTCCTGAAGGGGGATGTTTTTGGCCGATAATTCTATGAATTGCTTCTTTATTTTAGATGAATCCGGAAGCATGTTAAAATAGGCTTTAATTTCCTTGCCTGTTTCATGGGTAGAATCTTTAAGCGATTTAAATTTGCTTTTCGCCAGATCATTTACAAGATTGAGATATGATGTAATTCTTTTGGCTCTGAAATCCTCAATTTTATCTGTGATCGCCTGGTAAGGAATTTCGAATTTATCGCAATACATTTTCCTCAGGTTTTCAATCAGTACGTCATCAACAATGGAGATCACGGAATCCATGCCAAAGGCTGAAACTTTTATCGGTGTATCCAGGGTGAATCCGGTTCCCATAACCGGAATGTGGAAGGTGTGTTTTTGTTGCATTTTCACTTTTTTTAAGATTGGATATTAAAATTGTATCATGCAAAAGGATCAAACCTCCAGTTATATAAACACAATTAGATCAATCTACAAAAGTATAAATTGAAAGGTCGAATAAGTTGACATTTATCATGTTCACCTCAATTTGTTGGGACTTGCTGTGGGCGGGCACAAAAAAACCTATCAAAAATGATAGGTTTTAAGCTTTCAAAAAATTAAAGACAATTATTATATAGTCTTCACATTAACTGCATTTAATCCTTTTTTCCCTTCTTTTAAATCGAATTCAACGGCATCTCCTTCTTTGATTTTGTCAATTAAACCAGAAATGTGAACGAAATGCTCTTTGTTTGAACTCTCTTCTGTAATGAATCCATATCCTTTAGATTCATTGAAGAATTTTACTGTGCCTTGTAACATTGTAATAAATTATAATTAAAAACACAAAGATAAAATTATTTTTTTAAATATGATAAAGTTGTTTTATTTAACGTTTATCATTTAGATGCTCATAAGGTACCAGATGCCAAAGAGAATCAAAAAAGCAATACCCAGATAGCTGAGGAATTGTAAAGGAAATGCAGGTCTTTTATCTTCAGGCATATATTTTCCTTTGACCAGCATAAAATTTGCTATGGCATAAAACGGTGCCGTTAGAAAAGATAAAATGGTTGCGATCTTAACAAAAGTGATCATACTTGTTTTGAAATAGCCTAAAATGACAATGGTTCCGACAGACAGCAAGAGGATCCAAAGCAGGTAATATTTTTTGGAGGCTCTGCCTGTAACCAGTTCACTGGCTTTGGCCATAGCTCTCGGGGAGGCATCCAGTGTTGTAAGGGTGGTGCTGAACATGGTTGTAAAAGCTGCAATACCAATAAACAAGGCTGCTCCCTTACCCAGATTCGAGGTATATAAATGAATTAGTTGCTGTGCAAAGACAATGGCACTACTGCTAATTTCATCTTCAGAATAGTACATGACCAATGCCCCGAGCGTCATAAAACAAAGGCCGAGAATGACCGTGGTAATGTAACCTGTATTGAAATCAAAAAGTGCTTTTTTTGTGCCAAATCCCTTTTCGGAAGTTTTGTTTTTTTCCAGTGTCCATAAGGATTGCCAGGTCGAAACATCAAGAGGAGCAGGCATCCATCCGAGAAAAGCGATGAGGAAAGCGATTTCCGTGGCTCCTTTCGGGAGTACCTGTGTCATTGAGTAAACATGTTCGCTTTTGAAAATGGCTGTAAACAAAGCTATTATGGAGCTTATGGCGAGTATGGAGATGATGATTTTCATGAAATGGTCCAGGACCTTATATTTTCCCATCAGAAGTATTCCAAGGCTTATGGCCGTGATAATAATGCTCCACAGGGTAAGGTTGGATGTAATGCCAAAAAGATTGTTGGCCAATCCGGCTGTAACTATGGTAACTGCGGCCTGAATGGTGAACATGGTCAAAAATGTCAGAACGAAATAAGTGATCAGAACCCATTTTCCGAGTCGCTTATAACCATCAATAAGGCTTTCACCGGTCGCAGTTGCATATCTGGGACCATACTGGAAAAAGGGGTATTTCAACAAATTGACCAGAAGCAGTGCCCATAAAAGTCCAAAACCAAAGTCAGCTCCCGCTCTTGTTGATTGGACCAGATGAGAGACCCCGATGGCCGCACCGGCAAACAATAATCCGGGGCCCAGATTTTTAATGATATTCATTACTTTTCCAGACATAAAAAATAATTTCTGATATCAATTATTTGCTGTTTATAATTTCGGCGAGTAATTTTTTCGCTCTTAGTAATTTAACTTTGACATTATTCATGGGTTCCCCTAATTTGTTGGAGATTTCCTTATAGCTTAAATCCTGGAAATAGCGCATGTTGATGACTTCCTGATAATGTGGTTTTAATTGTGAAATATAAGCCTTGAGCTGGGCAAGATTTTGCTCCTGAATGAGTTTGTCGGATGGAGTAGGATCCTCATCTATGATCCTGTGGATCTCCATTTTATTTTTGTTGATAGAGACGGTCTCCGTCTTTTTCTTTCTCAGGTGGTCAATATATAAATTGCTGGCAATGGTAAATAGCCATGTTTTAAATTCATATTTCTGATCAAAAGTTTCAATTTTGTCAAAGGCCTTGGCAAAGGCCTTTATTGTAATATCTTCAGCTTCATCTTCACTCTTGCATTTGTTGAATTGAAAATGAAAAACATCTCTCCAATACATATTTAAGAGATCATTAAAAGCTTTTTGATCCCCTTTTTTTGCCTGATCAATTAATAAATTGACATCCGTTTTGTTGCTCATGCGTTGATTACCAATATTTAGGAGGGAAAACAAGGTTTCTTAAAAAAATATACAACTGTATAAATATAATTGAAATTTCATATAATGGTCCCAAACCTATTAAATCTTTTTCATTTAATCTTTCTGAAGATTTTTTCAGGATCAGATACCATATAATAAAGCGGACAAGGAACAAGGCTGTGATAATGCCCAGATAGGCATGAGTCACTAATGCGGTAAGAAATAAAGCATAAAAACCAATCTGAGAAAGGTAGAAAAGGCCCAGTAAGATTTTGTGGTATGGCCGGTAATGCTTTGCTGTTGTGATATGCCTTCTTTTTTGACGGATCCAGGCATCAAAGGTGGTTTTTGGTTTCGATTCTGTAAAGGCATTAGATCGGTCGCAAATTCCTATTGTAGCGTAATTTGAGATTTGATTCACAAAAAGATCATCATCTCCTGATCTGACATGCTGATGGGCCTCAAAACCATTGGCCATCTCAAAAACCTGTTTTGTGTAAGCGATGTTTCTGCCGACACCCATATAGGGCCTTCCTGCCAAGGCGCTCGAAAAATATTGAACTGCGGTCAAAAATGTCTCAAAACGGATGAGTTTGTTCAGAAACGATCCTTTTTTCTTTTTGTAAGCCCCATAGCCAAGGACCATCTTATTTCTTTCAGCAAAGCCAGCTACCATCGATTTGATCCATTGGTCGGAAACAGTTCTGCAGTCTCCATCAGTCAGGAGCAGTATTTCATGACTGGAATTCTCGACCCCAAGGGTGAGTGCAAATTTTTTCCCTTTGGTCTCATGTGCCCGAATGGGGATGATCTTCAGCGAAATATTTGAAGGAAGGGGTGCTGCCTGCAGTGACCTCATAATTTCCAGAGAGTCATCTTCAGATGCGTCATCCACGAGAACAATTTCAAATTTGGAATAATCCTGAGAAACGAGATCAGCGAGCAAGTATCTTAGATTGTCGGCCTCATTTTTTGCGCAGACGATAATGCTTACCGGGGGACAGAAGTTTATTGAATTTTCCGGTTTGTAAAAGGCAAAGATCCTAAATAAATAGAGATAAAAATATGATTGAATTAAAAAGACGACACAAAATGCGATCAGCAAAAACATTGTGTCTTAAGAAATATTTTTTGGTGAAACTGAAGGTTCTTTATTGTCAAGATTCGTTTTACAGCCACCTTCATTTCCACAGCCACATGTAATGCCCTCTGCTTTAAGCCTTACGTTGCTTCCGGCGCAAGTTCCATCGAATTCTCCATCTTTTTTTGCCCATATTTTAATGGCAATTCCAGCAAATCCCAGACCTAAAAGAACAATACTTAAAATCAAAATTTTCATATAGAAGCATTTAGAGTGCAAATTTAACCAATTATGGCAGGAATGAAAAACAATTTGTAAGTTTTGTAGTCTCTGGAATTAAGGATCAATATAATCTTGTTCCAGTCGGGCCAAAAACAAATCCGTATCCTGCTTAAATTCGTCAGTTGTGAATTCCTGGTCAAGCTTACACTTAAACTTAAGGCTTTTCATGTCTCCATTCCATCGATTGCCGTCAAAATAGCTGAGTCCCTTGAAATCCCTTACTTTATACAAAGATTTTTCCCCATAGCATGTTCCAAGGTACACATGGTCAAGACCTTGTTTGGAGGCCCAGTCTATCACAGAGAACATCATCCATTTTCCCAGGGAATATTCCTGTAATTCAAGGTCAAAAAAGGCGAACCAATAGTGCAGGGCACCCTGCTCAACAATAGCAATGACATAGCCAACATTTTTAGCGTCGACCGAAAATTCGAAAATATGGCTGATGCTTTTGGAATGCAGAATATAATGCATCCTTTCTGCGCTGATCAATTCACTGAACCTGGCAGCAGCATAATTCAGGCAGTACTTTTTAAATTCAGGGTCATCCACATCGAATTGGTCAATTGGAATTACTTTAAAACCGGGTTGAAGCACTGCTATTTTCCTGGCAACCCTTCTGTTTTCAGAAGATTCTTTGAATTTTGAAAGATCAACCCTTAGGCTTCTTGCCAAATAATAAGTCTCATGCCTGAGATTTATATTGTTGGAATAAGGTAAAAAACCTCTTGAATAGATTTCCGGGATTTCTGATTGATTTTCTTTGATGCAGTAGGTGGCGTAATTGAAGGTGTATGTTTTATAGTCAACAAAACTTTCTGATCTAAATATTTTCATAGTTGAAAAAGGCAATAAAAAAACCCATCAAAATTAGGTTATTGATGGGTAAAAATAATACTTTTTATTGATCATTCCTTGATCAGTTCCATTTGAATATTTTGCGGAACGGGTTCGAAGGATGCGAATTTGACCTTAAAAGTAGCCCTTCCCTGGGTTTGAGAACGCAAACTGGTCGAGTACTTATACATTTCTGCTTCAGGCACCTTGGCTTTTATGATCTGGTGTTTGCCATCACTTGACATTCCCATGATAATGGCCCGTCTCGATTGCAGGTCGGTCATGACATTTCCCATGAGTTCTTCAGGCACCTTTACTTCCAGATCCTGAATGGGTTCCAGTAATTTTGGCTTGGCATCTAAAAAAGCAGCTTTAAAAGCATGGGCCCCAGCAATTTTGAAGGAGATATCATTTGAATCTACAGAATGCATTTTGCCGTCATATACCATGACCCTAATATCTCTTGCATAGGATCCGGTAAGCGGTCCTTCTTCCATCACCTCGAGGATTCCTTTCAGAATTGCGGGAAGATACCTCGTATCAATGACCCCTCCGGTAATGCAGTTATAAAAAACGAGTTTGCCTCCCCATTTCAATTCAATTTCTTCTTTTCCTCTGATATTGAACCCAATGGGCTCTTCCATACCTTCCGACCAGGGTTCAATTTTTAGGTGTACTTCTCCAAACTGTCCTGCACCTCCTGATTGTTTTTTATGCTTATAGCTCTGAGATGCCGGCCGTTGAATGGTTTCCCGATATGCGATGCGGGGCTGATCAAATACGGCTTTAACCCCGTAGATGTTCTGAAGGGTCCAGTCTAGGGTGGCCAGATGCAGTTCTCCCTGGCAGGAAAGGATCTGCTGTTTGATTTCAGGTGAATATTTAAGTATGATCGTGGGATCCTGGGCGTGTATTTTTCTCAGGATTTCATGCAGTTTTTCTTCATCTTTTTTATCAGCTGCTTCCACTGCTTTTCTGATCCTGGCTTCAGGAAAAATGATCGGTTTGATGGTGATCTCAGTATTGATGTCCCTTAGGGTATCATTGGTTTCGGTATTTTTTAACTTTAAGGTGGCTCCTATATCTCCGGCTGTCAGTTTCTCTACAGGATGCCTTTTTTTTCCATCCATGATAAACAATTGATTCAAACTCTCAATTTCATCGTTTCTGGAATTTTTTAAACGGTCATTTTGTTTGACTTCACCTGATTTGACCTTAAAGAAGGTGATCTGTCCTAAATTAGGTTCGTGAAATGTTTTGAAAATAAAAAGAGCAGTAGGTTCTGATGACTTGCAGTACACTTCATTTCCTTCCAGACTTTGTTCCGGTTTCAAGTCTGCAGCAGCAGGTGCAACGTTGTCTATGAATCCCATCAAACGTCCAGTACCCATGTCATTAATAGCCGATACGCAGAACACGGGGAACAATTCGTGGTTCAACATTCCTTTCTGGATCCCGAGGCGCATTTCATCCTCGTTCAATGAGCCTTTATCAAAAAACAGTTCCATGAGCTCTTCGTCATTTTCAGCAGCCTTTTCAATGAGCTCATTGTGCAGATAATCTGCCATTTCCTTTTCACTCTCTGGAATTTCAAGTTTTTCAGGTTTTCCGCCTTCCGGTTTGAATTTATAGACTTTCATTTTCAGGACGTCCACTATACACTGGGCCCCGTCTATGACGATTGGATATTGAATTTTAACGGCATTGTTACCTACCAAATCAACGATGCTTTGATAGCTGTTGTCATAATTTGCCTGTGGATGATCAATTTGATTGATCACAAAAAGGGTCGGACGGCTAAACTTATTGATGTACTCCCAAATGATCTCAGTTCCCACTTCAACCCCGTGCTGGGCATTGATAACAGTGACCAAAGAATCTGCAACACGCATGGTTGAAGCGATTTCTCCAATAAAATCATCTAGTCCGGGAGTGTCAATGATGTTAATTTTGTAATTGCGCCATTCTGTGTGCAGGGGAGTGGCAAAAATTGAAGTCTCTCTTTCCTGTTCAATTTGGTGATAATCTGCAACGGTATTTTTATCCTCCACGGTACCGCGCCTGTTGATCAATCCGGCCTCAAAGAGCATGGTTTCGGCAAGAGTGGTCTTGCCGCTGTTATGGGCGCCAACAAATGCAACATTTTTGATGTGTTTTTCGTCATATATTTTCATGGAATTTGTCTTTAAGTGTATACTCGTATAAAGTTAAGAAAATATATGCAAAGTATTATATGATATATGTTAGGTCTTTCATTAAAATAAGACCATTGTCCATTTATCAAGATGAGTCATTTTTACAATTAATGGAATTGATGATCTTTGATGGCCGTACATTTTACTGGACCCGAGAAGGTCAGAAAGGTTTGAGGAAATATGCATGCTTGCCAAAAGGATGAAATCATGAAAAATTCTTTCATAAAATTGAATTGAAATCACCTTTAAATCAAAGTGTCCTTCGGAACTGAAGGATCAAATGATGTTAACCTCCATCTCGAGGTCAATACGGAATTTAACACGAACTGCTTCCTGTATGTCACTGGCCAATTCCAAGATTTCAAGCCCGGTCGCTTTGTCGTAATTGACCAGCACCAGTGCCTGATATTTATGAACCCCCGCATCTCCTATTCTTTTTCCTTTGAAACCACATTGTTCAACGAGCCAACCCGCAGGAACTTTGATTTCAGTGGGGGAAATAACATAATGGGGAACTTCTTTGAAATTTTTTTCAATCTCAGCAAAGTGATCTGATGAAATAACCGGGTTCTTGAAAAAACTACCGCTGTTACCAATTTCCTGAGGATCCGGCAATTTGGATTTTCGAATCGAAATGACCGCATCAGAAATGTCTTTTATGCTGGGCTTATCAACATTATTTTCCTCTAATTTGCTTTGGATGGCTCCGTAAGAGGCATTGATCCTGTGATGGGTCCTGGTCAGTTTAAAAGTGACATTGATAATGATAAATTTGTTCTTGAGCCGATTTTTAAAAACCGATTCCCTGTAAGCAAAATTGCAGTCGGCAGGCTGAAAGGTTTTTATGAGTCCTGTACTGATTTCCATAGCCTCCAGTTCATAAAAGACATCCTTTAATTCGACGCCATAGGCACCAATATTCTGCATGGGAGAGGTCCCGACGTTTCCGGGAATTAAAGACAAATTTTCGAGTCCGCCCAAGTCATGTGACAAACACCACATTACAAATTCATGCCAGTTTTCTCCGGCCTGTGCCCTGACCAGAACAAAATCAGATTCCTTTTCCTGATCCATGACCTCTATCCCTTTGTTAACCAAATGGATCACGGGTTTGGTGATGTCCTTAGTCAATAAAATATTGCTTCCCCCACTCAAAATGAAAAGATCTTTGTGCAGGGCCACAATGGCAGATAATTGATCCACAGAATTCACCTCCGCAAATTTTTCAGCCATGGCCTTGATGCCAAAAGTATTCAGATGTTGTAAGGAAATATTTTCTTCAAACATTAATCTGGGTATTGCTCCAATGCAAGTTTAAGCAATTCAACCGAACGAATCAAGCTTTCTTTGTTCAGTACATAGGCAATCCGGATCTGATTCTTTCCGGATCCTTCAGTCGAATAAAACCCGCTCGCGGGAGCCACCATGACAGTTTCTCCTTTGTCGCTGAACTTCTCGAGCATCCATTGTGCAAATTTGTCGGCATCTTTAACCGGTAATTCTGCCATGCAGTAAAAGGCGCCTTTGGGTTTTGAAACTTTCAAGTTGTCAATTTTTTCCAACTCGCTGATCAGCAACTGTCTTCTTTCATCATACTCTTCGATGACCTTGTCAAAATAGCTTTGCGGCGTTTCAAGGGCCGCCTCACTGGCAAGAAGGGCATAACTTGGTGAGCTCAATCTGGCCTGTGCATATTTGAGTGCGGTACCAATAAGGGCCTTGTTTTTAGATACGATGCAACCTATACGGGCCCCGCACATGCTGTAGCGTTTAGAAACAGAATCAATGACAATAGCATTTTCTTCCAGTCCGTCCAGGCTCATGATGGAGTGATGTTTGACCCCGTCGTAAACAAATTCACGGTAGACTTCATCTGCAATAAGAAAGAGGTTGTGTTTCAAGGCCAGTTCCTTCAGTTTTATCAATTCACTTTTGGAATATAAATACCCTGTCGGATTCCCGGGATTACAGATCAGGATCGCTTTGGTCTTTTCGGTGATCAGCGCTTCAAAATTTTCAATGGGTGGCAAGGCAAAATCATTGTCAATGCTGGAAACAATGGGAACTACTTTGATGCCATTTGCGACAGAAAAACCATTGTAATTGGCATAGAAAGGTTCTGGAATGATGATCTCATCCCCAAAATCGGTAATACTTCCAAGGGTAAATAAAAGCGCCTCGGAACCTCCCGTGGTAATGATGATATCCTTTTCCGTAACATCAATGTCATTTTTTCTGTAATAGGCACTCAGTTTCTTGCGGTATTCTTCTGAGCCTTCGCTCCTTGCGTAAGACAATACGCTGATATCATTATTCTTAACGGCATCCAGGGCCACTTTTGGGGTGGCGATATCGGGTTGCCCTATGTTCAGATGGAATACCTTGACCCCACGTTTTTTTGCCTCCTCTGCGTAAGGAACTAATTTGCGAATTGGTGATTCGGGCATATGCTGCCCTTTTAACGAAATATCAGGCATATGAATCTGTGTTGAATGACCTTGCAAAATTGCAAAATATTATTTACTTTTTAACGATTTAGATTTCTTTTTTGAACTATAATTCGTATCTTTATAAGACGATTAAATTAACCTTTAAATATGCTATTATGTCAAGTGATTCTAAATTATTATTAGGCCTTATTTTAGGTGCAGCGACTGGAGCAGTAGCAGGTTTACTTCTTGCGCCAGCGTCGGGAAAGGAGACCCGAGAGAATATTTCCGAAAAGGCGAGTGTGCTGAAAGGTGATCTGGATAAAAAGTTCAATGAACTTTCTAAAAAGATTCAAGATCTGGACGGAGAGTCCATCAATGAATTCAAAGAAAAGTTTGGTGAAATCAAATCTTCAGTTAAAGAGCGGTTTGATACGCTTACAGCCAAAGTAAAGGATCTTGAAAAAGAACTTTCAGAAAAAATGGCCTCCCTGAAAAAAGAGGCAAAACCAGTTGAGACGAGTGCTAATTCAATATAAATGAATGTTGAAATAGAACGATGGTAGATTTGGTTAAAAAATATGTTGAGAACAGGATTCAACTAGTTAAATTAAATTTTATCGGTGCTATTGCCAATGTTTCGGCTGGATTGGTTAGTTCATTTTTATTATTGATCATGGGCACGCTTATTTTGCTCATGTTCAGTATTTCTATGGCTTTTTGGTTGGCTACATTTTTCGAGAGTGAAGTAATTGGTTTTGCACTGATGGGTTTGGTTTACCTGATTTTATTGGTTTTCTATGTCGTATTTGCAAAAAACAAGACAGAACTTCAAATCAAGAATAAAATTGTTGAAGCTGCCTTGGCAGATGATGATGATTTTACCGAAACTTCAGATCATGAATAATATGAGCGTAGAAATCAAAACGTTTGCAGATTTAAATCTGGCCAAGCAAAATTTGAAGCTTACTATCAAAGAGCAGGAGTCAGAGATTCTTAGCAACCCTGTTCTCAGCATTCCTTTATCCATTGTCAAAGGAGGATCCTTTAAAGGTTCTCTGCAAAAATCATTCGAATCGGTTTCCTATTATGATTATAAAAAGGCTTTTTTGAGCTTGATCGGTACGGCCTTAATGGCGAACAAAAAGACCCGTAAATTTTTTGTTGCCTTTGTTATTGCCAAAGAAATGGTACCCTTCATCATGGATAAACTCAATGAGTTTGTCAAAAAAGAACGGCCTGTGCAGGGCTGAACAAAAGCTAAATATTTCTTAAAATCATTGCAGTCTCTTTTTTTTATAGTACATTCCAAAAGGTATTTTGTAATTCATGATAAGTAAAAGAGCATTCCCGGGCATCATCATATTTTTTCTGGCCACTGCTGTATATGCCCAGGGAAAATTCCGGCTTTTGGACAATAACAAAGACAGTGAAAACGTCCCGTTTTCACTGGTCAACAATATGGTCGTGATTTCGGCGAAGATCAATGGGAAAAAATTATCGTTCTTGCTGGATACGGGGATCAAGAAAACCATTCTCTTTAATCTTAAATTTAATGATTCGGTAGTCCTGAACAATGTAGAAAAGATTCAGTTGCGTGGCCTGGGAGAAGGAAATCCTATTGAAGCAATGCGGTCAGGGGGAAACATGTTTTCTATGGATGGAATCGTGAACCCGAACCTTTCCTTATTCGTCATTACAGAAGATCTTTTCGATCTTTCTTCGAAAATGGGGGTCGATATACACGGAATTGTGGGTGGCGATCTTTTCAGTGATTTCATTGTCAAGATCAACTACGCAAGCGAAAGGCTGACCTTTTATAAACCAGATGCTTATGAGGCCAAGGCCTGCAAGGGATGTGAAACATTTCCATTGGATTTTTACAATGGCAAACCTTATATTGATGTTGATGTTGTGAATCATCTTGATAAGGAATTCAGGGTCAAATTATTGATTGATTCAGGTGGTGGAGATTCTTTGTGGCTGTTTCCCCATTCCGATCCGGACATCATTGTATCAGAGAACCACTTCGATGATTTTTTAGGAAAGGGTCTCAATGGAGATATCCTGGGCAAAAGGAGCAAGATAAAAAAGTTGAAAATTGGGAGCTTTGAGTTTGAGGATGCTACCGTATCGTATCCTGATTCAACTTCAATTGTCAAAGTGCATGCAAATCGCGATCGCAATGGCACCCTCGGCGCAGGGATTCTGAAAAGGTTTCAGGTCATCATGGATTATCCCAACAGTCAAATCACCCTTAAAAAAAATCCGAAGCTTTACAAGTCACCATTTTTATACAATAAGAGTGGTATGGAACTGACTTATGGAGAGGCCATTCTTGTTCAGGAAAAGAGAGCGGGTATATCCAACCCCACAAATGACGAAACCAGGTCGATTACCGAAATATTCTACAATTACGGGCTGACGTATAAACCAAGTTTTCAGGTGTCTATGATCAGGAAAGGATCACCGGCGCATTTTGCTGGGATCCTGGAAGGTGACATCATTCTTGAGGTCAACGGCAAGCCAAGTTATACGATGGAGATGGAAGAGGTCATTTACATGCTTTCTCAGAAAGAGAACAGGAAAATCAAAGTATTGGTAGATCGAAACGGGCAACACCTGCGGTACGAATTTGTTCTCAAGAGCCTGTTATAAAAAAAGCCCTTTAAAAGGGCTTTCTAATTTAATTTTCTGAGACGATGCTCTTCTTTTTTTGCAGCTCGGCTGTTTCGTTTTCAAGGACCCTTCCTTTTATTCTCAAAACTACTTTAGGCTCGTAGGCATTTGACATGATCGTAACCTGCTTTGAAAACGGCCCGATCCTGTTCGTTGCGTATTTCACTTTGATCTCTCCTGATTCTCCCGGCATTATAGGCTCTTCAGGTTTTGTAGGTACGGTACATCCGCAACTTCCTTTGACACTTGAAATGATCAAAGGTGATTTGCCAATGTTTTTAAATTTAAAAATTCTGTTGCCATCAGAATTGGCGGCAATATCACCATAATCGATGACTTTATTTTCAAATTCGAAAACAGGGCCTGTGAAGTCTTTTTTAATTTCCTCTTCAGACTGCGCGCTTAAGGTAAAAGGCAGGATTCCGATAAATAATAAAAACAGTATTTTTTTCATGATAAATATTTTGAGTCAAAATTAATACATTTTCGAATAAATCTAACTGAAATAGACCTAATTTATTGCTTAAAATTGTAATTTTGCAGACTATTTTAGAATAATTTAACATATGGATATCCCTGCAAAATACAATCCCAAATCTGTTGAAGAAAAATGGTATACCTACTGGATGGAACATAATTTTTTTCATTCAGAGCCTGATGAGCGAGAGCCGTATACCATCGTGATACCTCCTCCCAACGTGACGGGTGTCCTGCATATGGGTCATATGCTGAACAATACGATTCAGGATGTTTTGATACGCCGTAAAAGAATGCAGGGATACAATGCATGCTGGGTTCCCGGTACTGATCATGCTTCTATTGCGACCGAAGCCAAGGTTGTTGCCAAACTCAAAGAGGAGGGCATAAAAAAATCGGATCTGACGCGTGAGGCCTTCGTGGAGCATGCCTGGGAATGGACCCACAAACACGGTGGCATGATCCTGGAACAGTTGAAGAAACTTGGAGCTTCCTGTGACTGGGAGCGCACCAAGTTTACCATGGATGAAGACCTGAACAAGTCGGTTGTCAAGGTATTTTTGGATCTTCACAAGAAGGGCCTGATTTATAAAGGTTACAGAATGGTGAACTGGGATCCTGAAGCGAAAACCACCCTGAGTGATGAAGAGGTCATTTATGTAGAACAGCCTGGTAAATTGTATTATTTGCGTTATCCCATTGAAGGCAGCACGGAATCGGTTCAAATTGCAACCACCCGCCCTGAGACAATCCTGGGAGATACAGCCATATGTGTACATCCGGATGATGAAAGATTTAATCATCTGAAAGGCAAGCGGGTCATTGTACCGATTGTTGGGCGTTCTATCCCGGTGATTGAGGATGACTATGTCGATATGGAGTTTGGCACGGGGAGTTTAAAAATAACGCCTGCGCACGATCCCAATGATAAAATAATAGGGGAGAAGCACAACCTTGAGGTGATCGATATTTTCAACGATGATGCCTCATTGAACGAAAATGCTTTGCACTATGAAGGTAAAGACCGTTTTGTGGTCCGTAGGGAAATTGTAAAGGAACTGGATGAAAAGGGCTTTTTGATCCGTACTGAAGATTATACGCATAAGGTGGGTACTTCAGAGAGAACCAAGGTAGTCATTGAACCTAAAATTTCTGAGCAGTGGTTTCTGAAGATGGAAGATCTTGTGAAACCCGCGATCCATGCCGTGCTCGAGAGTGAGGAAGTCAGACTGGTGCCGAGTAAATTTGATAATACCTACCGCCATTGGATGGAAAATATTAGGGACTGGAACATATCAAGACAGTTGTACTGGGGTCACAGAATTCCTGCCTATTATTATGGAAACGGAACCAGTGACTATGTGGTGGCTGAAAATATGGAACAGGCCCTTGAACTGGCCAGAGAAAAATGTGGAGAGGATATCAAGGTTTCAGACCTCCGACAGGAAGAAGATACGCTTGACACCTGGTTCTCTTCCTGGTTGTGGCCCATTAGTGTTTTTAATGGTATTAATGATCCTGAAAATGAAGATTTTAAATATTACTATCCAACAAATGACCTTGTAACCGGACCGGATATTCTTTTTTTCTGGGTGGCCAGAATGATTATTGCGGGATATGAGTTCACGGGTAAAAAACCTTTTGAAAATGTATACCTGACAGGATTGGTAAGAGACAAGCAGCGAAGGAAGATGTCCAAGTCACTGGGCAATTCTCCTGACCCTGAAGAACTGATGGAGCAATATGGATCCGATGGGGTTCGTGCAGGTATTTTGATGAGTTCTGCGGCAGGAAATGACCTGTTGTTTGACGAGTCTTTGATGTTACAGGGAAGGAATTTTGCCAACAAGATATGGAATGGATTCAGGCTCGTTAAGGGATGGGAGCTAGCTGAAGGTGCTGAACAGTCCGAATCAAACAGAATGGCAATTAAATGGTACAAGGCAAAGTTTCAAATGACATTGCAGTTTATAGATCAACAATTCGATCAATACCGTTTATCTGATGCCCTGACGGCAATTTATAAGTTGGTTTGGGAAGATTTTTCTTCCTGGTACCTGGAAATGGTCAAGCCCGAGTTTGGAAAAGGAATTGATCCTGCAACCTTGGCAGACACGATCAATTTCTTTGAAGACAATTTAAGAATACTGCATCCTTTTATGCCTTTTATTACAGAAGAGATTTGGCATTATTTTAAGGAAAGGGATGTCAACGAAGCATTGATAGTTTCTGATTATCCTAAAGATGAAGCTTACGACCCTCAGGTGTTAAAGGATTTTGAAGTGATCAAGGAAATCATATCCGCTGTGAGGAATTTGAGGAAGGAAAAAAACATATCATTTAAAGAATCCCTGGATCTTTCCATGATCAAAAAGGAGGCCGTCAATGAAGATTTCTTCGCAATGATCAAGAAATTATGCAATATTTCACATATTGAGGAAATCGATCAAAAACTGGAAAAGGCTTTGACGTTCAGGGTAGGGTCAAATGAATTTTTTATTCCTTTTGCTGAAAGTATTGATGTTGAGGCCGAAATCAAAAAGATTCAGGAAGAGCTCGACTACAACAAAGGTTTTCTGCTTTCTGTACAGAAAAAACTCAATAACGAAAGATTCGTCAATAATGCACCTGAAAAGGTAATTTTAATGGAGCGTAAAAAGGAAGCGGATACATTGGCAAAAATTGCCATGCTGGAGGATAGCTTAAAATCGATCTGATAAAAAATATGAGCTATTTGGTAGTTTTGCCTTTAAGACTTTTTGTAAAAACTTCATCGGCAGGCTCCCAGAGCTCAATTTTGTTACCATCGGGATCCATGATATGTATGAACTTGCCATAGTCAAAACTTTGTATTTCATCACATATTGTGACGCCCTGTTTTTGAAGCTCTTCAACCAATGATTCCAGATGATCTACCCTGTAGTTGATCATAAAATCCTTTTTGGAAGGTTCGAAATATTTGGTATCTTTTTCAAATGGGCTCCACTGAAGGTAATTGATCTCTTCAGGCTTATTGGCATTTCTGAACTCAAAAGGAGAACCATAGGCATCAATTGTCAATCCAAGGTGCTTATGGTACCATTCTTTAATTTTGACAGGATTGCTGCTTTTAAAAAATATTCCACCTATGCCTGTGACCTTTTTCATTTTTACTTTTTAAGGGTTAGAATTTTGGCCTGGATGTTGACCTCGTTCCAGGTTTTGCTTATGCCATCAGGTCCGGTATGCAATTCCAAACAGGCCTGATTCAGGGATTCCAAAGCTGTTTGAGCCTGCCAGTTGTTCAGGTCCATACTGGCATTGATCAAAATGGTGTCCTGACTCATTTGATAAGCAAATGGCAGCTCTTTGGTAAGACCGTTCATGGTCAAAGCGAGATTCCCCTTTTCGTCCCCATCCAATTTAAATTCACCTTTTAAACTCACGGTGTTTTCCATGACGGCAAAAAAGAACTTATTCAATTTTCCATCTCTGATGGTATCTTTCGAAAAAATACTCGAAACCGGAATTTCAAATTCCAGCCCCTGCAACGACGCTGACGGGCTCTTGCCCTCTTGAGAATTCAATATTTTTATCTCTTTAAAGGTTCCTTTTACAGGTACCTTATCGGTCGTTTTATAAGCGGTCCATTGCACTGAGGAATGGTCGGCATCAATGTGGTAAGTATGATCTGTTTTTGAAGATTCTGTTTCTTTCTTTTCCTTGGCACAGGAAACTGTTAATAGGGCAAAGGAAAAGAATAGGGTATAATAAAGCATATTTTTCATGGCTTGTATTTTGAATTATAAAGATTGAAGTGGGTTATGATATTTTTTCACCGGTATACTTTTCAACTAATTTAATGTATTCCTGTTTGGCTTCATCTGAAGTTATATTGGCAATTTGAAAATAAGCATTGAGTTTAAAAGCATTTCTTACCTGGTTGTTACCAGATGGAATTACCATATTGTTGCTTGTTGTTGCGTGCTTGTAATAGGAGTAAAATTTAAGCATGATGTCAGGAGGTAATTTTATCGTCATGGCTGATGCCATTTCAAACGCTTTATTGAACCTTCTGTCTAGATCATCCATTGTTCTTTGCAGCTAGGATGGTTTCCCCGCCTTTTGTTTTTTGATTGAGCTCAACTTGAATTTTCATATCCAAAGGTACAAAAATATCTATTCTGGAACCAAATTTGATAAATCCTGCATCCTCACCCTGAATCACCTGGTGGCCGACCCTGGCATAATTAACAATTCTTCGGGCTACGGCCCCGGCAATCTGACGATAAAGAATTTCACCAATCAAAGCATTTTCAACCACAATTGTGGTGCGTTCATTTTCTTCTGATGATTTGGGATGCCAGGCAACCAAATATTTGCCAGGATGGTATTTGCTGTATTTTACCTTGCCACTTACAGGGTATCTTGTAACATGAACATTCAAAGGGGACATGAAAATTGAAATTTGTCTTCTCTTGTCTTTAAAATATTCTTTTTCAACAACTTCTTCAATCACAACAACCTTACCATCTGCGGGTGCAATAAGGTGTTCGTCATTCAAAACTGTATTTCTTTTCGGGTCTCTGAAAAATTGAAGTACCAAAAGAAACAAAATCAGCAAAGTGATCATCAGGGCCTTTTGGATCCAGTAATTATCAATAAAATTATCGATCAACAATAAGCCGCTTACCATGATCAATCCGGAAAACAATATGATTTTAAATCCTTCTTTATGAAACATTATGTCGTCAAAAATAAATAAATAAAAATGAAAGGTGTTGCAAAGATAATACTATCAAGCCTATCTAAAAAACCTCCGTGACCAGGCAGCAGGTTGCTGCTGTCTTTGATATGTGCCTGCCTTTTGAACATCGACTCGATAAGATCTCCCAATACACCGAAAATACTTACAATAATGGCGATGGTAAACCATTGAAGGGGTTGGATGCTAAAACAAAATTTTGCCACAACATATCCTGCAATGAAGGTAAATATAAAACCACCCAGAAAACCTTCAATCGTTTTGTTGGGGGAAACCCTCTCAATGAGTTTGTGTTTGCCAAAATTCTTTCCGATGAGAAAGGCAAAGACATCATTACTCCAGATCAGGATGAATATTCCGATGATGATAGAGGTGTCAAATGTGCCGTCAAAATTCAGATAAGGAATCTTGATCAGCAAGGAAAATGGCAGCACGATGTATATGAAGGATAAAAAGTTTTTCCCCAGATACTGAATTCCAATTTTTCTTGATGATACCAGGGCCAGAATAAATGCAAAATATACCGCGATCACTAAAACCGAAAGGATTATTTTTTCTGACATGTCATCTTTAAAAACAATCAGATTATTATTCGAGATGACCGTTGTAAAAAAAGAAATAAGTCCCAACAAATAGGGGTAAATACTTTTAAGTTCAATTATTTTGATGAATTCATACAAACAAATGAGCATGAAAACAAGAAACAAACTGTAAAAAAACAAGGGTCCTAAAAGTGAGGCAGAAATCACCAAGGCCACATAGATAAAACCAAAAACGATTCGTTTGGTAAAGTTGTTCATCAAATTATAAATCTTCTAGAAGCAGTAAATATAAGGTTTTAGAATTAGTGTTTCCATAGCTCATAAAATCTGTTTCTGTTTTGTTTATAATAAAATCTTTTATCGAACTGATAATGGTGGGGGAGTTCTTTTCGGACCTGTTTCTGATCCCGGAAATTCCATCCCTGGAATCCTTGACCAGCTGGCTCGTTTTTGCGCAAACTATAAAATTCAGAGGTAAATCCTTCAATTTTTTATCCTTGAGCTGCTTGGAGGAGAACATAATGCTTCCATCGTTTGCAATCAGGCATTCACAATAGGTGATAAACGGAAGAGAAGGAATGATCTTGTTGGTTTTTGCACTTTTTATTTTCGTGAGCAGCTCTTTAAGTTTTTCATCAAAAGTAACCACATTGTTCCATTCATTCTCCTGCAAGACCTGGACCAGGTTCTTTTCGAGTTCTTCCGCATCCGAACAATACAAAAATTTACCTCCTTTATGAATGAACTTTTTCACAAATTGCTCATCAATGGATAATTCCTGATCCTGGAGATCCTTTGTTTCTGCTTCCTCTTTTTGAGAAATTTTAATGATATTTTTTAGAAATTTATTAAAAAAACTCATAATCAAATTGTATGGTTCAAATGTACAAAAACACTTTGATTATTTAGGATTTTCCTCTGTAATTTCCGCTTCCGGCTTCTCCTTATCCGAGGCCGTTTTCGTCTCCGGGCTTTTACCAACTTCTTTCGTAAATGGTCTTGCACCGAAAATCTTTTGAAGGTCTCCCTCAAAGATCACCTCTTTTTCTGTTAAAATCTCTGCCAGTTCAATAAGTTTATCCTTATTGTCTTTAAGAATTTTGATGGCCCTTTGGTATTGTTTTTCAATGATTTTTGAGATCTCTTCATCGATCGTTTTTGCCGTCGATTCACTGTACGGTTTCGTGAATCCGTACTCGTTCTGACCACTTGAATCATAATAGGTAATATTTCCTATTTTATCATTCAGGCCATAGATGCTGACAATGGCTCTTGCCTGTCTTGTCACTTTTTCCAGGTCATTGAGCGCTCCTGTCGAAATTTTATCAAACATCACTTTTTCTGCTGCCCGACCCCCCAGGGTGGCACACATTTCATCAAGCATCTGATCCGTCTCAACAATCTGTCTTTCTTCCGGAAGATACCATGCGGCTCCAAGAGATTTCCCTCTGGGTACGATGGTTACCTTCACCAACGGCGCCGCGTGTTCCAGCATCCAGCTCACAGTGGCATGTCCCGCTTCGTGATAGGCGATGGTTTTCTTTTCTTTGGGAGTAATGATTTTATTCTTTTTTTCGAGTCCCCCAACGATTCTGTCAACTGCATCAAGAAAATCCTGATGGTGAACACTTTTCTTAGCTTTTCGGGCGGCTACAAGGGCCGATTCATTACATACATTGGCAATATCAGCACCTGAAAAGCCAGGAGTTTGTTTCGAAAGAAACTCAAGGTCCACATCTTTGGCCAGTTTCAAAGGCTTGACGTGTACCTCAAAAATCTGTTTTCTTTCATTTTTATCAGGAAGGTCCACATAAATTTGTCTGTCAAATCTACCGGCCCGCATCAATGCCTTATCCAGTACGTCAGCTCTGTTTGTTGCCGCGATGACAATAACATTAACGTCCGTTCCGAATCCATCCATTTCTGTCAACAGCTGATTCAGGGTGTTTTCTCTTTCGTCATTGCCTCCTGTTATACTGTTTTTACCTCTTGCTCTTCCAATAGCATCTATTTCATCGATAAAGATGATCGAGGGCGATTTCACAGCAGCTTGCTTGAACAGGTCTCTTACCCTGGAAGCCCCTACACCAACAAACATTTCTACAAAATCAGAACCTGAAAGTGAAAAGAAAGGCACTCCAGCTTCTCCTGCAACTGCTTTGGCCAGCAAAGTCTTTCCTGTTCCCGGAGGACCTACCAGTAATGCCCCTTTTGGGATCTTTCCACCAAGATTGGTGTATTTGTCAGGGTTTTTGAGGAAATCCACGATCTCCTGAACCTCTTCTTTTGCACCTTCTAAACCAGCAACATCCTTAAAAGACGTTCTCACCTTGGTATTCTCATCAAATACCTTGGCTTTTGACTTGCCTATATTAAAGATCTGGCCTCCGGCACCTCCGCCACCGCCTCCTGACATTCTTCTCATAAAAAATATCCAAAGGCCTATGATAAAAATAAATGGAAGCCATACCAGGAAGGAATCAAAGAAACTTGTCCTTGTGGTATTGTCCTTGTCAAAATCGAGATCGAATTCGGCCCTGGCACTTGTAAGGTTGTTTTCAAAATTCTGCAGGTCGCCAAAATCATAAATATAGACAGGAGTAGTCTGTCCGAAAACCGAAGGGTTCTTATATTTACTGTATTTTTCTTTTGTATTAAGTGCCTCACTTTTTATGGTAAGCTGGGCAATGTCTCCATTGACGATCAGGATTTTCTCAATATCATTATCATTGAGAATTTCTTTAAATTCGTTTTGTGTTAGTTTATTGCTCGCAAGATCAGAACTGTTCAGCAACTGGTAGCCAATGAGTAAGGCAAAAATAATTCCGTAAATCCAGTAAAAATTGAATTTGAAATTAAATTGCTTGAATGGCAAATTATTATTTTCTTTATTTGGTTTCTCTTTTTTCATTGGTAAATTTTAATGTTTGATGCCTAATAGGTACTTTGAATATTTGTGATTTTAGCATCGCCCCATAATCCTTCAAGGTTATAAAATTCTCTTACCTGTTTTTGAAAGACGTGAACCACAACGTTCACATAATCCAGCAATATCCATTCAGCATTACTTTCGCCTTCAACATGCCAAGGCTTGTCTTTCAGGCTTTTACTTACATTTTTTTGGATTGAACCGGATATTGCGCTTACCTGGGTATTCGACCCGCCTTCACAGATAATAAAGTAATCACAAACTGTATTTTCAATTTCTCTCAGATCAAGTATTGAAATATTTTCACCTTTAACTTCTTCTATCCCCTTGATAAATTCGGTGACAAGAAGATCTGAACTAACAATTTTTTTTGTCATTAATTTGATTCAAAATTTCTTGCAAATGTATTACATTTTTATCACTTTCGCTGATCCACACTTGCAATATTACATATGTATCTACTCAAACTTGATGCCATAGATTCTACAAATTCCTATTTGAGAGAATTGTCAAAAAATAAGCTCCTTGAAAAATGGACTGTGGTAAGTACAGATTACCAATCAAAGGGTAGGGGTCAAAAAGGAGCCATATGGCAATCTGAAAGGGGTAAAAATTTAATTTTCAGTATTTTAGTGAAACTGGATGATTTTAATGTTCAAGATCAATTCTTATTGAATTGTGCCGTTTCAGTAGGTATTTTTAATGTTTTGAGGCAGTACAAACTGCCTAAACTTAAAATCAAATGGCCAAACGACATTATGTCAGTTTCCAAGAAATTAGGAGGCATTCTCATTGAAAATAGCCTGACCAATGAGCGGATCAACCAAACCATCATCGGCATTGGGATCAATGTAAATCAAACTGATTTTGCCGCGGATCTGCCCAAGGCTGTTTCTATCAGGCAACTGACGGATAGAAATCATAACATACAGGACTTGCTTCTTGACATTGTTGAATCCATAAAATTTCAATTTGAAAAGATGGAGGGCTCAGATCATAAGGAACTCATAGCGGCCTATAACCAGAATTTATACAGGAAGAACGCTGCTCATATGTTCTGCGATGCCCATGACAGGAAATTTATGGGAATTATTCGAGGTGTAAACCCCAGGGGCATGCTTGAGATTGAAAATGAGGATGAAAAAATTGAAGCCTTCTATTTCAAAGAAATCTCTTATTTGTAGGAACAAGGTTTTTGTACCTTATTTTTGACCTATATTGGTAATTAGGGTGTCGATGAATTTTTGAAGCGGATTTTTAACCATCATTGCCACCATGGGATTGAACTTCCCGTCAAACAGCAATTGCACATCACAGGAATCCTCAGATTTGTCTTCAATGGCTGCTGTTAATGAAAAAGGAAATTTTTCATTGGCTGAACCCAGAATGATTTTATTCGGTTCTTCCACTTCCTGCATTTTAAGTTCAATTTCAGGCATGCCTTTTAAAGCAAATAGAAAAGAGCCCTCTCCGGCTTCAAATTTATCAATATTTTCGGGCATGATATGTTCAAAATTATCCACCTTTGAAAGGTATTGGAATATTTCCTGACTTGATTTTTCAACCCTAACTTTCGGACTTGTTAAATTCATAATTTTCTTAATTTCTATTCCATTCACCTGGATTTTCTCTCCAGGTTTTCAGCGTGTTTAATTGTTTGTTTGCTATAAAATTGGTCTCCAGAGCCTGTTCCAGGAGATGTTCATAATTACTCAGTGTAGTCAGTTCCACATGGGCCTCTTCGAAATTTCTGACTGCCGTTTCAAAGCCGTAATCAAAGATGGCAACCATGGCAATAACTCTGGCACCTGCTTCTTTAAGGGCATTCACGGCATTCAGGCTGCTTTTTCCGGTACTGATCAGATCTTCAACAACAACCACATTCTGACCACTGTCTAAAAACCCTTCAATTTGATTTTTTCTTCCATGAGATTTTGGCTCGGGTCTGACATAGATAAAAGGTACGCCGAGCTCCTGTGCAACTAAAACCCCAATCGCGATTGCACCTGTTGCCACTCCTGCAATCACGTCGGGTTGACCGTGTTTTTCTAAAATGATCTTTGACAGATTTTCGCGAATAAAATTTCTGATCATCACATAAGACAAAGTGATGCGATTATCACAATAAATAGGTGATTTCCATCCGGAAGCCCAATCAAAGGGTTCATCGGGTTGCAATTTTATTGCTTTTATCTTCAAAAGCAATTCAGCTGTCTTTTTTGCTGTATTTTTGTCAAAAATCATGCTACAAATGTATACAATTTTTAAGAATGACACTTCAATTATTTTAACCGATGATTTGAAGAAGTTTTCTGAAAAGAAGCCCATTTTATGGAAAGAATTGAATAAGAGGACTTTTGTAGAAGACATCACGACTGCAATTGAGAATAAAATTGTTTTTTATCACCCTGACCTTGATACCATGTGGAATGAATTCAAAGCTGCGTTCAAGGTGATCGAAGCCGCCGGAGGAATCGTCCAAAACGAATTGAAACAAATACTGTTCATATACAGGCATGACAAATGGGATTTGCCCAAAGGAAAAATCGAAAAGGGAGAAACCTTACAAAATGCTGCAATGAGGGAGGTAAAAGAGGAGTGTGGATTCAGAAATCTCGATCTCAATAGGCAGGTGTCAACTACCTTTCATATTTATGAGGAAAAAGGGAAGCAGGTATTAAAAATTTCATATTGGTTCCTTATGTTTTCAAGGGATCAGGATCTGACACCTCAGATAGAGGAGGGAATTACTCAGGTTCAATGGATGGATCAAGCCAATATGGCAAAGATTTTTAAAAATACTTATCCGAATATTGAATTATTGCTCAGTGAATATGCAGCAGACGGGCAATAAATACTGTATTGTCTTATGTTAATCGCTGAAATATAATATCTTTGCCGCTTTTTAAAAATTAGATCCATGACAGAATTTATCACGAAAAGATTGCCAAATGTAAAAAATGATGTCCTCTCAGGGGTCACGGTGGCTTTGGCTTTGGTGCCGGAAGCGGTAGCTTTTGCTTTTGTTGCCGGTGTCGATCCTTTGGTAGGACTCTATGCCGCTTTTATGGTAGGGTTGATTACTTCTGTTTTTGGAGGCCGTCCCGGAATGATTTCAGGGGCTACAGGAGCACTGGCCGTTGTAATGGTCAGTCTCGTGGCAAAAGGGAATGAGATGGGTGCCCCTGGTGAAAACATGGGTCTGTATTATTTGTTTGCCACAGTCATCCTGATGGGGTTCATTCAGGTGACTGCAGGTCTATTGAAATTAGGAAAATTTGTGAGACTCATACCACACCCTGTCATGATGGGATTTGTCAATGGCCTTGCCATTGTTATTTTTCTTTCACAACTCGGAATGTTCAAAAAAAATATAGGTGGAGAAAAAGTTTGGCTTCAGGGCTACGAATTGTATCTCATGGCCGGCCTGGTAGGAGTGACCATGCTCATGATGTGGGTACTGCCCAAATTCAAGCTGACTAAAAGTCTGCCGGAAGCCCTCCTGGCTATATTGGCCGTATCTGCCCTTGTGATCCTGTTTGATTTTGACGTGGCAACGGTGGGTTCATTTATTCGTGACGGGGGTGGCGAGGGCCTCAAGGGAGGTTTGCCTACCCTACAATGGGAATTGTTCAGTAAAGTACCGTTTGATTGGGAAACCATAAAATTTATTTTTCCCTATGCAGTGATCCTCGCTGCGATCGGATTGATAGAATCTTTAATGACCCTCAACCTGATAGACGAACTGACAGATACCAGAGGAAATGGGAACAGAGAGTGTGTGGCGCAGGGAAGTGCCAACATCATTACAGGTTTGTTCGGAGGAATGGGAGGTTGTGCCATGATCGGGCAATCGATCATCAATATAAAATCCGGAGGGAGATCAAGACTTTCAGGTATCGTTGCAGCTGTGATGCTTTTGGCGTTTATTCTCTTTGGGTCCTCGTATATTGAAAGGGTTCCAATTGCAGCTCTGGTTGGAGTTATGTTCATGGTGGTCATAGGAACCTTTGCATGGAGCAGCTTCAGGATCATAAACAAAGTGCCAAGATCCGACGTGTTTGTGATCATACTTGTTTCGGGGCTAACGGTCATTTTCGATCTGGCTATCGCCGTATTTGCAGGTGTCATTGTAAGTGCACTGGTTTTTTCCTGGGAAAATGCAAAACGCATCAGGGCGAGAAAAAGAGTGAAGTCTGACGGCACCAAAGTATACGAGATATGGGGACCGCTTTTCTTTGGTTCTATCAGTGCGTTTAATGAAAAATTTGACGTAAAGAATGATCCAGACAAAGTTGAAATAGATTTTGTTGAATCAAGGATCAGCGATCATTCGGCATTAGAGGCCATCCTGAATCTGGTAAAAAAGTATGAGGCTGAGAACAAGGAGATCCATCTGAAGCACCTAAGTGTCGAATGCAAGGAACTATTGTATAAATCTGATCCCAAGTTCCATCAGGTCATTATTGATGCCATTGATGATCCGCGTTATCACCTGGCTGCAAATCCTGAAAAGTTTCCCAAAAGCCTTTCAGAATATCACCTGTAGTTTATTTTTAAATCAAGGGTTCATCCTCTTGCTACAATTTCAGGAACGAGCATTGATACATCACCTTTGTTGATCAGGATGTCTCTTACTATACTGGAACTGATATATGAGGTATCTGCACTGGTAAGCAGAAAAACCGTTTCAATTTCAGACATTTTCCTGTTTGTCTGTGCGATTGCCTTTTCAAATTCGAAATCAGCCGGATTTCTAAGGCCCCTAAGGATATACTGACTTCCTACTTTTTTGCAATAATCTATGGTCAGCCCCTGGTACGTATCCACTACTATTTTTGGTTCGTTGGCATATGTTTTCTCGATAAATTTTCTTCTTTGACTGAGCGCAAACATATATTTCTTGGAGGAATTTGTGCCTATGGCAATAATAATCTCGTCAAAAAGAGGGATGGCCCTGTTGATGATGTCTGTGTGTCCAAGCGTGAGTGGATCAAAGGATCCCGGAAAGACTGCTGTTTTCTTCATAATTCAATTCTTAGTTGAGGCATTTAGTTCAGGTCAATGCAACTTTCAAAAAGTTCGGTAAGCGAAATTCCGGCTTCCCTGGCCTGTTTTGGAATAATACTTTCCGAGGAAAGGCCCGGAACCATATTGAGCTCTATAAAATATGGTTCGTCACCAATGAAAATAAAATCGGCTCTAGAGAGGCCTTTAAGCCGCATGCTGCTGTAAATTTTTTTCGCCACTTCTGAAACCTTGCGTTTTTGTGTTTCGGAGATCCTGGCCGGCGTAATTTCTTTCGACTTTCCTAAATATTTGGCATCATAATCAAAAAAATCATTTTCAGAAACAATTTCGGTAATGGGCAGAACCCTAATATCTCCCTGGTAGGCCAGAACACCTACAGATACCTCGATGCCGTCTAAAAATGCTTCAATAAGAATTTCATCATCTTCAAGAAAGGCCTTGTTCAGGGCCGGGGTCAATTCTTCTTCCCTGTAGACCTTACTGATGCCAAAACTGGATCCGGCCCGATTGGGTTTGACAAAACAGGGCAGACCTACTTTTTCAATGACGCTGACAAAATCAATTTCATCACCTTTGTTCAGATAAACTGAACTGGCTGTATTCACTCCGTAAGGTTTTAACAGACTCAGGCAATCCCTTTTGTTAAAGGCCACTGCCATCTGGTAAAAGGAAGCAGAAGAGTGCTTGAGTCCCAGCAGGTCAAAATAAGCAAGAATGGTCCCGTCTTCACCCGGATGGCCATGGATCGCATTGAAAATAAAATCAAACCTGACCTTGTAGCCATTTACAGTGGTGGAAAAATCCTCCATGTTGATGGGGTGTTCCCGGTCCTCTTCATCAACATAGACCCATTTTTTTCTCAGGATATGAATTCGAAATGCATTGTATTTTTCTTTGTCAAGATGTTTAAAAACGATATTTCCGCTTTGTAGTGAAATCTCAGCTTCAGAGGAATACCCTCCCATTATAATGGCAATATTTTTTTTCATTAAGAATTTCAATTAGGCAAAATCAGTTGATCAAACAAACTTACAAAAAAGACTTGAATGGCGGTTGAACTGTCGATGGGTTATTATTTTTTAAAGTATATTTGAAAAATTATTTTTTTGAAATGAGTTTAGTGCAATATTTGAAAAGCAAAGAATTTTTACGAACCATTATTCTGGTGGTTGCCATTTCATTGATTCTGGTATTCGGCTTGTTGAAATGGTTAGATTACCACACCAAGCATGACGAAAAAATTGAGGTGCCTGATCTGGAAATGCTGAGTCTTGAAGAAACTGAATTGAAATTAAAGGAATCCAATCTGCGGTTCGTCGTGATCGACTCGGCCAGCTTCAATCCAAAATTCCCACCAAAATCGGTGATAGAACAGAATCCTTTACCAGGTGATTTTGTAAAGGAGAACCGAAAAATATACCTCACTTTGAACCCGTCTGATTATCGCAAGGTCACAATACCCAATGTTCTGGATCAAACCAAACGGCAGGTAGTTATTCAACTCAAATCACTGGGTTTCAGGATAGGTAAAGAGCGTTATATCAAGGATCTTGGAAGGGATGTTGTGAGGGGTCTTGAGATCAAAGGAAAGAAAATTGAACCGGGAAACCGATTGCCGAAAAACACCGTCATTGATCTTGTTTTAGGCGATGGTTTGATCGAAACAGATTCTACGAATTAGAATGGTCCTGAATATTAATACCCCTTAAGGCAGCAATGATTGAAAGTCCGGAAAGCAATAATAATAGTGATGATCTTTTTGAGCATTTTAAATTTGTAGCCAGTGACGGGCAGGAGCCCTTGCGGGTGGATAAGTTTTTAATGAATTTTATTGAAAACGCCACCAGAAACAAAATACAACTGGCCATTAAAGCCGGCAACGTGCTGGTGAATGAAAATGTGGTTAAATCGAATTACAAGGTGAAATCGAAAGACGTGGTTCGTGTGGTTCTGGCCCATCCTCCTCATGAGAATCTTCTTGTACCTGAAAATATTCCATTGGATATTGTTTATGAAGATGGCGAGGTGATTGTTGTCAATAAGCCGGCCGGAATGGTCGTACATCCAGGTCATGGAAATTACAGCGGCACACTGGTAAACGGACTGATTTACCATTTCAAGCATTTACCGAAGAACAGCAACGAAAGACCCGGCCTGGTGCACAGGATCGACAAGGATACCAGCGGGCTTCTTGTCGTGGCGAAAACAGATTTTGCAATGGCAAACCTGGCGAGTCAGTTTTTTAACAGAACAACAGAAAGAGTTTATTGGGCTCTGGTCTGGGGAAGTCTGGATGAAGATGAAGGTACCATTACCGGAAATATCGGCAGGAGTTTGAAAAACAGATTGCAAATGGATGTGTTCCCTGACGGATCGCACGGCAAACACGCAGTGACCCACTACAGGGTTCTGGAAAGGTTCAGTTATGTGACCCTGGTAGAATGTAAACTTGAAACGGGAAGAACGCATCAGATCAGGGCACATTTTAAGTATCTTGGGCACACCCTGTTTAACGATGAACGCTATGGTGGCCATGCCGTACTAAAGGGTACGACCTATACCAAGTATAAGCAATTTGTTGACAATTGTTTTAAAATTTTACCAAGACAGGCCTTGCATGCAAAAACACTTGGATTTGAGCACCCCACTTCCGGGGAAAAATTATTTTTTAATTCAGAGCTTCCAGAAGATTTTCAAACATGTCTGGAAAAATGGAGGAATTATACTGTGAATCAAAAATAGATTTCATTAATTTTGTAAAAGTGACTTGAACCATGAATGATTAAGGATGGGACAGGGTCCTGTCTCTAAATCTTAAAAACATAGAACGATGAAAATAATAATATCTCCTGCCAAATCTCTTGATTTTGAAACAGAAGTGCCAGTGAAGGAAGCTACGCAGCCCGAGTTTTTGGCGCAGGCGGAAAGACTGAACAAGGTGCTGAGAAAAAAGTCAGTCAGATCACTCGGAAAATTGATGTCGATCTCACCGGGACTCGCTCAGTTGAATTTTGAAAGAAATCAGGACTGGCACCTGCCTTTTAATGAAGAGAACGCCAAACAGGCAGTGTATGCTTTTACGGGAGAGGTTTATCGCGGACTGGATGTCAAAACGATGCCTTTGAAAGATGTACCACAACTGCAGGATAAGTTGCGCATCTTGTCTGGTCAATATGGTATTTTGAAGCCACTTGACCTGATCCAGCCCTATCGTCTAGAAATGGGTACCTCATTAAAAATTGGCGTTAAACCTAATTTGTACAAGTATTGGGGCACTAAGATCACCGATTATTTAAACGATGAGCTGGAAGATGGCGAACTGTTCCTGAACCTTGCAAGTAAGGAGTATTTCAAGGTGATCCAGCCCAAAGCTCTAAAGGTTCCGGTGATTACTCCTGTTTTCAAAGACTTTAAAAATGGAGAATACAAGGTCATCATGACTTTTGCCAAATTGGCACGCGGACTCATGGTGCGTTATATTATTGATCATAAGGTCGAAACCCTTGAAGGTCTCAAAGGATTTGATTATAATGGCTATGGTTATGATGAAAACTTGTCAAGCGAGAAAGAACTGGTCTTCACGCGTTAATGTGCCGATCTTGAATCTTTACTGGGATTTACAATTCTTATGTCTATTCGTATCGAGTGAAACTTAGTATCAATTTTTTACACTGATGCTTACAGGGCTGCTCAGGTTATTGTTCTTGCTCACAGCGATAACTGATATGCTTTGTGCTTCTTTCAGTTCTTTTTTCGAGATCATGATTTCCTTTTCACCGGTAAGGGCAATGATGTGTGAAGGGTCATTAAGGTTTTGAACCTCGCCTTCGTCAAATTGATAGACAAGATATTTTACAGCCTGTTTTTCCACATTCTCAGGAAGGGCCTCCCAGTGCAGGCGGTAATTCTTTCCTTTTATTTTTTCCAATTTTGCATTTACCACAGGTTCGGGGGCATATTTTACATTCTTGTTGACAACGGGCTGTAAAGCAGGTTGCTTATAATACCTGTTCCCAAGAATCTGATCTATTTTAAATGGGTTTTGAACAAAGGATTTGGCACTGAAAAAAACGCTGCCCTGAATCTTAGAGATACTTTTATTCAGATTCAGTTGTCTTTCAATTTCTGTCGGGGCAACTTTTGTCCAGGCTGCATCTTCCTTTTTCTTGCCCAGGCGGTGCATTCCATGCCCTATATAGAGGTTTGTACCAAAGGAATTGTCGGCCCACCAGGATACAATTTCTTTATAATCAGCCCTTTCATGGCCAATATGCCAATAGGCCTGGGGCAGGATATAATCGATCCACCCTTTTTTCATCCAGTAAAGGATATCGGCATAGAGATGGTCATAATTTGTTTGACCTGCATCAGTTGCGGAACCTCTCGGATCAGTCTTTTTGTTTCGCCAAACCCCGAAAGGGCTGATGCCGAACTGAACCCAGGGTTTGATGCTCTTGATGGTATGGAATAATTCTTCTATGATCAGGTTCACATTGTTTCTTCTCCAGTCGTCCAGTTGCTCCGGGTAAAAAGGTCCACCATGCTCTTTAAATGCCATCTCGTCCGGAAAAACCTCGTCTTTGATCTTATAGGGATAGAAATAATCATCAAAATGTATGGCATCTATATTGTAATTCTGAACCACATCTGAAACAACTTTGTTGGTATAGGCCCTTACTTCAGGTAATCCGGGATTGAAATATTTATTTTTGCCGTAATTTAAAAACCACTCAGAACGCTCATAGGTGAGGGGAAAGGGGTTTGACCTGAACTCCTTATAATTCACGACGGCTCGATAGGGGTTGAGCCAGGCATGAAACTCCATTCCTCTTTTATGGGTTTCTTCTATGATAAATGCCAGAGGGTCATAATAAGGCAGTGGAGACATATTGCTCGTACCGGTAAGATAAGCGGACCATGGCTCATACTTTGAATTGTAAAAAGCATCTGCAGAGGGTCTGATCTGAAAAATGATGGCATTAAAATTCAGGCTTTTGAAAAGATCTAAAAGATTGATAATTTCTTTTTTTTGTTGAACCGAACTCAGGTTTTGCTGGCTTGGCCAGTCTATATTACCCACTGTAGCGATCCAAACTCCTCTGAATTCTCTTGGCAGGGACTCCTGGGAAAAGAAAAGGCCTGTATTCATGATAAGCACCAGGGTAAAAATATATGTTTTCAAATGGGTCATTGTAATGAATTGAATGTCAAAAATAAGCCCTTCTTGATCAATTCACAAACAAAGCAAGTTTATTATTGACAGGTTGGCATTGGTTCTGTTGTCTCGAATTTTACACGGAATTATGTCAGTATGTCATTAAATAATGCCAAAAAGTGACATTATTATATAAAAAAAGGCAATGGCATAATGATTGACCTTACAGCATCAGTATTGAAAAACTAAAATCGATAAAAATTAAAATATAATATTATGAGTAAGATAATTGGAATAGATTTGGGAACCACCAATTCATGTGTTTCTGTAATGGAAGGAAATGAGCCGGTTGTAATTCCTAATGCTGAAGGAAAACGTACAACGCCTTCTATTGTTGCTTTTGTTGAAGGTGGAGAAAGAAAGGTTGGAGATCCTGCAAAACGTCAGGCAGTAACCAATCCTTTGAAAACGATCTATTCAATCAAAAGATTTATGGGTAACAAATTTTCTGAATCAAAAATGGAGGCAGAAAGAGTACCCTATAAAGTAGTGAAAGGTGACAATGATACACCTAGAGTTGACATAGACGGAAGATTGTATACGCCTCAGGAAATTTCTGCAATGGTATTGCAAAAAATGAAGAAAACCGCCGAAGATTATTTGGGTACTGAGGTGAAGGAGGCCGTAGTGACTGTTCCCGCATATTTTAATGATGCACAAAGACAGGCCACTAAGGAAGCCGGTGAGATCGCCGGATTAAAAGTAAGCAGGATCATTAATGAGCCAACAGCTGCCGCTTTGGCATATGGACTTGACAAGTCAGGTCAGGATAAAAAAATTGCCGTATATGATTTGGGAGGAGGAACATTCGATATCTCAATTTTAGAAATTGGTGATGGCGTATTTGAGGTTTTATCTACTAATGGAGATACTCATTTGGGAGGTGATGATTTTGACCAGGTGATCATTGACTGGTTGGCTGAAGAGTTCAACAAGGAAGAAAACATGGATTTGAGAAAAGATCCGATGGCCTTGCAAAGATTGAAGGAGGCTGCTGAAAAGGCCAAGATCGAGTTGTCATCCAGCACGCAAACAGAAATCAACCTGCCTTATGTGACGGCTACGGCTTCAGGACCTAAACACCTTGTTAAGACCTTGAGCAGAGCACAGTTCGAAAAATTGTCAGCCGATTTGGTAAAACGCTCAATGAGCCCTGTCAGCACAGCGCTAAAAGATGCAGATCTTAGCACCAGTGACATTGATGAGGTGATTTTGGTCGGTGGATCCACAAGGATTCCTAAGATACAGGATGAAGTTGAGAAATTCTTTGGAAAAAAACCTTCAAAAGGAGTGAATCCTGATGAGGTGGTAGCCATTGGTGCTGCAATTCAGGGAGGTGTACTTACAGGAGATGTGAAGGATGTGTTGCTGCTTGATGTTACTCCACTTTCTTTAGGTATTGAAACCATGGGTAACGTATTTACCAAACTGATAGAGGCAAATACTACGATCCCTACCAAAAAATCACAGGTGTTTTCTACAGCAGCAGACAACCAGCCTTCTGTTGAGATTCACGTGCTTCAGGGAGAAAGAGCTATGGCGGCAGATAATAAGACCATAGGTAGATTCCATCTGGATGGGATTCCACCAGCGCCAAGAGGTGTGCCTCAAATTGAGGTTACCTTTGATATAGATGCGAATGGTATTATCAATGTGTCTGCGAAAGATAAAGGAACAGGTAAAGAACACAACATCAGGATAGAAGCTTCATCAGGTTTGTCTGAGGAAGAAATTCAAAAAATGAAAGCCGATGCAGAAGCCAATGCTGATGCAGATAAAAAGGCCAAAGAGACTGCTGAAAAGATCAATGGAGCTGATGCCATGATTTTTCAAACTGAAAGTCAGTTGAAAGAATTTGGAGACAAATTGTCTGCAGATAAAAAAGCGCCGATCGAATCTTCTCTTGAAGAGTTGAAAAAGGCACATGAGTCTAAAGACCTTGCATTGATAGATGCGGCAATGGAGAAGATCAATGAGGCCTGGAAAGCGGCTTCTGAAGAAATTTACAAAGCACAGCAGGAATCACAGGCAGCCGGAGGCGCCGAAGCAGGTACTGATGCAGGAGCGTCGGCTGAGGGTGAAGGTTCTCAGGATGATGTTCAGGATGTTGATTTTGAAGAAGTGAAGGAAGATTAACGCTTCAGACATTCAATAAGACAACCGCTATTCCTATGGGATAGCGGTTTTTTCATATAAACAAGAAAAGCCTGTAAATTATGATTTACAGGCTTTTCTTGTTTTGACCGGTGTTTTGAGCAACAATCATTTTGCTTTACACCTTTTTAATTTCAAGGTAGAAGAACTGCGTTTATCTCAGTCTTTTAAAAATGAATCTGGTGATAAAAATTCCCTGGCCATCACCTTTTCCGGCATCACTTTCGACTCCGCTGGTGACAAAAGCCAATTCCCATCCTTCTTCAATCATGGTATTCACCTTTGAAGACAACAAAGCATCATTGGAGGCAATGTTTTGAAAATTGATACCTGCAGCACTAAAAAAGTTCAGTATTTTGGTTTCATCAAAATCATCCACTTTGGCATCTCCTCGTTTGGTTTTGTTTTGCTTATTGTTCTCTTCCGTCCTTGAAGAGGTGTAGTCCTTATAGTTTTTTTCTTCCTGAGCGGAAATGATTCTGGATCTTCCAAGACCCATAGGAACAACAGATTCTATACTTGTTACGATTCTGTATTCATATGATTGTGCGTTTATTTCCAATACACTGGTCATAAACAATAGCATAAAAAGCATCTTTTTTATCATAATAATAGGTTTAAAAGTGTTATTAAAATTAGATGCCTAGTATAACAGTCAATAACAGTATATATTGCATGAACATTTTATTTTCGCCATGTAACTTTATAAACTGTCATAAAGGTTTTACAGCTTTTTCAGTATACTGGACACGGGCTAATAATGAGTTTTAATAGAGAAACAGTATTAAATTGATGATTTTAAGTACTGTATTTTCTCAAATTCATTAGATTTGATGGAACAGAACTTTAAATTAAAACAATGATGAAAAATATGTCTTTAGCAAGTGTAATGGTCTTGATGTTTGTCTTAATAAGTGGCTTTACGTCGGTAGATGAGAGCTTTAAGGTAAATAAAAAGATATTGGGTGAATGGAACTATACTGTTCCACAGGCAAGCTATGAGTACCAGAAAGGTGTTCTTGTCTTTTCAAAAGACGGAAAAGATTTAAGAGGAGAGGTTATCATCATGGGGCAACCCGTTCCAATGCAAAATGTAATTGGAAAGAAGAATAATGTAAAGGCCGAGATTGATGTTCAGGGCGAGATGGTCAAGCTTGATCTAAATTTTAATAAAACAACCTTTGACGGTACAGTTAATTATTCACAGGGCTCATTGGAAATACAAGGTTCCAGAAAGGAATAAGTTTGATACTTTAAATGATAAACCATCAAAAAGTTTTTGATGGTTTTTTTTTGTGCTCAATGTCAATAGTCTCATTTTTTAATTAAGTATCTGTTTATAAGAAATTTAATAATAGAAATTCATTTCCTTTTGGTATTTTTGCCGGCTTAAATTGAAATAGCTTAAAATGAAAATAGTAATAGGTAGCATAGCAATTTTTTTGTTGTTATTGCTTTCAACTGGTTTTATAGAACCGGAAGGAAATGACGAACCCACAAGAATATTGGGATCATGGGAGTTTTCGGCCCCCAAGGCGGCAAATAAATACCAGAAGGGCACATTGTTTTTTACTGTGGATGGAGGTATTTTAACCGGGGCTGTAAGCGTAGAAGGTCAACTGATTCCCATGAGAAAACTCATTTATGAAAATGATAAAGTAAGAGCCTACATTATGGTCGGAGGTACACAAGTGGATTTATACCTGAAGTTTCAGAAAGATTCATTTGAAGGAACAGTTTCTAATCCAAGGGGTTACCTCAGGGTGGCGGGCATTAAAAAGGAATAGGCTCAGGTGGTTAAAATTGTTTGCCAATGCCAATACCATAGGTTAAACTTGTATAGGCATCAATGTTAATATCATAGCTTACAACACCAAATAACTCCCAATTTTTTGGAAGATGGTAGGGTATCTCAACACCAAATCTGATAACCGTGAAATCTTCATGAGGCGAAAATTCTCTTCCTGCACCTGCGATCAGACCCAGAAATGGCAAGGGCTTGTAAATGGCTATTATCGCCATGGAAACCGGCGTTCCCCTTTCAATCACGCCTATATTTTCTTCTTCAGTTTCGCTAGATCTGCTTAAATTAGAACTTTTCTTGACCACAAAATCTTCTAAAATGATGTCATTGTGTAATCCAATGCCCCATTTTTTATTAAAAAAATAAGAATAGTTCAGACCAAATGACGGAAGCGTAATGTTACTCGAACTTGATTCATTCTTTATTGCAGAAAAGATCAAAGTATGGTTGATCGAAGCACTTATCACATGCTTTTTGTGTACTTCATGATTGCCATGAGCATTGTCATTGTGCTTTTCACCTTGTTCGTGCTCCTGTGATGCCAGTATATTTGGAATCAACAATAGTAGCAACCTCAAAAGCATAAAAATGTTTTTACTCATAAGTTGGTAACAAATTTAATTGTCTTTTAAAGTTAGGTATAAAATTTCAGTGATAAAAATATTCTTTCGGTGACCATAATTCTGAATTAAATTTTATTTTTGCGCATGCAGAACAAGGTTTTAATTCTAGATTTCGGATCGCAGGTAACACAGCTTATTGCCCGAAGAGTAAGAGAACTCAACATTTATTGTGAGATCCACCCTTTCAACAGTACAAAATTCAATAGCGACGATTTTACGGCAGTCATACTGTCAGGAAGTCCTTTTTCCGTGAGGAACGGTGATGCGCCACATCCTGATCTTTCCAGGATCAAGGGGAAAAAACCTTTATTGGGTATATGCTACGGGGCGCAATATCTGGTTCATTTTTTTGGAGGTAAGGTAGGATCTTCCAGCTCGAGGGAATACGGCCGAGCCAACTTGTCTTATGTCGATCACAGCAATGAATTATTTGATCAAATAGAGGAAGGATCTCAGGTATGGATGAGCCACAGCGATACCATTATTGAATTACCCGATAATTACAAGGTGATTGCCAGTACGCATGATATAGAAAATGCCGCATTTAAAATTGATGGTGAACAGACTTATGCCATCCAGTTTCATCCGGAAGTTTATCATTCAACTGACGGAAAACAATTGCTTGAAAACTTTTTGGTGCACATTGCAAAAGTTGAGCAGGACTGGACCCCTAATTCATTTGTCGATACTTCTGTGGCAGAACTCAAGGCAAAAATAGGAAATGAAAAAGTGGTGCTGGGATTGTCAGGCGGTGTTGATTCAACAGTTGCGGCAGTGTTACTCGACAAGGCGATTGGTAAAAATCTGTATTGTATCTTTGTCAATAACGGTTTGTTAAGAAAGCACGAATTTGAAAATGTTCTGGACCAGTACAAGCACATGGGTCTCAATGTCAAAGGTGTTGACGCTTCTGAACGCTTTCTGGAAAAACTCAAGGGTATTGAAGACCCGGAGCTGAAGAGGAAGGCTATCGGCAATACCTTTATCGAGGTTTTTGACGATGAAGCCCACCTGATCGAAGACGTGACCTGGCTGGCACAGGGAACTATTTATCCTGATGTGATTGAATCTGTTTCGGTGTCAGGAGGACCATCAGCGACCATTAAATCACATCATAACGTCGGAGGATTGCCTGATTTTATGAAATTAAAGATCGTTGAGCCTTTGCGTATGATTTTTAAGGATGAGGTGAGAAGGGTAGGTCGCAGTATGGGAATCGATGACGAACTGCTTGGAAGGCACCCCTTTCCCGGACCCGGTTTAGGTATCCGAATATTAGGTGATATCACTGCAGAAAAGGTAAAAATGCTGCAAGAAGTTGATCATATCTTTTTAGAAGGGTTAAAAAGATGGAAATTGTACGATTCTGTATGGCAAGCCGGGGCTATGTTGCTTCCAGTGCAATCTGTTGGTGTAATGGGAGATGAGAGAACCTATGAAAAGGCGGTGGTCTTGAGAGCGGTTTCATCAACAGATGGCATGACTGCAGACTGGGTTGATCTCCCGTATAAATTTTTACAGGAAACATCGAACAAGATCATTAACGGTGTTAAAGGCGTGAACAGGGTGGTTTATGATATCAGTTCGAAGCCTCCTGCCACAATTGAATGGGAATAGGTGTCTGATTGATCGCATGCCGAGGGTCAAATACAGTTTCACGGCTTAAAAGATTGAAAAAGTGAAGTTGATTAAAATAACTGAGCCTATTTCAAGTTTAGAATTATTAGAATGTCGAATGCAATGAAGAAAATAAAACTTTTGATCATCTTGTTCCTTATAGGATACGCAACAATGCTGGCTCAGGACAAGAAATTTATGACCTACAGGGTGAAATCCGGGGAAACCATTCAGAGTATTTCCAAATCGCTGGCCATCACACCTTATGACCTGCTTAAATTAAATCCTGACATCAAGGATAAAGTCAGTGCGGATGACATCCTCATTATTCCTAACAAAGCCTATGATCCGCTACTGGACATTAGTAATGCTGATCTGAGCAATATCAACCAAAGGGACATCATTGTCGATAAATTTATCTATCATGAGATTGTTGCCAAAGAAACAGTTTTCAGTATCCTTAAAAATTTCAATATTTCAGAAGAAGAACTGAAACAGAACAATCCGTTTTTGGCACGTGAAGGATTGAAAATCGGGCAGGTCATCAAGATTCCTCTGACAGTAGATGAAACCCTGATGGCCGTTAATGATGAAAATACACAGCCTTATCTGGTCAAGGCCAAGGAAACCAAATACAGTATCGCCAATAAATTTGGTATCAGTATCAGTTATTTGGAAGACCTGAATCCTAAAATTGCTGAAAATGGATTGCAAATCGATGACGTGATTGTTGTACCAAAAGAGTCTCTAGAAGCTGTTAATGATGACTTTGTGATTTATCAGGTACAGAAGCTTGAGACCATGTACAGTTTGACCAAAAAGTTTGACATGACACCAAGAGAATTGGAAACCCTTAACCCTGAATTGAGGGAAGGTGTCAAAGAAGGAATGCTCCTCAGACTTCCTAATCCGGCTAAAAAGAAGGAAGTATTTAAGGACCTGATTCCGGAAGACAGTCAATTGAAAATAGCCATGATGTTGCCTTTTAAAAGCCGAAGAGACAGTCTTGATTTTCAAAATGACAGATTGCTGCAGATCACAACCGATTTTTATTTTGGATCTCTCATTGCCATTGATTCGTTAAAAAAACAGGGCTTATCGGTTCGAATGAAGGTTTATGACACAGAGAACAACCAGCAGGTGTCCAATAAAATAAGTAATGATCCTGAATTGCAGGAATTTGACGCTGTAGTCGGACCTATGTTTCTGAAAAATGTAAAAGACGTTTCCAATAATTTAAAATATGGCAAACCGCTGATCCTTTCTCCGATATCTACAAAGGACCATTCTGCTATCGATAACAAAAATCTGGTACAGGAAAGAGCCTCACTTGAGCAGCATACCAATGAGATGATCGAATTCGTCAAAGCAAAATACGAACAACAGGACCTGATCGTGATCAAAAATGAAAGTGAACGTTCAGAATTGCAGTTCAACCGCATCATTAAAGATATTAAGGCCTTAAATCCTGATAAGGAGGTGAAAATACTTCAAACCAAGGACGGATACATCAAGCCTGAAGAGTTCAAAGTTTTCCGGGATACCCTTGACAGAAATATTGTGAATTGGTTTTTCCTCACGGATAATGATCCGGCATACCTTGGTGATGTTTTTAATAATCTTGGGGTTTTCCCAGAAGCAGACAGTCTCATGGTCTTTGGTTTTGAAAAAGATCGTAATTTCAATAATATTGACAACAACTTTCTTGCAAGGGTTCATTTTCATTATCCCAGTAATACCTTTATTAACGATCGTCAAGCTGCCTATCAAAAATTTGAAGCAACCTATAAAAGAAAATATTTCACTTTGCCTTCTGTTTATGCGATAGAAGGATTTGACATGATGTATGATTTGCTGTTGCGACTTTGCCACGGAACTGATTTTGTAAGCCAGGGCGTTTCTCAGAGAATAGGGACCCGCTATGATTATATTGAAAATACCTCAGGGAGCCTGATCAATAAAGGTATTTATATTGTCAAATATGATGGCCTTGAGGAAAAAGTTGTGAATACCTTTGAGGAATAAAAATCAGTTTTTCAACGGATTGCCGTAAATTTGGTTGAAGGTATGGTTGGCGAAGCCAAAACCGGCCTCTTCATAAAGGTTAAAGACAACATTGGCACCGGCTTTTGTTAATTCTTTTAATTCATCATCGTATCGCCCTATTGCAGCAACTTTTACATTGCAGTGAATTTCATTTAATTGTTCAATTACCCTCATATGTGCTGCATGACTCGGAGTTGCAAGAATCGCCAGAGGCGCCTCTTCAGACATGTTTACCCTTTGCCAGAACCTCAGGTCAGTGGCGTCGCCCTGAATGACATTATTTCCAAGAGAACGCTGTTTATTGATTACGTCAAGACTGATGTCTACCCCCAGGACCGTCTTATTATATTTTTCCGACATCACCCGATATACTTCTGATCCCGTTCTTCCCATGCCGAATACAATCACCTCTTCATTTGAAAAAACAATGGGAGCATCTTCTTTTAATCGATTTTTTGTCTCGAATTGAAGCAGTTTATTTTGAAATCGTGTGTAAATACTCTGAGCCCTGGTATTCAGTGGCGAAGAGATCAACATGGTAATCGACAGGGTAACGGCAAAAATTACCAGCCATTCGGTTTCCATCCAGCCATTTGCTACAGCCGCTGCGCCAACAATAAGACCAAATTCACTGTAATTGGACAAATTAAAAGCAGCCAGAACAGAGGTCCTTACCCGCAGTTTGAAGCGGGACAAAATGATGAAAAAGAGGATGGTTTTGATCGGGATTAATAGGGCAAGAATTATGGCGATCCCCATTCCTTCAGCTGTAGGAATACCCGACAGCCCAACGCTTAAAAAAAAGCTGATCAGGAAGAGATCCTTAAAGCCCATCATCGTTTTTGCAAGTTCATCTGCTCTTTCGTGTTCCGCCAATAATACTCCAAAAACCAGGGCGCCAAGATCAGGTTTCAATCCCACGAGATCAAATAAGGAGGCACCTGTGATCGGGAGCAATACTCCTAAAAGGATCAGGAGCTCTCCATGGCCCGTTTTATTTATAAGGAATGAGAATTTGGTGTTTTTAATAAGCTTTGGTACAAAGAGGAGCAATAAAAGTGCTGGCGCCCATATCGATGGTTCTTTACCCGAACTGATCGTCAGGAAGATCACCGCAAAAATATCCTGCATCACCAGGATGCCAATTGCGATATTTCCGTGGGAAGTTTTCATACTGCCCGTTTCCTCTAAAATTTTAACGGCGAAAATCGTACTTGAAAAACTCAGCGCAAATGCAAGAAGAAAGGAAGTAGACACGCTCAAGTCTGCAAACTTTGAAAATCCGATATAGCTCAAGAACATCACAATGACACCAAATAAAAGCGTAATGATCATCATATGCAAGGAAGAGGCCGCCCATATTTCAGGTTTAAGCAGGTTTTTGATTTTCAATTTCAGGCCAATGGTGAATAAGAGCAGCAATACCCCAAAATCAGCAATCTGTCTTAGAATTTCACTGTGCTCAACTCCAAAAGCATTCAGGGCGAAACCAGCCGTAAGAAATCCAACAAGAGGAGGAAGGCCAATTTGCTTTACGGCGAATCCAAAACCAAAAGCGAAAATGATCCATAGGGGGTCCATAGGGAATTTTTAAATTGATGAATATTTAAATTTTGTCTTCTGATGTCATTCTGAGCCAAACCATTCCAATTACGGCAGACAGAATGGATGCACATATAATGCCTACTTTGGCTATTTGCTTAAACGACTCGTCCTTGAATGCAAGGTCAGAAATAAATATGGACATGGTAAAACCAATTCCTGCCAGAAAGGCTGCTCCATAAATTTGGTTCCAGCTCACGCCTTCAGGCAATATGGCAATTTTTAATTTTACCATGAGTCTTGAAAACAATGAAATTCCCAAAAATTTGCCAAGAACCAGGCCGGCAATGATGCCCAAGGAAATCGGATGGATCATCATATCATCGATACGTCCATCGATGTGTACTCCCGCGTTGCTCAGCGCAAAGACCGGCAGGATAAAATAGGCTGTTACAGGGTGAAGGGCATGCTCCAGCTTTTGTAAAGGTGTATGCGCCTTTTTACTTAATTTTTCGATATCGCTTATGAGATGTACCTGTTTTTTGGTAAGCAGGGTTGATTTCTTATCCGGATTTTCATTTTTGAATTTATGAAGATGTGCTGAGAGCCTTTCCATATAGTCAGTCTCATTGATTTTTGTTCTGGCCGGTATGGTAAGTGCGATCAGCACCCCGGCGATGGTTGCATGAACACCTGAATAAATAAAGGCGATCCAAACACCTGTAAATCCGACCAATGCATAAAAAACGGTCCTTCTTACTCCGGCCAAATTGGCAACAGCGAGCACGACAAGGAAGAATCCGGCATAAAGCAATTCATAAAAATCTATAGATTCAGTATAGAACAAAGCAATCACCATAACGGCTCCAAGATCATCTGCAATGGCTAGAGCGGTTAGGAATATTTTAAGATTCAAGGGTACCCTGTTTCCCAGCATGGCAAGGAGCCCCAAAGCAAAGGCGATGTCAGTTGCCATTGGGATGCCCCATCCATTTATAAAATCAGGATCGTTTACGGTGAGCAGCGCATACAAAAGGGCAGGGATCAGCATGCCGCCAATGGCAGCGGAGATCGGTAAAGAGGCCTTTTTTAAGGACGAAAGTTCCCCTCCCATAACTTCTCTTTTAATTTCAAGACCAATCACAAAAAAGAAAAGTGCCATCAGGCCATCATTGATCCAATGATGAAGAGAGGCTACCATGTTCAGGTCGCCCCAAACAAATCCTACTTTATACTCATGCCACAGTTGGTGGTAGGATTCATAAAAGGAACTATTGGCCCAGATCATTGCTGCGATCGTCATCAATATCAGAAGCATTCCACCGTAGGCTTCTTCGTTTATAAACTGAGAAATTTTAAAGGAGGTTAAAGGTTTGTTTTTCATCTTTTAATTTAATAAAGTCAGTTGAATCTCTATCATTTAGAGTAAATACCAAACATAATTCAGGGGCAGGAAAAATGAATTTATGTCATTGACCCTGACTCAAATATACAAATTAAACCTTCATTTCACGGATAAAAAAAACCTGCCATTGAGCAGGTTTTTTTTGATTTATACGGTTGCGAGAATCTAAACCAGCATGGTAACAGGATTCTCTATATATTCTTTCAGAGTCTGAAGGAACAACGCTCCCGTGGCACCATCAACCGTTCTGTGATCACAGGCCAGGGTCAATTTCATGGTATTACCCACAACAATATTTCCTTCTTTCACCACTGGTTTTTGAACAATGGCTCCCACAGATAAGATTGCAGAATTAGGCTGATTGATAATGCTGGTAAAATCTGTAATCCCAAACATACCCAGATTTGAAATGGTAAAAGTACTTCCCTCCATTTCGTCCGGAGCCAGTTTCTTATTTCTGGCTCTACCGGCAAAATCTTTCACCTGAGCTCCTATTTGAGTGAGGCTCTGTTCATCAGCAAATTTCAATACGGGTACCAAAAGGCCGTCTTCAACTGCAACCGCGACACCAATGTGTACGTGATGGTTTTTTTTGATCCTGTCATCAAACCACTGTGAGTTGACCTGGGGATGTTGTTTCAGGGCTAGTGCAGTTGCCTTGACAACCATATCGTTGAATGATATTTTAGTATCAGGTATTGAGTTGTACTGCGTCCTGAATGCAATAGCATTGTCCATGTCAAATTCTACGTTAAGGTAGTAATGGGGAGCTGTGAATTTTGATTCTCCCAATCTTCTGGCAATGACTTTTCTCATTTGAGAATTAGGCACTTCATCAAAGCTTTCCTGGCCGGCAGGCACAAAAGGTCTTTGTGGTCCTGCTGAAGCTCCAGGCACATAATTTTCTACATCGCGCTTGATGATTCTTCCACCTTCTCCTGTTCCCTGCAATTGGGCCAGGTTAATATTTTTTTCAGCGGCTAGTTTTTTTGCCAAAGGGGATGCAACGACCCTGCCATTCGGAGATTTGGCAATTCTCGTAACAGGTTGAGGTGCTGCTTTGTTTTCGGTTGGTTTTGGCGCTGGGGCAGAGGCTGTTGGTGCAGGTTTGCTATCTGATGCCTTTTGAGGGGCAGCCGACTTGTTCTTTAGGCTTTCCGCCAATTTAGAAACATCTGTCCCTTTCTCACCGATAATTGCTAAAACTGAATCCACGCTTGCAGAACTCCCTTCTTCTACACCAATATAAAGTAAGGTTCCATGATGAAAAGACTCAAATTCCATAGTAGCCTTGTCGGTTTCGATTTCTGCCAGAATATCACCTTCTTCAACACTGTCTCCAACTTTTTTAAGCCAGTTGGCCACAGTTCCTTCGGTCATTGTGTCGCTCAGTCGCGGCATGGTAATCACTTCAACACCTTCCGGTACGGCTACTTCTTCGGCCCCTTGGGTTGCAGGTTTTGATTCGGTATTTTCGGCTGCAGCAACAGGTTCTTTTGCCACTTCATCCGACTGCTCCAGCAAACTTTTGAAATCTTCACCTTCTTCCCCAATAACGGCCAATAGCGCATCGACACTCGCTGTTTCACCTTCATTTATTCCGATATGAAGTAAGGTTCCTTCATGAAAGGATTCAAATTCCATTGTGGCTTTGTCCGTTTCAATTTCCGCAAGAATATCTCCTTCTTCAATCTTGTCCCCAACATGCTTAAGCCATTTGGCCACAACACCTTCTGTCATGGTATCACTTAATCTGGGCATGGTTATTATTTCAGCCATATTATTTTGTTTTGTGGTATTTTATCTTTTAAGCTTTACAAATGTTACAAACGGTGTTTCAGAAAAGGATAATTTTTCTCTTCATAAACCATGTCATATAATTGTTGTTTTTCCGGGTACGGTGACTCGTCAGCAAATTTCTCACAGGCTTCCACCTCCATTTTTACATCTGCATTAATTTTTTTGATCTCTTCGTCATTCAGGTATTTTTTATCTTTGATCACTTCAAGTACCTGGGTGATGGGGTCAATCTTTTTATATTCAGCGACCTCCGCCTTCGTTCTGTATTTTTGAGCGTCGCTCATGGAATGCCCTCTGTATCGGTATGTTTTCATTTCAAGAAAGTAAGGCCCTTTACCGCTTCTTGCATGCTTTATGGCTTTGTCCATAGCTTCTGCAACCGCCACAGGATTCATGCCGTCAACGGGTTCACTCGGCATTTCGTAGGCCAAACCAAGTTTCCATATATCGGGGTGATTCGCTGTTCTTTCAACAGAAGTTCCCATGGCATAACCATTATTCTCGACGATGAATACCACAGGTAAGGTCCAGGCCATGGCCATGTTAAAAGTTTCGTGCAAGGAGCCCTGTCTGGCCGCCCCATCTCCAAAGTAGGTTATGGTCACGCCGTCACGTCCAAAATATTTGTCGGCAAATGCAATACCGGCACCCAGAGGAATCTGACCTCCAACGATGCCATGACCCCCGTAAAAACCTTTTTCCTTGGAAAAAATATGCATCGAGCCACCCATACCATTTGAGGTACCTGTGACCTTTCCGTATAATTCGGCCATAACCCTTTTCGGGTCAACGCCCATACCTATCGGCTGCACGTGGTTTCTGTAGGCAGTGATCATTTTGTCTTTTGACAGATCCATGGCGTGCAATGCCCCTGCAAGCACAGCTTCCTGTCCGTTATATAAATGTAAAAAACCCCTAACTTTTTGTTGAATGTATACTGCCGCAAGTTTGTCCTCAAACTTCCTCCAAAACAGCATGTCTTTGTACCAATTGATGTAGGTTTCTTTCGTTATTTTTTTCATTTGTATTTAAAATTTTTTCGGAATGGCAAAAATACAATTTTTTTACCTAATTGAATTCTAATTAAATCATCTAAATTCAAGAATTCTTAACAATTCGGAATTCACTTTCCTTAAATTTCGAATTCACGAAGGCACTATTTTATTTGCAGTTCCGGATCTTTTTTATTCCATATAAGCTTCAATGGGATTGCATGAACAAACAAGGTTTCTGTCTCCATAGGCCTCGTCAACTCTCCTGACGGTGGGCCAGTATTTATTGTCTTTCACAAAATCCAGGGCATATGCAGCATCTTTTCTGCTGTAGGCATAGTTCCAGTCATCACTGGTCAGCATGGCCTGGGTATGCGGTGCATTTTTAAGGACACTGTCTCCGCCGTCGTATTGATCAATTTCATTTTTGATCTGGATCAGTGCGTCGGCAAACCTGTCGATTTCCTGTTTATTCTCACTCTCTGTGGGTTCAATCATGAGGGTGCCTGCCACCGGAAACGAGACGGTGGGAGCATGAAATCCGAAATCCATCAGTCTTTTGGCAATGTCTGTCACCTCTATACCTTTGGCCTTGAATTCTCTGAAGTCAACAATCATTTCATGGGCAGCAAACCCTTTTTCTCCCGCATACAGGATCTTGTAATGCTTTTCCAAACGGGCTTTCAAATAATTGGCATTTAATATGGCGGTCTCCGTAGACTTTGTCAATCCCTCGCTTCCAAGCATCTTGATATAACTGTAAGAGATCAGATCAACCATTGCAGATCCGAAAGGTGCTGCGGAGATTGCATGAATGGCTTCACTTCCTCCTGTCTTGATGACCGGATTTGAAGGTAAAAATTTCACAAGGTGTTCGGCCACGCAAATGGGACCAACTCCTGGTCCGCCACCTCCATGAGGAATGGCAAAGGTTTTGTGCAAATTCAAATGGCAGACATCAGCTCCTATCCTTGCCGGATTTGTAAGACCTACCTGGGCATTCATATTGGCTCCGTCCATGTATACCTGACCACCGTTTTCGTGTATGATCGAGGTAATTTCACGAATCGCTGATTCAAAAACCCCATGTGTAGAAGGGTAGGTCACCATAAGGGCAGCAAGCTGATCTTTGTGCAGCATTGCTTTTTCTCTCAGGTCATCAAGGTCGATATTTCCCGATTCAGAGGTTTTGGTCACAACAACTTTCATTCCTGCCATGACGGCTGAAGCGGGATTTGTTCCGTGTGCCGAAGAGGGGATCAGACAAATATTGCGGTGCCCCTCCTTATTTGATTTATGAAAGGCTCTGATCACCATAAGTCCTGCATACTCTCCCTGAGCGCCTGAGTTGGGTTGAAGGGAGGTCCCTGCAAAACCTGTGATTTCGTTGAGCTGTGCCTCAAGACCCTTGAGCATTTCATGATAGCCCTGAGCCTGGTCCACGGGTACAAAAGGATGGATTGAATTCCAGTTGCTCATGCTCAATGGAAGCATTTCAGTGGCGGCATTCAGTTTCATGGTACATGATCCGAGAGATATCATAGAATCGGCCAAAGAGATGTCTTTCCTTTCCAGCCTTTTGATATAGCGCATCATTTCGGTTTCTGAATGGTAATTTTTAAATACCTCATGGGTCAAATAGGCCGTTTTGCGCTGCAAATTTTCCGGTATGGACAGGCTGACCGGACATTCGGTGATTTTAAAGGAGTACAAGTTTTCAGCCTGAGCCAGAATGGCAATGATCTCCTCAATATCAGCTTCGGTCGTTGTTTCGTTGATTGAAATACTGATGGTTGAGTCATCAATATAATTGAAATTGACCTCTTTTGATTCTGCCAGACTTTTAAGTTTTTCAGTATTTGACACTTTGATTTTCAAGGTGTCAAAAAATGCCTCGTTTTCCTGGCTGAGGCCAAGTTTTAGAAGGGCACCGTCGAGGATATTGGTCAGCGAGTGAATTTGTCTTGCAATGTACTTGATTCCTTCTCCTCCATGATATACGGCATACATTCCTGCCATTACGGCCAAAAGTACCTGTGCCGTACAAATGTTCGAGGTGGCTCTTTCACGCTTTATGTGTTGCTCCCTGGTTTGAAGCGCCATTCTGAGAGCTCTGTTACCATCCTGATCTACGGTGACACCGATGATCCTTCCGGGAATCAATCTTTTATAGTCGTCATGTGTTGCGAAATAGGCTGCATGAGGTCCTCCAAAACCAAGGGGAATTCCAAATCGCTGTGTGGTTCCCACGGCAACATCCGCACCCATCGCAGCCGGCGATTTTAAAATGGCCAGACTTAAAAGATCAGCTGCCACAACGGCTTTGATGTCAAGTTGATGCGCCTGATCAATAAATTCACTGTAATCGTGAACTTTTCCCTCTTTTCCGGGATACTGAACAATACAGCCATAATACTCTGATGTGAGGAGGATGTTTTCATGATCTCCATGAACCAATTCAATTCCGAGGGGTTCTGCCCTGGTGATTAAGATATCCCTGGTTTGCGGCAAAACTTCTTTGGAAACAAAAAATTTAACAGCTCCTGACTTCTTTTGATCTCTGCTTCTTCCGTTCCAAAGCATGATCATGGCCTCTGCTGCTGCCGTTCCTTCATCGAGTAGAGAAGAATTTGCCAAAGGCAGTCCTGTAAGATCAGTGATGACCGTTTGAAAATTAAGCAATGCTTCAAGTCTTCCCTGTGATATTTCTGCCTGGTAGGGGGTGTAGGAAGTATACCAGCTTGGATTTTCAAAAATATTTCTCTGAATTACCGCGGGAAGGGTAGTGGGATGATAGCCCAGACCAATATATGACTTGAACTGCTTGTTCTTATTGCCCAGTTTCTGAATATGAGACGCAAATTCATTCTCGCTCATGGCTTCCGGTAAATTCAATACATTCTTTAAGAGAATATCATCTGGTATGGTATTGTAAATAAGTTCGTTAAGTGATTTGACACCGATGGTTTTCAGCATTTCATCTACTTCCTGATGGTTTGGGCCCAGGTGGCGCAAAACGAAAGAATCTGTTCGCATAATATATGTTTGTTTAAGGACCACAAAAATACTTAATTTAAACGAAACTGATCACGAAATGAAAATGAATACAAGCTAAAAATTTTAGTTATTTTTATAATTTGTATTTCAGAAAATGGGTCTTTTCAAAAGGTGGTTCAGTTTTTATGTATTTGGTAACATTCATGTGGGTCTGGCTGCCTATTGTTTGACTCAGATCACATTGGCTGAATATTCAGTTGTCAATGGTTCACTTCCTGCTTTTGTGTTCTTTTCCACAATTCTGGCCTATAATTTTATCAGGGTCTTTCAGATCGATCGCATCAATGGTATGATCGCTGCCTGGATTCATTCCAACAAGAGGGCCTTGGTCCTGCTCAATGCCTGTTGCTTAGTTTTGGTGATTTACTTTTCTCTGGATTTTGATCTTTATGAGTTGTTGATCTTGTTGCCTTTTTTACTGACAAGTGTTTTTTATGTTGTTCCCGTGTCGCCAAATATTCCCGGTCTGCGAAATATACCGGGATTGAAGTTGTTTTTGATCTCATTTACATGGGCAGGTGTTACTTTGTATTTCCCCTTGTTTGTTTCCGGTTTACAGGATATGGAAGGATTATGGATGGTTTTTATGCAAAGGCTGCTCTTTATTATGGCCATCACCATTCCTTTTGACATTAGGGATGCACAATTTGATTTCCCTGATCTAAAGACAGTTCCTCAGTTGATCGGAATTAACAATTCGAAATGGTTCGCCATTGCGGCCATGATCATTTTTGTTCTGCTTGAACTTTCAAAGAATGAACCCACGACAGCTTTTTTCGCTATTTCTGTCGTCATAGCCTCGGTATCAATTGTATCGATTCTTTTCGCAAGTGATCGGCAAAATCGTTTCTACAGCAGTTTTTGGGTTGAAAGTATCCCCGTGTTATGGTATCTGTTACTGGTCATCTTCAGTTGATCTGTGCACAAGGGGAAAATGTCCAGTTTTTCATCCGCATAAAATCTGATGGTGGCATGCTAAAATCTTAGTGTAGTCATACTATGTCAGAACACAATTAGATGTACGTGACTCAGATAATGACACAGAACTGCATCTATAGTCTGTTAAAAATCAGACATAGGGCAAGGTATCCTCTTTAAATGAAGTAATTGAATTGTTTTAAGAAAAATATTTAGACATTTTTTTCTTTTCTTCTTCAGCCAGTTGTGAATCAATCAAAATACGACCACTGTGTTCATCAGTTATGATTTTTTTACGGGTTGCAATCTCAACCTGACGCTGCGGCGGAATGGTAAAGAAAGATCCCCCTGAGGCACCTCTTTCAATGGTAACTACGGCCAATCCGTTTCTGACATTGGTCCTGATCTTGTGATAAGCTTTGAGAAGCCTATCGTCAATCATTTTACTGTATTCGTCCGACTTTTTATGAAGCAGCTCTTCCTCTTTGACCGTTTCTTCAAGAATGGCATTCAATTCATCCTGCTTGTGCTTCAAATGTGTTTCCTTCTCTTTTATTTTTTCTTTTGCCGCTTCAATGATCTCGTTCTTTTGAGTGATCTTGGCTTCAAATTCTCTTATGTGTTTTTCAGCCAACTGAATTTCCAGGTCCTGGTATTCAATTTCTTTGGAAATAGAGTCAAACTCTCTGTTATTTCTAACATTTTTCTGCTGTTCAAGGTATTTTTTGGTCAATGCCTTGGCTTCCTCAATATTATTTTTCTTGTTGGCTATAGAGGTTTCAAGGTTTTCAATGTCAGTACTAAAATTGTTGAGCCTGGTTTGTAAACCTTCAATCTCGTCTTCAAGGTCATTTACTTCCAAAGGTAATTCCCCTCTTGTATTACGGATCTCATCGATTCTTGAATCAATCAGCTGCAAGTCATATAGAGCTCTTAATTTTTCTTCAACTGTAACCTCTTTCTTTTTTGTCATCTCTAAAAATAATTGATAGGATTTGTATTGTTTTTTGATATAATAATCCTGCCTCCCAGTAAGGCAGGTGCAAAATTAGTAATTTTTTTTGTAAGATAGTCCACTAAAAGATTTTTTGTAAACTGTTCACTTTCATAATGCCCGATATCAGCTAATATAACCTTTCCTTCTGCTTTATAGAATTCGTGGTACTTCAGGTCAGCCGTGACAAATATATCTGCTCCGGCTGCTATTGCCTTTTCTATGGCAAAACTGCCCGAGCCCCCCAGAACAGCTACGCGTTTAATTTTCTTATGGATCAGATCAGAATGCCTGATGGTTTTTGAATGAAAGACTTTTTTGAGTTGGTTCATGAAGGCTGTGGCCTCCATTTCCTTTTTCAGTTCACCGATCATTCCCATACCAATTTTTTCGTGGACATTGTCGAGTCCTACAATATCATAGGCAACTTCCTCATAGGGATGTGAATTCAGAAGGGCCTTCATGAGTTTTGATTCATTATGTTTTTCGAAGATCACACTGATGAAGATTTCCCTGACCCGTTCCAAATGCCCCTTTTTGCCAATCAGGGGATCTGCTTCTTCATTACCCAGGTAAGTGCCCTCTCCACTCATATTAAAACTGCAGTGGCTGTAATTGCCAATATTGCCCGCACCGGCATTAAACAGGGCCTCCCGAATTTCATCGGCAGCACTTTGAGGGGCATAGGTTGTCAGCTTTTTGAGGTGGCCACTTTGGGGCATCAGGATCTTATTATTGACAAGGCCAAGGACTTCAGCCATTTTGGCCGACACCCCGTAAAAGGAATTATCAAGCGCCGTGTGCATGGCGTAGATCGCGATGTCGTATTTAATGGCCTTGATCACAACCCTTTCCACATAATTTTTCCCGTTCAGTTTTTTGAGTCCCTTAAAGATGATTGGGTGAAAGCTTACAATGAGATTGCAGTTGTTTTCGATGGCTTCGTCAACAGTTGCTTCAAGGCAGTCCAGGGTAACGAGTACCCCTGATACTGTTTGCTCCTTATTGCCTACCAGGAGGCCCACATTATCAAATCCTTCGGCATAGGTCAAAGGGCATAATTTTTCAATTTCTTCAGTTACGTTTCTTACCTTGATCATGATTTATCTTGATTTATCTGTCAAATGCAATAATGCAGGATACAGTTTTTACTTTGGTTAAAATCGACATTATTTTTTAAAAATCAACTCGGTTTTGTCTCATTGCACTTTATTCAAAAATTCCTGCACCGCGCTCCAATAGGCTGTATGGCTTGGATTACTGTCCCAGAGCGCCTTTGAACCATGTTTGCCTTCCGTTTCAGGCAAAAAATAAGACTTTTCAGATCTTACCCCATCATAAATAGCTTTCCAGTTCTTGTATTCGCTTTTGGCAGAGGTCACAAAAACCGGGCAGGTTATTCTCGAAGCATAAGTTTTAAGCTCCTTGTTATTGATCTTAAAATAGGCCCCTGGCGCAAAACTCAGGATGCCACTCAGATTGTTGTGGTGCACACTGCCCATATAAAACATGATTGCTGCCGAATACGAGCTTCCCCACAAAATGATTTTCTCAGGCTTGATACCGTATTTGACATAAAGGTAAGCGGCCTCAATGTCTGCGAGTGCATCCAGATACTCGGTTGGCAGGTTTTTGTTCACCGCTTCCTGATGCGTTTTATTCACGATCCCATTCACCTTATCCCCGGAGCGCTGGTCTACGGCCATGCAATTGAATCCCAGTTCATTGAGTTTTGGGGCGATACTTCTGTATTCTCCACGGCTGTATCCGGCCTGATGATACAGGATGATAAAGGGAGCATTGCTGGCATGGGGCATGTACAGATCGGCAGTGACTTTTAGGCCGTCATCGGCTTTGAAACTGATGGTTTCACCGATAAAATCGAGATCGGCCTGGGCCTTTAGTGCCATCAGGCTAAAAAAGAATAAGAATAAGGAAGTATAATATTTCATAGACGATAAGAAGTTTACAGAAAATAAAGTTACACATATTTCCGCATCTCCACCAAATGTAAGCTTTACAGTCTTAAAATTCTAATTCAATGATTGCCCTGGATGATTCTAAACAGCAAGGGTTTAAAAGATTAAAAAAATGAAAACCCTACTTAAAATGCGATTTTGACTTATTCCAGTAAACATCCATTTCATCCAGGCTCATGTCTTTGAGTGACTGACCGTTTTTTCGCACTTCATTTTCAAGGAATTGAAATCTTTTGATGAATTTCTTATTGGTTCTTTCAAGGGCGCTTTCAGGGTCCACCTTGATAAAACGGGCATAGTTGATCAGGGAAAAAAGGACGTCTCCGAATTCAGATTCTATACGGACTGGGTCTTCACGCACTACTTCATCATGGAGTTCTTTTATCTCTTCCTGTACTTTTGTAAAAACCTGTTCAGTTTCATCCCAGTCAAAGCCTGAGCTGGCTGCCTTGTCCTGTATACGGCTTGCTTTGATCATGGCAGGAAGTGATTTTGGCACTCCTTCCAATACTGATTTTTTTCCTTCCTTAAGTTTGAGCTGTTCCCAGTTTTTGGCCACCTGTTCTTCGGTTTGCGCTTCGACATCACCATAGACATGAGGGTGCCTGTGAATTAATTTTTCATTGATGCCCCTTATGACCTCTAAGATGTCAAACGATTTTTTCTCACTCCCAATTTTGGAATAGAACACAATGTGCAGCAACAAGTCACCCAATTCTTTCCTGATCTCATCCTGATCATCGTCGAGAATCGCGTCACCCAGCTCATAGGTCTCTTCAATGGTCAGATGCCTCAGAGATTGCATGGTCTGCTTTTTGTCCCAGGGGCATTTTTCCCTCAGTTCATCCATGATGTCTAAAAGCTCACCAAAAGCTTCCATTTGCTTTTCTCTTTGGGTCATTGATGCTCAGGATTTAATTTAGGCTTCTTCTTCTTTGTTTTCCTCATCTTGTGCTTCATCTTCCAAACTCTTGAAGTCAAAATCTGCCGCCACTAAGGCATTGTACCAGGAAAGGACTTTTTTAATATTTGAGGCATAAACTCTTTCTTCATCATAACCCGGCAGCACCTCACTAAAATAAGACAACAGCTCATTTTTTGATGATTTTGGGTCAATTGAATTTTTGCCATCTTCCTTTTCGTTGATATTCAGCAACACATTTTTGAGAGGCACTTCGGCCTCATAGGTATAAATGGCAATGTCATTCAAAGTGCTTATATTATGCAGGTTGTTGACTGGGAACCTTTTTTTGTCTGTCAAAGATTCAACAATGATCCCTGATTTAGACTGGGAAATGATCTCGTATAATCCGGGTTTACCCGAAATGGCAATTACTTTTTCTAATTTCATATGATGATTCTATTTTTTTTGATTGGGAAACTTCATTCTGTAATCAACTTCTACTTTTCCTTTTGAAATATTTTCAAGTTTCTTCTTTAAAAGGCGTTTTTTCAGGCTTGACAACTTATCTGTAAAGAGGATGCCTTCGATATGGTCATATTCGTGCTGGAAGATTCTGGCGGCCAATCCGCTTAGGGTTTCCTTTTTTTTCTCAAAATTTTCATCGAAGTATTCTATGTGGATCGTTTCATTTCTAAACACGTCTTCGTTGATGTTCGGGATACTCAGGCAACCTTCGTTAAAGGCCCATTCTTCACCTTCTTCTTCAATGATCTGTGCATTGATAAATGTCTTATTGAAGTTTTTCAGAAAATTCCTTTCTTCTTCCCCCAGCTCTTCATTTTCAGAAAATGGAGACGCATCGATCAAAAACAAACGGATGTCTTTGCCTATTTGTGGTGCGGCAAGCCCCACGCCCTGAGCGTTTTTCATGGTCTCCCGCATATTCATGATGAGTTCATCAAGTTTGGGATAATCCTTGCTAATTCCCTTTCCTACCTTTCTCAATACTGGATCTCCATAAGCAACAATCGGTAAAATCATAGGTATTCAATTTTTATTGTAAAGATAACTTTGTAATATTATTGTGGCGCTGATCTCGTCGATCAGGGCTTTGTTTTGTCTTTGTTTTTTTTTCAATCCACTGTCAATCATGGTTTGGAAAGCCATTTTTGAGGTAAATCGCTCATCAACTCGCTCAATGGGAATATCAGAAAACTTATTTCTTAATTTTTCAATAAAGGGCCTGATATATTTTTCACTTTCCGATTCCTTATTGTTCAGCTGCTTTGGTTCTCCGATCAAAAACAGTTCCACTTTTTCTGTTTTCAGATAGTTTTCTATAAAATCAAAAATGTCCCTGGTTTGAACCGTAGTCAGACCTGAAGCAATCAGCTGCATCTCATCTGTTACGGCAATTCCTGTTCTTTTTTCGCCAAAATCCATGGCCATTATTCTCGACATTCTCAATTAAATTTTTGCAAATTTACCTCTTTTTTAGATGAAAAGAATACAATTAAAATGGATTTTTTAAATCCTGCTTTTTTATATTTGCGACTTAAATTTGCCTTATGAGTGATTTACGCCAAGTTATAGAAAATGCCTGGGACAATAGAGACCAGTTAAAAGATCCACATGTTCAGGATGCCATCAGACAGGTAATTGATCTGTTGGATCGAGGAGAATTAAGGGTGGCTGAACCGATGGAGGAGGGCTGGCAGGTGAATGAATGGGTGAAGAAGGCCGTGGTTTTATATTTTCCGATTCAGAAAATGGAAACCCTGGAGGCCGGCATATTTGAATACCACGATAAGATCCCTTTGAAAAAGGGCTATCAGGAAAAAGGCATCAGGGTTGTACCCCATGCGGTTGCAAGGCATGGTGCTTATATCTCAAAAGGAACCATTTTGATGCCAAGTTATGTAAATATCGGGGCCTATGTTGATGAAGGAACCATGGTGGACACCTGGGCCACGGTTGGCAGCTGTGCGCAGATCGGAAAGAATGTGCATCTCAGTGGCGGTGTAGGAATCGGAGGTGTTCTGGAGCCTTTGCAAGCCGCACCGGTTATTATTGAGGATGGTGTTTTTGTAGGTTCGCGTTGCATTGTTGTTGAAGGGGTCAGGGTAGAGAAGGAGGCCGTTTTAGGCGCAAATGTGGTACTCACAATGAGCACAAAAATTATCGACGTGACGGGAGATGAACCCATTGAGATGAAGGGCAGGGTTCCTTCACGTTCTGTCGTGATTCCGGGAAGTTACACAAAAACATTCAAGGCCGGAGATTATCAGGTTCCATGTGCTTTGATCATCGGTCAAAGGAAAGAAAGCACAAATAAGAAAACCTCCCTGAACGATGCGCTTAGAGAGTATGATGTAGCGGTTTAAAGCTGCCAGTTTTTATTTCCTTCCGAAACGGAGCCATTCTTTGAATTTTTGGCGGCGCTCATATTTGTTTCGAAACTTTTTGATCTCGCCCCACATTTTATTAAAAAGAAGCTCATCATCCAGCCCGGTCAATTTGGCATATTCGTCGCTCATGATTTTCACCATTTCAATATCCTCTGTCAACTTGGAAAAGTTTTTCATCCTGCTGTCCAGATCGAGATCAAAAAAGTCCATTCTGTTCAGATCGATCAGAAAAAATTGATATTGCCCGTTCTTTTTTACAATCAGCGTGTTGCCCGCAGAATGATCTTTAAAGAAAATACCGTGTTCATGAAGGGAAAAAGTGAATTGTGTAAACTGTCTTAACATGTTCTCTCCATCGGGATAGTCAGGATCCGATCTCAATTCCCGAAATGTCAGATCGTATTCGAGGTGCTTGCTGAAATAATAGCTTTGCCGTATGCCAATTGCAGAGAAATATTCGAAATAGGCCAGTGGTTTTGGTGTCCCAATATTATTTTTTTCCAACCGGCAGGCATGTTCATACGATCGTTTCGCTTTTGAGGACCTGAAATATTTGTAGGCTATCCGGTTAAAGATATGCGGTACTTTAAATGATTTTACATTGATGACCTGGTCCTTTACGCGGAATGATTTGATCAGATTCCGCCCCCTGTCATCTATGACCTTGCCCTGGGTTTCGAACTGATCGATAACAGACAGATAATCTTCTTGATCTAAGATTGAATCAGGATGTATTTTATACCTTACAGACATTTAAAGCTTAAAATTAATTTTTTATTTTTTCCATTCTTGAGCTGTTTATCACTAATTGTCATCTGACCTGAAGGGCTTCATGTTTTTATGTTAGGAAGGATGTCAGCAAGAGAATTGGTCATTGTCTTTTCATCAAAAAATCCATATCAAAACGGAAATGATTTTTTGAGCACCTCCAGATCGATCTGTATTTCATAGGGTTCAAACACCTTCAGGATATCCTCCAATTTTTTAAATTCACTGAATTTTACCGGGCCCTTGACAGTTCTTCCCACAGAATTGAAGTAGTCCTGAAATTTGAAATGCCCGTCTTCAAAAGGGTGCTCAAATTCAATCCACACCGAAGGAATACCATAGGCGTCCCCAATGATGATCCCGTGTAGGGAACTGGAAACTATTTTCTCACAGGAAAGCATTTCATCAACCACTTGCATGGGATATTTGTTCTGAATGTCAATGATTTTTACAGAAGATTCATGCGTAAAATACCTGAGCCAGGGATCATTTTTGTCTTTAAAATGAGGAATGATGCCTAACTTATATTGTTTTTTTCTTTTAGGGTCAGGATGGATTTCTGGAAGCAGTAAAGCCGGGTCTCCATAAATTTCAGGGCATTCAATTCCCTGAGCGATTAATTTATCTCTGGTCAGGGGACCTCTGACTGCCAAAACTTTTTTAGGAATTTCATCACATCGGGCGGTTTCCGAAATCAGGCCGCTTCCCCATATGATCGATTTGCTGGTGCACCTTTGGAGAATGGAACCTATCATGAAATAATGTTCAAATCTTCTGCAATTTCTTTTGGAAATTCTTTTCACCTTTTTGGATCCGTAATGCCCGGCAATGATAGGGCTAAGAATATCACCGAGGTTATTTCTGTGGTTGTCATAGGATAGATACACTTGATTCTCCTTATCGATTGCATTCCATGGAAATCTAAAACCCATTCTTCGTCTGTGTTTAAAAGTAGTCGAATTTAGTGATAATTTCAGACAAAAGGCAGATTGTTAAATGGATTTTTTTGCCCTACAAAGCTTTGTAAATGAATGATTCAGGGCTGTCCTTACAGGAATTCATCAGATGGTTATGTTCCAGTGGCAGAGAAAATGATTGCTGAAGCGGATACTGAGTTTTAGGAATAGGATCTTTATGAGGCATCAAATTCCCACGGGTTGAACGGGATGTAATTCAATTCCTGATTCCGGGGCCCTGCCCCCTGTCAATTAAAATAAATTTGATTCGAATAATGTAGCATTGAATACAGAAACAATTGCTAATTTTGCAGCTGCGATCTCAGTTGAAAGGTCGATTTGAAATGAAAATGTTTCCTAAACATACCTGATCATGATAACGGCAATCATCCCAACTTTAAATGAAGAGGAATTCATTGAAGAAGCCATTGCCTCAGTGGCTTTTGCGGATGAGATCATTGTGATCGATTCTTTCAGTACCGATAGAACGGTAGAATTGGCCGAAGGCCATGGGGTTAAAATTGTTCAGCGAAAATTCGATAATTTTTCAAATCAGAAGAACTATGCCCTTGACCTGGCCAGTCATGAATGGATCTATGTCCTGGACGCAGATGAGAGAGTCCCGCCGGCTTTGCAAACAGAAATTCTGGCCGCTGTGGATCATTCATTTGACTGTGTAGGGTTTTATACTTTCAGGACCTTTTATTTCAAGGAGGAGAGGATAAGATTTGGAGGTTGGCAAACGGACAAAGTGATCCGTTTGTTCAAAAAAGACTCGTGCAGATACGATGGAAAACTCGTTCATGAGAAGATCCGGTATGATGGAAAAATAGGTTTTTTAAAAAACCGTATTGATCATTTTTCATTTAGAGATATGGCGCAGTACAAGGGCAAGCTGGATTTGTATGCTCATTTGCAGGCCAGGGAATTGATGGAGGTCTACAAGGAGATTCCTTTGGCTCATAGGTGGATCAAACCCGGTTTTCGGTTCCTGGTGCTTTACTTTATCCGATTTGGATTTCTTGATGGGAAGCCTGGATATACACTAGCGCGTTTGCATGCAAGGGCTGTACGTCAGCGTTATGTTCAGTTTGACAGCCTAAAAAAGAAAATTAAATTGAAGGAGCCAGATAGAAACCCGAAAATATCAGAAGTCATATGAAGGGGGAAATCAAAAGTGCCATCGAAGTATTGAGATCCGGAGGGGTATTAATTTATCCTACAGACACCATATGGGGCATCGGATGCGATGCCACAAATGAAGGCGCTGTGGCCAGGGTTTTTGACATGAAGCAAAGATCAGAAAGCAAGAGCCTGATCATTTTGGTTGACAGCCTTGCCATGCTGAAACAATATGTGCCAGAATTCCCGGAGATTATACATTCCTTTTTACAGAAAGCAGAACGCCCTACAACAGTTATTTACAATAATCCCAGAGGATTGGCTCCCAATGTTGTTGCCCAGGATGATACCGTTGCCATACGCATGGTGAAACATGAATTCTGTGAAAAGTTGATTCATGAATTTGGCAAGCCCCTTGTATCCACATCAGCCAATATAAGTGGTTGTCCGGCGCCCGGAGATTTTCATGAAATAGACCCCTTACTTTTGAATAAAGCGGATTATATAGTAAATTTGCCGCTGAAGAAATCGCAAAATACTGCTTCACAAATAATTAAAGTAAATGATCTTGGAAAGATCGAGTACCTTCGAAAATAATATGTCTGAACCCGTGCAAACTTATAAACAGGCGATTTCACAGCCGATTTTTGACTATATCGCTTCAGCGGCATCAGCCTTGGATACTGAAACTTATGTGATTGGTGGCTTTGTCAGGGATTTTATTTTAGATAAGGAAAGGTCCAAGGACATTGATATAGTTGCCGTAGGCAGTGGAATTGATCTGGCCAATGAAGTGGCCAAGATTTTACCCACCAGGCCCAAGGTTCAGATTTTTAAGAATTATGGTACAGCCATGCTGAGATTCAACGAACTTGAAGTTGAATTCGTGGGTGCCCGAAAGGAATCATACGTGAGCCACAGCCGGAATCCAATGGTCGATAAAGGAACCTTAAAGGATGATCAGGATCGCAGAGACTTCACGATCAATGCCATGGCCATCAGCCTTAACAAATCAGATTACGGAGCATTGCTGGATCCTTTTGAAGGACTAACCGACTTAAAGAATAAGGTGATCAAGACCCCTTTGGATCCTGATATTACATTCAGTGACGATCCCTTGCGCATGATGAGGGCCATCAGATTTTCCAGCCAGTTGAATTTTAAGATCGAAAAAAAATCCCTCGATTCGATTGGGAAAAATGCAAAGCGAATTCAGATTGTCAGCCCTGAACGTGTTGTTGATGAATTGCATAAAATCATCTTAAGTGAGCAACCCTCGATTGGCCTTAAGCTTTTATACGACACCGGTATTTTGGACTTTATACTTCCAGAACTGTCTGATTTGAAAGGTGTTGAGCAAATCAAGGGCCAGAAACACAAGGATAACTTTTACCATACCCTGCAAGTAGTGGATAATATCGCCAGGAAGACTGACAACTTATGGCTCAGGTGGGCTGCTTTGCTCCATGATATCGGAAAGGCACCCACAAAAAAATTCGACAAGAAAGTAGGATGGACCTTCCACGGGCATGAATTTGTAGGTTCTAAAATGGTCAAAAAAATATTTATCAGGTTGAAAATGCCCTTGAATGAAAAAATGAAATACGTCCAGAAAATTGTTATGATGAGTTCCAGACCGGTAATTTTGGCCGATAATGTGACAGACTCTGCTGTAAGAAGACTTATTTTTGATGCAGGTGATGACCTGGATGATCTGATGACGCATTGTGAGGCCGACATAACCACTAAGAATCCGGTCAAAGAAAAACAATACCTGAATAATTTTAAGCTTGTACGTCAAAAGATCAAAGAAGTGGAAGCTCGTGACCACGTTCGTAATTTTCAGCCACCTATTTCCGGGGAATTGATCATGGAGACTTTTAATTTAAAGCCTTGTAAAGAGATCGGAACCATTAAAGATGCCATCAAAGAGGCCATCCTTGAGGGTGACATCGCGAATGATTTCAATGAAGCCTACCAGTTCATGCTCGACAAGGCGGCAGCGATCGGTTTAAAAAAGCAAGCTTGATCTTCAGAGAATCATCAATGACTAACTCAGTATATTTCGTGAAATTACGAGTTTCTGAATTTCCGTTGTGCCCTCACCAATAGTACAAAGTTTTGCATCCCGGTAAAATTTTTCAACGGGAAAATCTTTGGTATACCCGTAGCCGCCGTGAATCTGAACAGCTTCATTGGCAATTTTTACACAGACTTCAGAGGCGTACATTTTAGCCATGGCGCCGATACCGGTAATTTTTTCACCTTTGATCTTTTGATAGGCGGCTTTGTGCAGTAACAGTTCCGAAGCTTCAATTTCGGTGGCCATGTCGGCAAGTTTAAAGCCGATGGCTTGAAATTTACTGATCGATTTACCAAATTGCTCCCTTTCCTGGGCATATTTCAAAGATGCTTCATAAGCTCCTTTTGAAATGCCTAAAGAGAGAGCACCAATGGATATTCTGCCCCCATCCAAAACTTTCAGAGCCTGAATGAAGCCTTCACCAACTTTTCCAAGGATATTGTCTTTGTGAATTCTGCAATTGACAAAGATCAATTCAGCCGTTTCTGAGGCACGCATTCCTAATTTATTCTCTTTTTTTCCTGACGAAAATCCGGGTGTACCTTTTTCGACAACAAAAGAGGTCATGCCTCGTGAATCTCCTTTTTCACCCGTTCTTACGACCACAACGGCAATGTCTCCGCTGATTCCGTGGGTAATGAAGTTTTTGGCACCGTTCAGGACATAATAATCACCGTCCTGTTCAGCTGTGGTACTCATACCTCCCGCGTCACTTCCGGTGTTATGCTCGGTCAGACCCCAGGCACCGATCCATTCTCCATGGGCTAATTTGGGCAGCCATTTTTGTTTTTGCTCTTCATTTCCGAATTCCAGTATGTGATTCGTGCACAAGGAATTATGCGCTGCCAGTGATAAACCAACCGATGAATCTACTTTTGAAATTTCCTCTATCACCGTGATATATTCATGATAGTCCATTCCGCTTCCACCGTATTCTTCAGGAACCAATACCCCCATAAAGCCCATTTCACCAAGTTTATGAAAAAGATCGGCAGGAAAGGTCTGGTTTTCATCCCAGTCCATCATATAGGGTTTGATGTGTTTTTTGGCAAATTCTCTTATGGAATGTGCTATTGTGGCCCTCGTTTCTGATGTTTCAAAATTCATAGGTTGCTTTTTATTGCGCCGACAAATATACTGTTATTCTATCAAATTTGTCTAATGGGAAAGAGTCAATTTTTTTCAATTCCTCCAGGTCTGAAAATTCTAAATTTTCTTTTTTGTATTCGAAAATTTTCCTTGTAAGTTCATAATCCAGATATGGAATTTTCAGAATTTCCTTAAAGCTGGCTGTATTGATATTGGTTTTGTCAATACGGGGTCGTTGAAGGATCTCGTACTTTTCAAGGATTCTTCTTCCGACCTCTTTTTTTAAATAATATACCTCAAACAGTTGTGCTTCATAAAAAAAGCCTTTTAATTTTGTTCGGTAGGCGACAATCCGTTTGGCCAGCCGCTCATCAACTCCGTCTATTTGAGTGAGCTCCTGTGCAGTAACAAGGTTCAGGTCCTTGATCTCTGTATGTGATTTGTCTGTTGCCGGATTCTGTGAGGTGGCACGGGTTTCAGGCTTCCAATTTTTTCTGGTCCATTCAGGAAATTTAAAATGAGGGGAGATGATTTTCATCAAACTGTCATTTGCAAGGGTTAGCTCTTGAAATTCATCTGCTGAATTGATATATTTTCCTTGCTTTCGATACCGGAACAGGCGGTCTGCTTCTTCGATGGAAAGCCCCAGCTGATAGGCCTTGAAATCTGTAATAAAATTCGGATTGAAAGGGTAGATTTTCGATCTTGTACTGTCCATTTCGGCTTTTTTCATAGAATCAAGACGCTTCTGAAGAATCGCAAAAGTCTTGTCATCTTCCTGCTGAAAATGTCCCCTGGTAAAATCTGAAAAGTGCAGTAGGAATTGCATCAGCACCAGAATCCCGGTCAAAAATAAAATCCCATTTCTTTGGCGTTTTGTATACCAGAAATGGGATTTCATAAAATTCATTAAGTGTTATTGTCTATTGGCCTTCATTGTCTTGATGGCCCCAACATAGTTGTTTATTTCTTCCTTGACTTTTGGGAAAAGCATGACCAATCCAATCATATTTGGAAAAACCAGTGCGAGAATCATGGCATCAGAGAATTTAATCACCGCATCAAGTGTGGCTGAGGCCCCGATAATCACAAAGATGAGAAAAAGAATTTTGTAAGAAATGTCTGCCGCTTTTCCTCTGCCAAATAAATATTTCCAGGATTGCAGACCGTAATAGGACCATGAGATCATGGTTGAAAATGCAAATAAAATAATGGCAATTGTCAGGATATAACTGAAGCCTGGTAAAACAGAATCAAAAGCCATAGAGGTAAGGTCGACTCCTCCGATGTATTCCCCGGTTGCATTAATCATCACTGCGCTGTTCTGTGAATTTCCGTAATCAAAGGCACCTGCATCCATGTTGAAGAATATAATGACCAAAGCAGTCATGGTACATATGACAACAGTATCAATAAATGGTTCGAGCAAGGCCACGACACCTTCACTGGCCGGATATTTGGTTTTCACCGCAGAGTGCGCAATAGCTGCCGATCCCGCTCCTGCTTCATTAGAAAAAGCCGCCCTTTGGAAGCCCACAATAATCACACCCAGGATACCTCCCAAACCAGCCATAGGGTTAAAGGCACCTGAAATAATAAGGTTAAAGGCACTTCCTATATGTTGTATATTCGAGAAGATAATGATCAATGCCGCAAACACATAAATAATGGCCATAAAAGGGACTATTTTTTCAGTTATTTTTGCAATTCTCTTGATTCCTCCGATGATTACAATTCCTACCAGAACCGCCATGATAATTCCGATGATGAAACCTGAAGCACCTCCGCTCAAGCCCAGCATACTAACGATCTGTACGGCCGCCTGATTTGATTGAAAGGCATTTCCTCCTCCAAATGAAGCCCCTACACACAGAAGCGCAAAAATGACGGCGAGTATTTTTCCAAGTACTGCTTTGTTCTGGCTCTCCAGTCCTCTTTTAAGATAATACATGGGTCCTCCGTAAACCGTACCATCCTCACCGACATCTCTATACTTTACTCCAAGGGTACATTCGACCATTTTAGTAGACATTCCAATCAGTCCGCAAACAATCATCCAGAAAGTGGCACCAGGTCCTCCAACTGCAATCGCGACGGCAACTCCAGCAATATTTCCCAATCCAACCGTACCTGAAACTGCGGTGGCCAGGGCCTGAAAGTGGCTCACTTCACCCTCCTTACTTTCATCTTTGATCGTATCTACCAAATCTCCGTCAACGATATTTAATTCTGCTTTTTCTACGCTGTGATGGTCAATTTCATCGTACTTGCCTCTTACAGTATTGATCGCCAGAATGAATTTTGAAACTGCAGGGAAACCAAAATAAATGGTAAACATCGTGGCACCGAAAATAAGCAGCAATAAGACAAATGGAATATCATATCCTGCAATCGGAACAGGAGTGAGAACTGTATTTTCCCACCAGGTGGCAACAGGCATAAATTCTTCATTGATTTTTTCATCAAGTCCTTTTTCCTGAGCAACGCCTAAAAAAGGGCTAAAAATTATCAAAAACAGCAGTATTTTTTTCAACATTATTTTATGTGGTATTTTGGTTGGGAACGCAATATCCAAAAAATATACCCCAGTGGCAAAAAAAAATTGGAAAAATATCAGTATCCCTTACCCTTTCTATACAAAAACCTTATCCAGGGCCCGGGTTCATTCTGTTAAAAACATGAATTGCTTAAAAGGGTTACATGAAACCGCTTCCCTGACGACCCTCTCCATTTCTTTTCTTTCGGGATCTTGCTTTGTTCTTTCCTTTTCCAAAACGATAACTGAAGCCCATATAAGCGGCCTGTGATTCTCCTCGAAACTGGCCGCTTGACTGATAGGGGTTTTTGGTGTCAAAAGCAAAGAACATGGTGTTGAATATGTCACTGTACCGGGCACTCAAGGTTCCTTTGCCCTGAAATAAATTCAGCCTGGCACCGACATCCATCTTCCACATTGACTTTGATTCAAACTGAAGACCCTGATTGGCTCCTCGGTACATAGTGAACCATTGCAGCCTGAAATTTTTGACGACCTTAAAATTATTGTTGATTCTAAAATTCCAGGCTGTATTTTGCACTTCCAGCTCGGATGTGCCTACCACTCCTTTTTCAATTTTATCATAAACGTCAAAGCTCATATTGGCATCCCACCATTTGGCAAAATTATAGTTGGCTGAGGCTTCAAATCCGAAGGCATTGTTGTTCTCAGAATTGGCGTAGGTAACCAAGACCTTATTATCATCCAGCGGATCCTTGAGTATGGCCCTGTTGATGTTATCATTGATGATGCGCACAAAGGTTCCAAAGGTGAGAGATCCATTTTTTATTTTTCTCGTATAGTTGAACTCCATGGAATTTGTGAACTGCGGTCTGAGGCTTGGGTTACCCACTGAGGTGACCTGAGGGGTGCTCCATTGTCGGATGGGATTGACCTGGTTAAATCCGGGCCTGTCAACCCTTCTGCTGTAGCTCACCTGAAACTGGTTTTTATCTGAAGGGTTATAAGTGACAAATGCGGATGGGTAGAGCGTGAGATATTCATCTTCGAAAATTTTCTCTTGATTCAAAATGGCTTCTGCGTTATAACTTTCGAATCTGGCACCCAGCTGCATGGTCCACTTTTCCATTTTTCGGCTGAAGGTGGCATAGGCCGAATAGATTTCTCTGTCATATTGGTACTTTGTGTCATCCAGGGGTTCAGTTCCGATGATATTCCCGTCATCATCGTAAATCAATCCGTGCTGAGTCGTATTTCTTCCATTTTCCATTTCGATGGTCCGGGATTCCAATCCCAGTTCCAGTTTGGATTTTTCGGATAAGGGATTGACATAATCAAGATTGACCGTCACATTGTTCCGGTCGTTCACGATCTCATCCTCGTAATTAAGGATGGGGTTGGTTGGATTGTTAAGTTCCTTAAAAACAGCAATTTCAGATCCATCTGTATTGGAGAAATTGGCCTCAAGCTCTATATGATGCCCTTTTTCATTAAAATTATGCTTGTAATTCAGATTGTAGGTTTGTGTATTGTTTTCCAGATCAACAACACTCAGCTGATCTAAATTTTGAAAATCTCCGTTGAGGTAATCCACCGTTGAAGATCGCGTTACATCAGAATTAAAAATATTCTGAACGGTATAAAAAGAAAGTATGTTGTTGTCATTTACATAATAATCAAGCCCCGTTTTCAACAGGTGTGACGCATTGTCATCAACCCAGTTAAAACCCAGATCAGAATTATTTTCAACACGGTTGGCTTGGCCCCTCGTTTCGCTTTTTCCATCATATAAACCGTAATTCGCAAAGAAATTTAACTTACCCGCTCTGTAATTCAGATCCAATGATCCATTGAACCTGGAGTTCAATCCCTTGGTGACCCCTGTATTGATATTTCCATTGAAACCCAGGTTGGAGTTTTTATTTAAAACGATGTTGATGATGCCTGACATTCCTTCAGGGTTGTATTTTGCAGAAGGGTTCGTGATCAATTCAATACTTTTGATAGAGTTTGACGGAATTTGTTGCAGCAGTTGGGATGGACTTATATTGGTCGGCCGCCCATCAACCAGGATTCTCACATTGCTGTTTCCTCTCAGGCTTATATTGCCGTCGTTGTCAACACTTACAGACTGTATATTATTCATGATCTCAGCTGCATTTGCCCCTGCCGACGTAAGGTCTTTACCAATATTGATCACCTTTCTGTCAATTTTTTGAACGACGGTTGAAGTTTCGGCCCTGATCTCTACTTCCTGCAGGTTTTCTGTAACTTCTTCAAGTTCGATGATCCCAAGATCAAAATCAGATGAGTTGGAAGTCACCTCTACTTCTAAACTCAGTTTTTCATATCCTATGAATTGAATTTCAACCAGGTAGTTTCCCTCTGGAACCTTTTTGATCTCAAAGTAACCCAATTCATCTGAGATCCCACCTGAAAAATTATCAGACGTCTCGGTCTTCAATATCACAGTGGCATAAGGGATGGGATCCCGGGTTACGGCATCAATTATTTTTCCTTTTATTTTGACATTTTTAGGGAGAGATATTTTGAAGTCTTTCGCTAACAAACAGATTGAAAAAAGAATAAAAATCGGTGTTATTATTTTTTTCAAATTTTTTTATGATTAGATTTAGAGTTTTAAGGCAATCTAAAATAGGGGGAATTATATTGTCAAATTATTAATTAACAGAAGTTTAACACATGATCAGAACGCTTGTATTGGGCGCTTCACTGGATAAAACCCGTTATGCCCATCTTGCCATCCGGCGTTTGCAGAGTAAGGATTTCTGGGTTGTAGGCATCGGTTCAAGAACAGGGATGATAGGAGGAACCAGCATTCATACCGAAAAGATTCCCCTGAAAAACATCCATACGGTCAGTATTTATTTGAACCCGGATAATCAAGAGGAATACTATACTTATGTCATTGCACTAAATCCCAGGCGTGTGATATTTAACCCGGGAACTGAAAATCCCCGATTTGAAGGCTTTTTGTCACGTCATAAAATTCCCTTTGAACGCTCCTGCACACTTGTTCTGATCAGCACGGGTCAATTTTGATTGTTCAGAATAAATTCTTTTCCCGCTTCGGCAAGTACCGAATTCGGGAATATGATCTTGGCTTCTTCCTGAAAAAGAGTCGTATCCTTATAGCGGCTGGAATAATGCCCCAGGATCAATTGCTTTACATCCGCTTTGCTGGCAATAGTTGCGGCTTCAAGCGCGGTGGCATGTTTTGTTATTTCGGCCAGGTCCTTGTTGTCTTCCAAAAAAGTAGATTCATGATAAAGCAGGTCAACTCCTTTTATATGAGGAATGATCTTTTCATCATAGGCCGTATCGCTGCAATAGGCGTACTGTAGAATCTTCGGAGGATCAAAGGTGAGATCTGCATTGGGAACGATGCTTCCGTCATCCATTTTATAGTCCCTTCCTTTTTTTAAATTTTGATAATCGCAAATTTCAATTTCCGGATACTTTGAAATGGCAGACATGTTTAAATTTCGGGGAAGTGGTTTTTCTCTGAACAGAAAGCCATTGGTATAAATCCTGTGAGAAAGAGGGATGGTATGAACTTCAACCTTGTCATTCTCAAAGATCAATTCACTTTCCATAGCCTCCAATTCATGAAAATGCAACGGATAGGCAACCCATGAACCGGTCAGCTTAAGCTGCATCAAAATAATTTTCTTGATGCCTTTTGGACCATGGATGTGAAGTTCCGATTTCCGGTTGAGCAAACCGAAAGTTGCGATCAAACCGATCAGACCAAAAAAGTGGTCGCCGTGCAGGTGAGATATGAAAATCCGCTTGATTCGGGAAAACTTTATTTTATATTTGCGCAATTGGGCCTGGGAGCCTTCTCCGCAATCGATTAAAAAACCTTCATTGTTGACTTCCAGATATTGTGATGAGGTGTGGCCATGACTGCGGGGTGTTGCCGAATGACAGCCCAGTATGGTAAGCCTTAAACTCATTTGATTACAATTCGCTTAGAAATCACCTTGGTTTTGGTTTTTAAAGAATAAATATAAATTCCCGACTCGAGTTCATCCCTAAAGAAGGTAATAGAATTATGTCCTTTGTTGCATTTTAACTTTTCAGAATGAATTGTATTTCCAAGCAGGTCCTTGACCAGGAAGTCCATTTCAAACTCCTCATCTGCAAAGAACCTGATGCGGGTAGCGACACTGAAAGGATTTGGGGAGGCCACGACTTCGTGGATCCCCAACAATGCACCTTCCAGAATCTCAAGATCCTTGGCATCGTCGTTCTGCGCAAACATTGCGGTTGAAAAGGTTAAAATAAAAAGAATAGAGAGTAGTTTTTTTACCATATAGTCATTTTAAATTCCTAAATCACGTTCAATTTCTTCCATTTCTATGATATCCTCTGCCTCCTTAAAAGTGGGTACCACAATCAATTCATCAGGGACCTGGTCAAATTCAATGCCATCACACACGATCACGAATGATTTTTCATTCTTTCTGTGTGCTTCGCTTATTTGCGAAAATAACAAGATTTTATTTAAATCAATGTTAATTAAACCAGAAAAATCTAAAATAAGATTCACGTTCTTAAAGTTAGTATTTTTTTTGACAAATGCATCAAAAAACATTTCCATACCAAGATCTTCCCTAAGCAGTTCTTTATCAGAAGGGGAGATGCTGTAGTATGATTCAGTTTTATCTATCTTCATGGGGCTTAATAATTATCAATCTCTTCTGATTTGTTGCGCCAGCAGATAAATGACTGCCATCCTTATGGCCACGCCATTTTCAACCTGGTTTAAAATAATACTCTGTTTTGAATCTGCCACGTCACTGGTCAGTTCAACACCTCTGTTGATGGGGCCCGGATGCATGATTACAATATCCTTGTCAATGCTGTCCAATATTTCTTTATTGATGCCAAACATTTGGGTATACTCCCTCACTGAAGGAAAATATTTGATGTCCATTCTTTCGTGCTGCACCCTGAGTACATTGGCCACGTCACACCATTCAAGCGCTTTGACCAGATTTTTTTCATATGATACACCCAGCTTCGTGATGTGTTTCGGGATGAGCGTGGTGGGTCCGCATAACTTGACCTCCGCACCTTGCAGCTGTAGGGCATAAATATTGGAAAGCGCGACTCTTGAGTGAAGAATATCCCCGATGATCACAACTTTTTTCCCCTTGACGCCTCCAAGTTTTTCCCTGATGGAATAGGAGTCGAGCAAAGCTTGTGTGGGATGCTCGTGTGCTCCGTCTCCGGCATTGACGATTTTGGCGTCTACGTGTTTTGATAAAAAATCACCTGCGCCTTCATTGGGATGTCTCATCACAATGATATCCACCTTCATAGAAAGAATGTTATTGGCTGTATCTATAAGGGATTCTCCTTTTTTGACGGAGGACTGTCCGGCAGAAAAATTAATGATGTCTGCAGACAATCTTTTTTCAGCGAGCTCAAAAGATAATTTGGTTCTTGTGCTGTTCTCGAAAAACAGATTGGCTATGGTTATATCTCTCAGGGAAGGCACTTTTTTGATCGGCCTGTTAATGACTTCTTTAAAATGATCCGCAGTATTGAAAATCAGATTGATATCCTCAACATTCAGATGTTTGATGCCAAGAAGATGAGACACGCTTAATTTAGCCATTTCTTTTGTCGCAATTGAATTTTTTATTCCGTTTATTAAAGTTATTGTAATGATTCATATCATTTCTCAGGCACCCGGACTCACGATGCAAACTTTATCTCCTGGTTCATTTTCTTTCCATTCAACTTTTACCTGTTCATCTTTGATCACGTCAACCTGTCTTCCTTTGTAATCAGGCTGTATCGGAAGATGCCGGCTAAACCTTCTGTCAATCAGGACGAGTAATTCAATATTCTTGGGCCTTCCAAATGCCTGTATTGCCGTTAAGGCTGCCCTGATACTTCTTCCGGAAAACAAGACATCATCGATAAAAACCACATTTTTATTGTCTACAATAAAATTGATGTCTGTTGTACTGGCACTCAGAGGATCTTCTCTTCTCCGGAAATCATCCCTGTAAAAGGTAATATCCAGCTTTCCAAGTTTGATATCCATTACATGATAGTCCTGCTCCAGAATTTTTACCAGTCTGTTGGCAAGAAAGACTCCTCTGGGCTGGATTCCAATTAAAATCGTATTACTAAAGTCCTGGTGATTTTCTATGAGCTGGCAAGCCAAACGATTAAGAATGATGAAAATTTCTTTTTCGTTAAGTAAGGTCTTTTTGGCCATAATAGCATGAAAGGCTTATAAATATGAGACAAAGTTACAGTTTTTTTTGTCATGACAAATAAAAAAGAATGTGTTAATTAAATTGTTAAGAAAAAGTGAAAGGAATTGGTTTGTGGGCAGCAATTGATGCTATTTTAGTATCATATAAAAAGCAGATCTATGCAGCATTTTTCAAATAATAACGATAATTTACCATTATCTAAATTTGAATTGATGTTAAAAACAAACAGTGTATATTTTTTTGATTCCAATGAATTCGAAGAGATCATTCTGTTTTATGTCGATAGCGGTAAATTTTCTTTAGCGAAAAAGGCACTGCATTTAGGCCTTTCTCAACACCCGACCTGTGTGTCCTTGAAATTGATTCAGGTAGAACTTCTAATCCTTGATGAAAAACTGGAAAAGGCCGAAAAAATTCTTAATGAACTGGCTGAGATTGAGCCTTCCAATGAGGATATTTATATACAAAAAGCGACTATATTTTCTAACAGGGGTGATCATCAGAAAGCGGTGGATAATTTGAAAATTGCCTTGCTTTACGCTGACGAGGATGCAGAGATTTTATCAATGATCGGCATGGAATATTTGTATCTGGAAGATTTTGATACCGCCAGGTTCAATTTTGCCAAAAGTCTTGATGTGCATTATGAGAACTATTCTTCTTTATACAATATCATCTACTGCTTTGATATGATGAAAAAGAATGATGAGGCTATTGCCTATTTGAAGGATTATATCGAAAAGGACCCCTACAGTGAGATTGCCTGGCACCAGCTGGGGCGGCAATATTATATTGTTTTCGACTATCAGAACGCGCTGCAGGCTTTTGATTATTCTATCCTGATCGACGATAATTTTATTGGTGCCCATCTTGAAAAGGCAAAAACACTCGAAGAATTGGGACATTACGAAGAGGCCATTGAATTTTATCATAAAACAATGGAGCTGGACACACCCACTTCCTTTGCCTATCTCCGAATCGGGAAGTGTTATGAGAAGCTCAAATCAAACAAAAATGCCATCGATTTCTACAATAAAACGGTCAATGAAGACCCTTTGCTCGATAAAGGTTGGTTGGCACTGACCGATGTTTTCATTAAGAATAATAACTATCACAAAGCTTTGTTTTACATCAATAAAGCCTTGAGTATTGATGAGGAGAACAATCTATACTGGCATAAATTTGCAGAGATCAACCTCAAACTTAACCTGTTCGAGGAAGCTGCAAGGGCTTATTACAAATGTATTGGTCTACAGGACGACCGCCTGGAAGTTTACGTGGCCCTTGCCGATGTATTGCATTTTTTGGGAGAATTTCACGAAGCCATCAGGGTCATGCTCGATGCGAGGGAATCTTACAAAGATCAGACAGAGATCACCTACAGGCTTGGAGGTTTGTACTTTCTGGTCCAAAAGGAGAACGAGGGAACTTATTTCTTTGAGAAAGCGTTAAAGGCCGACGTGGATTATCTTGAAATCATTAAGGATATATTCCCGACAATCATCGACAAGAAAGAAGTGCAATTACTGATCAAAAAATTCGGAAATTCCTATTGACACAGGGTTTCATTACATTGCAATAGACTAAATTTTAACCTGATCAATGGCTAAATTTAGTTATATTTGGCGCTTAACTCTTAGCCAGATATTTTTGTGAAAAGGACAATAAAAGACCATTTTTTTATAACCTTAAAGGGTGTTGCTATGGGGGCGGCCGATGTCGTGCCCGGAGTGTCCGGTGGAACCATAGCCTTTATTTCGGGAATATATGAAGAGTTGATCACATCAATCAACCAGGTAAATTTAGGTAGTCTGAAAATTTTGAAAAAGGAGGGATTCATGGCGATGTGGAATTCCATCAACGGAAACTTCCTCTTATCTCTGGTCATTGGAATTGGATTGAGTATCTTATCACTTGCCAAACTGATCCGCCATTTATTGGAGACCCAACCCATTCTTATCTGGTCATTCTTTTTTGGACTGGTGCTGGCGAGTATCATTTATGTGGCCAAACAGATCTACCGATGGAACATAGGTACCGTAATTATTTTGGTGATGGGCAGCTTTATAGGTTTTTTCATTACGACTTTGACGCCTCAAACGGCTGTGGTAAGCTATCCATATGTTTTTATCAGCGGAGCTCTCGCTATCTGTGCGATGATCCTTCCGGGTATTTCCGGAGGCTATATACTGCTTTTGCTGGGTATGTACAAACCTGTACTGGATGCGTTGCACGATAAGAATGTAGGATTATTGGCAACCTTGATTCTAGGGGCCATTGTTGGTTTGTTGTCTTTCTCAAGATTACTCAAATGGCTGTTTGATCATTATGAAAATCTTACGTTGACTGTACTGACCGGATTTATTATCGGTTCTTTGAACAAGATCTGGCCCTGGAAGGAAGTGCTGGATTCAGAAGTAATCAACGGCAAATTAAAAGTACTGGATGATCAAAGCGTCATGCCTTTCTCATACCAGGGTGATCCTCAGCTGGGAATGGCTGTACTGATGGGTTTAACAGGTTTCCTGTTTATTGTTTTGTTGGAAAAATTAGCAGCTAAAAAAGGAAAATAAATGGCAGAAAAAACACGTAGTTTCTTAGACCGGCTTTTACTTTTTGTCAAGGGTGTTGCCATGGGAGCTGCAAACAAGGTTCCGGGGGTTTCAGGGGGTCTTGTGGCTTTTGTAACGGGTTTTTATGAGGAGCTGATTTATTCCTTGCAAAAGATCAACAGAAAAGCTTTGTTGTTGTTATGGCATGGCCGTTTTAAAAGCTTTTATCAATATGTCAATGGCAGATTTCTGCTATTGGTCTTCGCTGGAAGTACCTTTAGTTACTTTTCTGTTTCCAGGGTCCTGGATTTTCTACTGAACAATTTTGAACTCTATGTCTGGGCCACATTTTTCGGAATGATCCTTGGTTCTATTTACTATGTCGGAAAGGATTTCAATGATTTTTCAAGAGCGAACATCATATCCATTATTATTGGTGTCATCATAGGGATATCCATCAGTTTTATGAGTCCCGCGAAGGAGAATGACAACTTATGGTTTGTCTTTTTTTGCGGCATTATTGGAGTCTCTGGAATGACCCTTCCCGGACTGTCAGGCTCGTTTATTTTGATCCTTATGGGAAATTATGTGCTGCTGCTGGTCGATTCGGTCAATGAACTGTACAAAACCTTTCAGAATGTATTTTCATTCAATTTTAGTTTTGTTTATGACGAGGTTCGCATGCGTTATTTAAAGATCATTTTGAGTTTCGGTGCAGGTTCCGTTTTCGGATTGGTCATTACTTCGCATATCCTGGGATACCTGTTAAAAAGATGGCACCAACTTATAACAGCCTTGATCATTGGTTTTATCGGGGGGTCCCTTGGTATCGTCTGGCCCTGGAAAAGTGTTATTTATAAAACCGATGACGGTCAGTTTTTATATGACAGCTTGGGTAACAGGATTGTTGAAAATTACCAGAGGTATTGGCCAAGCCTTACAGATATGACGACCTGGTATGCCATTTTTTATATCCTTTTAGGTTTCGGGATTCTCTATTTGATTGACTGGTACGGCCATAAAAACTCGATTAAAAAATAAAAGGCTTACACTTTATTGTCTGCAATAAATGAATTCCTCAGTGATTATCCCCCATAGATTGCATTCAAGACCAGCACACAAATGATGATGACAAGGGGGCCAAGAATTCCTGCCACAATTCCTCCAAACCTAAAATCTTTTTGTTCCAGTTTACCCGTACTGAATGCAATGGCATTCGGAGGGGTTGAGATGGGCAGGAAAAGAGCAGTTGAAGCACTTAAGCCTATGACCAATGGGAGAATAACTTTATTTGAGGAAACCAGGATGATGGCAATTGGTATAAGAATGGTGGTTGTAGCCGTATTGCTCATGAAATTGGAAAGTATCACGGTAAGCAATGAAAATACGATCATCAGGGCGTACAAATTCAGATGGTAATGGCTCAGTAAATTGACATAGTATTCTGCAACTCCCGTCTCCTGAATGGCGAGTCCTAAGGAAAGTCCGCCTGCGACAAGCATTAAAGTATCCCAGGGTAATTTTCGGATGTCATTACCTGATACAATTCCCACTAATGTCAACAGCATGATAGGAATCAAGGACACGGCAGAGGCAGGAATTCCGTGCAGGTTTCCTGTCAACCACAGCGCCAAGGTAAGCAAGAGCACCCCGGAAACGATCTTCCTCTTGATGGTGAACAGCCTTGAATTTGCTGATCCGTTGTCAAGGTCGTTTAAAAATCCAAGATCAATTGTAGCCACTTTAGGGACGAATTTACTGATCAAAAATACCCAGAGCAGCAGTACGAGAATAATAGCGACAGGAAACCCTATGGCCATCCACTCCAGAAAACCAAATTGAACCCCATGGTTGCTCATGGCATCCACTGCAATTGCATTTGGCGGCGAGCCAATAATGGTTCCCATGCCCCCGAGTGACGCAGCAGCAGGAATTCCAATAAGCAGGGCCTTTGAAAACGGGGCTCCTCTATCAAGGGTGTTCACAAAGGGTATGACAGCAGCTATCATCATCGCGGTAGTGGCAGTATTTGACATGATCATCGAAAATATGGCCGTTACCAGCATGATGCCGAGTAATACGTTTCTGGGCTTGGAACCAAATTTGGAAATCGTTGCCTTGAACAAGGTCTGGTCCAGTCCTACTTTTTGCATGGCCTCTGCCATAACAAAGCCTCCCAACATCAACCAGATCACACTATTAGACCAGGTCGCAACATATTTTTTAACGGATCTTGCTGCATTTTCAGGATCTATTTCGGCATAATACTGCCCCAGAGCGAACACCAGAAAACCAAAAATGAGCAAGCCTACAGCAAAGGGAGGAACAGCTTCTGTGACCCAAAGTCCTATAGATAAAAAGAGTAAAAAAAGAACATAAAGCTGGGCCTTATTCAGATCAGGGCTGTTGAGTACATAGGTAAGGGCGAAAGCAAAAATGATGCTCAAGAGGAAATATATGATTTTCTGTTGAATATCAACGACGTGTTGAAATTTTTTCAAATAACGCATCGAGGCAGTTCTTGAATCAGCCATGGCAGTATCCTTTTTTTAAGTAGTAGACAAAGTTAAGGTTTAAAATTCTGCTGTAATTTTAAAATGAAATAATTTACGAAATCGTTTTATTAGTAAAAAAAAGACCTGAGCAAGGCCCAGGTCTTTAATTTTTTGATCAAATTTATTTTATTCCAGTGAACCGAGATATCTTTCTGAATCCAGTGCCGCCATGCAACCCGTTCCGGCTGCCGTTATGGCCTGTCTGTATTCTTTATCCTGCACATCTCCAGCTGCAAATACACCCGGAAGATTTGTTTTGGTTGATTTCCCTTTGGTGATCAGGTAACCCACCTCATCCATGTCAAGAATTCCTTTGAAAATGTCGGTGTTGGGTTTGTGGCCTATGGCAACAAATACGCCCGTCACGTCAAGTTTCGATTTTTCCTTCGTGATGTTGTTGATCGCAATAATGCCTTCCACAACCTGATCGCCCAGAACCTCGTCTAATTCAGTATTGAACATGACTTCAATATTTTTTGTCTTATTGACCCTGTGCTGCATGGCTTTCGAGGCCCTCATATAATCTTTTCTTACCAAAATGGTAACTTTTCTGCAAATATTGGCCAAATAAGTTGCTTCTTCCGCAGCTGTGTCACCGGCACCGATCACAACAACATCCTGGCCTTTATAAAAGAATCCATCACAGGTGGCGCAAGCGGAAACTCCGCCGCCAATCAATCTTTGCTCACTTTCGAGTCCAAGGTATTTTGCTGTTGCCCCGGTTGACACAATCACTGTTTCTGCTTCTATAACCTTAGATTGGTCAATTGTAACCTTATGGATACCACCCACTTCTTTGCTGAAATCAACTGAAGTGGCCATACCAAACCGTACTTCTGTCCCGAAGCGTTCCGACTGATTTTTGAAATCCTCCATCATGGCGGTGCCATCAGTGCCATTCGGGTAGCCCGGATAATTATCGACTTCTGTTGTTGTGGTGAGTTGCCCGCCCATCTGCATTCCGGTGTAGACCACCGGCTTTAAATCTGCTCTGGCGGCATATATTGCGGCTGCATACCCTGCAGGACCGGATCCTATAATCAAACATTTTACTCTTTCAATGGTATCCTCCATGACAATAAGTTTTTTTATAATTTTTCAGACACAAAAATATGTAAAACCAAACGTTTAAAATACGATTCAATATCTTTTTTTTCGATACTGCTATCAGCGTTTTAATGTTTAATTTTGGCCTTGTCATATTGACGTGATAGAAGTTGCGAACTTACAAATCAAAAACAGCCAAATGGGGTCAGCGGAAAACAACAAAAATTATTTTGATCAGCAGTTAAAGGAGCATAAGGGGATATTGCTTTATTTTGCAACGCTCAGTTGCTCAGTAGGTGAGGCCCTTGAACCCAAGGTAAGATCTTTGGTTCGGGAAAAATTCCCCAAACTCGCCTTTACTTTTGTAGATATGAACACAGCTCCTGAATTTGCTGCGGCACAGCAAGTCTTTGCAGAACCTACTATTTTACTCTTTGTTGATGGCAGGGAGTACTTGCGTAAAAGCAGGCATATCGGTTTACAAGAGCTTGAAATGGGTATTGAACGGATTTATCAATTGGCCTTCGAATAATCACAAAGTTTTACTTGAATATGTAAGATTAAGTATTATCTTTGCAGCCTTGAAAATCGATGACCCTCGGGGTGTAGCGTAGCCCGGTTATCGCGCCTGCTTTGGGAGCAGGAGGTCGCAGGTTCGAATCCTGCCACCCCGACAA
>JAHEHF010000088.1 GCA_024644745.1 Flavobacteriaceae bacterium
CCTTGATCTCAAGCTTTGCGTTGGCTTCTCCATCAATCAATTTGATATGGCCCAGCCTGACGCTGATAAATGAGTTGCCCTCTTGTTCAAAATAATCAGCCAGGAATTGCATGGCGTACCTTATATTGCTAAAGGGTATCTCAAAATAGGAGGCGGAGGTATTTTTGGAAATGGGTTTAAGTACTTTTTCGCTCAGAACCGATGGATCAATATGTTCGTAAGAAATTTTGATGCGTTCCAATTTTTGACCGGGATCGATCCATGCCGTATAAATTGAGTCCTTTTTGATCAGGCTGTCTAAGGTTGCACTTAAGTAACCCTTAAATTCCAGTTTTCTGAAGATCGAATCCAGTTCGTGACGCAGGGAATTTTCTGAGAGGTGTTTTTTTTCGAAAGCCAGTTGCCTGATAATGTTTGCTTCATCAGATTTTACGGCTTCCAACACGAGTTCCAAATTTTGAGCCTTCATTACAGAGAAGGCACTGATCAAAAACAGTATATATATATATGGTGTAGGTCTCAGATTCAAAAGACGGTCAATTTAAGCGTAAATATCATGTATTTTTAGGGAATTCAAATTCGAAATCCATCTAAATTTGCAATTTCTTTAAAATTCGTACAGATCATTTTTATCCGATTTTTATTGTTGATTGTCACGTATGAAAAATGACCATGTCGATGAATTCAGATGCCAGATCCACGGGTGCTTTTTCATTCTGGTATGTAAAGCATAAAAAATCAATAATATATAGTTTGTTTAACAAGAAAAAAGTTATACATTTGCAAACTCTTAAAAACCAAGAGAAGCAAAATTAAAATATTATAAAATAGAATGCCAACTATTCAACAATTAGTACGTAAAGGAAGAACCCAAACAACCAAGAAGAATAAATCGGCTGCTTTGAACTCTTGTCCCCAACGTCGTGGAGTTTGTACTCGTGTTTACACTACTACGCCAAAAAAACCAAATTCAGCAATGAGAAAAGTTGCCAGGGTGAGGTTGACAAATGGTAATGAGGTGAATGCATACATCCCGGGAGAAGGACATAATTTGCAAGAGCACTCGATAGTATTGGTTAGGGGCGGAAGAGTAAAAGATTTACCTGGTGTAAAATATCACATTGTTCGTGGTGCTTTGGATACAGCAGGAGTAGAGGGAAGGACCCAGCGTCGTTCCAAATACGGAACCAAACGTCCAAAGAAATAATTTATTAGCTTTTAATGTAAGGAACAATGAGAAAAAGATTATCAAAGAAAAGGATTCTTTTACCGGACCCAAAGTTTAACGATAAATTGGTCACTAGATTTGTGAACAATTTGATGTTGGACGGTAAAAAATCTGTTGCATTTAAAGTTTTTTATGATGCATTGGATATTGTTGACCAAAAAAAGCAGGATGAAGAAAAAACTGCTTTGGAATTGTGGAAAGAGGCTTTGTCTAATGTGATGCCACATGTTGAAGTAAGAAGCCGCAGAGTGGGTGGGGCAACCTTCCAGATCCCGATGCCGATTAGAGCTGATCGCAAGATCTCTATGGCGATCAAGTGGATGATTCTTTATGCCAAAAGAAGAAATGAAAAATCTATGTCGCAACGTTTGGCTGGTGAAATTCTCGCTGCTGTTAAGGAAGAAGGAGCTGCAGTGAAGAAGAGAGTTGATGTGCATAAAATGGCTGATGCGAATAAAGCATTCTCACATTTTAGATTTTAATTTATTTAGACAATGGCAAGAGATTTAAAATTAACTAGAAATATAGGTATTGCTGCTCATATTGATGCGGGCAAGACCACAACTACAGAAAGAATTCTCTATTATACCGGAGTGTCTCACAAGATTGGTGAAGTACACGATGGAGCCGCTACCATGGACTGGATGGAGCAGGAGCAGGAAAGAGGTATTACCATTACATCTGCTGCAACGACCTGTACCTGGCAGTTTCCAATTGAAAACGGTGTTCCTACAGCTGATGCGAAGGGTTATCATTTTAATATCATTGACACTCCCGGCCACGTTGATTTTACAGTTGAGGTGAACCGTTCATTAAGGGTGCTCGATGGTCTTGTTTTCCTGTTTAGCGCGGTTGATGGTGTAGAACCTCAATCAGAGACCAACTGGAGACTCGCAGACAACTATAAAGTGCCAAGAATTGGCTTTGTAAATAAAATGGACCGTCAGGGTTCAGATTTTTTAAAGGTCTGTACACAGGTGAAGGAAATGCTGGGTTCCAATGCGGTACCCATTGTACTTCCTATCGGAGAAGAGTCTGATTTCAAAGGAATTGTGGATCTTGTTAAGAACAGAGCCATCGTGTGGAATGAAGAATCATTTGGTTCAACATTTGACGTTATTGATATTCCAGAAGAATTGAAGGCTGAGGCTGCAGAATACAGAGCGCTTTTGATTGAAGAAGTAGCCAGTTATGATGAGAATCTGTTGGAAAAATTCATGGAAGATGAAGATTCAATAACAGAGGAAGAGGTTCATGCAGCCTTGAGAGCCGCTGTTATGGATATGGCTATTATTCCTATGATTTGCGGATCTGCGTTTAAAAACAAAGGAGTTCAGTTTCTTTTGGATGGTGTTTGCAGATATTTGCCTTCACCTTTAGACAAAGATGATATTGTAGGTATTGATCCCAATACAGAGCAGCCTATTGCAAGAAAGCCTTCAGTTAAGGAGCCTTTCGCTGCTTTGGCTTTTAAAATTGCAACAGATCCTTTTGTGGGTCGTTTGGCATTCTTCAGAACCTATTCGGGGCGTTTGGATGCGGGATCTTATATTTTGAACAACAGGTCTGGTAAAAAGGAGAGAATTTCACGAATCTATCAGATGCATTCAAACAAGCAGAACTCAGTAGATTATATTGAGGCTGGTGACATTGGTGCTGCGGTTGGATTTAAAGATATCAAAACAGGAGACACCATGTCTGACCTGAATGCGCCGATTATTCTTGAAAGCATGGACTTTCCTGATCCGGTAATCGGGGTTGCCGTGGAACCAAAGACAAAAGCAGACGTAGATAAATTGGGTATGGGCTTGGCCAAACTGGCTGAAGAGGACCCAACCTTCCAGGTAAGAACCGATGAGGCTTCGGGGCAGACAATCATCTCAGGAATGGGAGAGTTGCACCTTGAGATTCTTATCGACAGATTGAGACGTGAGTTTAAGGTGGAAGTGAACGAAGGTGAACCTCAGGTTGAATACAAGGAGGCAATCACTCAGAATGCGCAGCACAGAGAGGTTTACAAAAAGCAATCTGGTGGACGTGGAAAATTTGCCGATATCATTTTTGAGATGGGCCCTGCAGACGAGGATTTTGAAGGAACAGGACTACAATTCACAAATGAGATCAAAGGTGGTAATATTCCAAAAGAATACGTGCCTTCAGTAGAAAAAGGATTCCAGATGGCCATGAAGAATGGTCCTTTGGCCGGATATGAAATGGATACCATGAAAGTTACGTTGAAAGACGGATCTTTCCACCCTGTGGATTCGGATGCGCTTTCTTTTGAACTGGCTGCTAAAATGGGTTATAAAGCCGCTGCGAAAGCTGCAGGTGCTGTGATCCTTGAGCCGATCATGAAGCTTGAAGTCGTTACGCCGGAAGAAAATATGGGTGATATCGTAGGTGACCTTAACAGAAGAAGAGGACAAGTAAATGCAATGGATGACAGGGCAGGAGCCAAAGTGGTGAAAGCTGCTGTGCCGCTTTCTGAAATGTTTGGTTATGTAACCACATTGAGAACATTGTCTTCGGGTAGAGCGACATCCACTATGGAATTTTCTCATTATGAGAAAACCCCGTCAAGTGTTTCTGAAGAGGTAATTAAAAAAGCAAACGGTTAATCTACTAAAACGATATAAAATGAGTCAGAAAATTAGAATCAAATTAAAATCTTACGATCATAATTTAGTAGATAAATCTGCTGAGAAGATTGTAAAAACGGTAAAGAATACCGGGGCTGTGGTAAATGGTCCAATTCCTTTGCCGACCCACAAGAAAATCTTTACGGTTTTGCGTTCGCCTCACGTGAACAAGAAATCAAGAGAGCAGTTTCAATTGAGTGCGTTTAAAAGAATTTTAGATATCTATAGTTCATCTTCTAAAACGATTGACGCCTTAATGAAGTTGGAATTGCCTAGTGGTGTCGAGGTTGAGATCAAGGTTTAATTAGGTGATAAAATTGAATACCACTGAAAGGGAAAATTTCAGTGACTTGTCCTGAGCGATTGACGAGGGAAAAACGGAAAAAAATATATTCAGGGTTGAACATATTTTGACCCTGTTTTTTTTGAATAGAGAAAGTAAATAATAATTAAATAATAGAAAATGTCTGGGTTAATAGGAAAAAAGATTGGAATGACCAGTATTTATGATGAGAATGGAAAGAATATTCCATGTACCGTTATTCAAGCTGGTCCTTGTGTAGTTACCCAAGTCAGAACCAAAGAAGCTGACGGGTACGAAGCCCTGCAACTTGGTTTCGATGACAAAGCAGAAAAGCAGTCTAACAAGGCGCTTGACGGTCATTTTAAAAAGGCTGGCACTACTGCTAAAAAACGTGTCGTTGAATTTCAAGGATTTGAGCAGGATTTTAAATTAGGTGATCAAATAGCAGTTGATCATTTTGTAGAAGGTGAATTTGTTGATGTATCTGGTACATCCAAAGGAAAAGGATTTCAGGGAGTTGTGAAACGTCACGGTTTTGCAGGTTCTGAAAGAACACACGGCCAGCAAAGCATGAACAGGGCTCCGGGTTCTGTTGGTGCGGCATCATATCCTGCGAGAGTCTTCAAGGGAATGAAGATGGGCGGTAGAATGGGTGGCGAAAACGTAAAAATTCAAAACCTCAGAGTTTTAAAAGTGGTGAAGGAGAAAAATCTTTTGGTTGTGAAAGGTGCAGTTCCTGGTCATAAGAATTCATATGTAATTATTAGTAAATAATGAAAGTAGCTGTTATAGATATCAACGGGAAAAAAACCGGGAGAAATGTTGAGCTTTCGGAAGCTGTTTTTGGTATTGAACCAAATGACCACGCAATTTATTTAGATGTGAAACAGCATTTGGCGAACAGACGTCAAGGAACACATAAAGCGAAGGAAAGAGCTGATATTTCAGGAAGTACTCGTAAGATCAAGAAGCAAAAAGGTACAGGTACTGCCAGAGCAGGAAGTATCAAATCTCCGATCTTTAGAGGTGGAGGAAGAGCTTTTGGACCAAGACCAAGAGATTATTCATTCAAACTGAATAAAGGTTTAAAGAAATTGGCAAGACAGTCTGCTTTGTCATTAAAGGCAAAAGAAGACAATATTGTAGTGATTGAGAAATTTGATTTTGAAACGCCAAAAACGAAAGAATTTACAAATATTTTGAAGGCGCTAGAGCTGGAAAATAAAAAATCTCTCTTTGTGTTGGACAGGTCAAATAATAACGTATATTTGTCATCACGAAATTTGAAGAAAGCAAGTGTTGTAAATGGCTCAGAATTAAGTACTTACAGTGTTCTAAACGCAAGTAAGCTTGTTATTTCAGAGGCGTGCTTGGAAGAAATTGAATCTAATTTTAGCAAATAAGGGTCATGAGTATATTGATAAAACCTATTATTACGGAAAAGGCAACAGACCAAAGCGAGTTGAATAACTGCTTTAGTTTTGTTGTGAAGAAGCAGGCTAATAAGATAGAAGTTAAAGAAGCTGTAGAAAGTACTTATGGCGTATCTGTTAAAGAAGTAAGGACCATGAACTATCCTGTAAAGCGTAGTACGAAGTACACGAAAAAAGGATTGGTTTCAAGTGTTAAAGGTGGTTATAAAAAAGCTATCGTGCAATTGGCAGAAGGTGAGAACATAGATTTTTACAGCAATATCTAAGATAACAAGATGGGATTAAGAAAATTAAAACCGACAACTCCGGGACAGCGATTTAAAGTTGCGATCGATTTTGACGTTGTAACGACAGATAAGCCGGAAAAGAGCCTTTTGGCTCCGATCAAGAGATCCGGAGGTAGAAACAGTGAAGGAAAAATGACCATGCGCTTTTTGGGTGGTGGGCATAAAAGAAGATACCGTGTTATTGATTTCAAAAGAAACAAGGACGGGGTACCTGCAACTGTTAAATCTATAGAATATGACCCTAACAGGACTGCGTACATCGCTTTGTTGAATTACGCTGATGGAGAAAAGAGATATATTATTGCTCAAAACGGATTGAAAGTTGGGCAGGAAGTGATCTCGGGAGACCAGGTTGCTCCGGAAATCGGAAATACAATGCTGTTGAGCAACATTCCTTTGGGAACCGTTGTTTCTTGTATTGAATTGCGTCCAGGACAGGGTGCGGTGATTGCGAGAAGTGCAGGTTCTTTTGGTCAGTTGATGGCGAGAGAAGGAAAGTATGCAACCATCAAATTGCCTTCAGGAGAGATAAGAATGATCTTATTGTCTTGTAAAGCTACCATTGGAGTTGTATCCAATTCTGATCATCAGTTGGCTGTGTCTGGTAAGGCCGGTAGAAGCAGGTGGTTGGGAAGACGCCCAAGAACGCGTCCTGTGGCTATGAACCCTGTCGATCATCCAATGGGTGGTGGTGAAGGAAGAGCCTCAGGTGGACACCCAAGATCGAAGAATGGTATTCCGGCAAAAGGATATAAGACCCGTTCTAAGACGAAGGCAAGCAATAAACAAATCGTTGAACGTAGAAAAAAATAATTAGTTAGAAAGTATGGCACGTTCGTTAAAAAAAGGACCTTATGTTTTCCACGCATTGGAAAAGAAAGTTCAGAAAAACATAGACTCAGGAAAGAAATCAGTAATCAAAACCTGGTCGAGAGCCTCTATGATCACTCCGGATTTTGTTGGACAGACAATTGGAGTTCATAATGGCCGTCAATTTGTACCGGTATACATTACCGAGAACATGGTAGGTCATAAATTAGGTGAATTTTCTCCAACGCGCTCATTTAGAGGTCACGCGGGAGCAAAAAATAAAGGTAAAAAATAGTAGGTTATGGGAGTTCGAAAAAAGTTAAGAGCAGATCGACTGAAGGAAGCGCGTAAGAATACTTATGTGGCTAAACTTAATGGTTGTCCTACATCACCGAGAAAGATGCGTTTGGTAGCTGATTTGATCAGAGGTGTTGAAGTGGAAAAAGCACTTTCAATATTGAAATTCAATTCGAAAGAGGCATCTGTTAATCTTGAAAAACTGATGTTATCGGCAATCGCCAACTGGCAGGCAAAAAATGAAGAGGCAAATATTGAAGAAGCAGGTTTGTTTGTGAAGGAGATATATGTAGACAGCGCATCAATGTTAAAAAGATTGCGTCCTGCTCCACAGGGTAGAGCGCACAGGATCAGAAAACGTTCAAACCACGTCACACTGGTTTTGGGAACTAATAATTTAAGTAACTAATTAAGCATGGGACAGAAGACAAATCCAATAGGAAATCGTTTAGGAATCATCAGAGGATGGGAATCTAACTGGTACGGTGGAAATGACTACGGAGATAAAATTGCTGAAGACAGTAAGGTTAGAAAGTATATCCATGCAAGATTAAATAAAGCAAGTGTTTCACGTGTAATCATCGAGCGTACGCTTAAACTTGTAACCGTTACTATCACTACTGCAAGACCTGGTATCATTATCGGGAAAGGTGGTCAAGAGGTAGACAAGTTGAAAGAAGAGCTTAAAAAGATTACCGGGAAAGAAGTACAGATTAATATCTTCGAGATAAAGCGTCCGGAACTTGATGCAAATCTTGTAGCTGCCAGTATTGCACGTCAGATTGAGAACAGAATTTCTTACAGACGAGCCATTAAAATGGGTATCGCTGCAACAATGCGCATGAATGCGGAAGGTATTAAAGTACAGATTTCAGGCCGTTTGAACGGTGCTGAGATGGCTAGATCTGAATCTTATAAAGAAGGAAGAATTCCTCTTTCTACTTTTAGAGCAGATATAGATTATGCCTTGGAAGAAGCGAGTACCACTTATGGAAAAATAGGTGTGAAAGTTTGGATTATGAAAGGTGAGGTTTATGGTAAAAGAGAATTATCTCCATTGGTTGGACTTTCTAAGAAAGGCAAAGGAGGTGGCGGAGCAGGGAAAGCCCCCGGCAGGAATAAACCTCGTAGATAAATTTTTTAAGACGTAGAAAATGTTACAACCAAAAAGAGTAAAATATCGTAAAGTACAGAAAGCCAAAGGGAACATGAAGGGCAACTCTCAAAGGGGCCACAGACTTTCCAATGGTATGTTCGGTATCAAGTCGTTAGATCAGGATTTACTTACCTCTCGTCAAATTGAAGCGGCTCGTGTTGCTGCGACAAGATATATGAAGAGACAAGGTAGTTTATGGATTAAAATTTTTCCGGATAAGCCGATCACCAAGAAACCTTTAGAGGTTCGTATGGGTAAAGGTAAAGGAGCCCCAGAATATTTTGTGGCTGTTGTGAAACCAGGAAGAATTATGTTTGAAATAGGTGGTGTACCCATTGAAGTGGCCAGAGAGGCATTGCGCCTTGCCGCTCAGAAGTTGCCGGTTAGAACTAAATTTGTGGTTGCAAGAGATTTTGACAACGCTTAATTTATAAGAAGATGATGTCCTTTAGCAGTAAGGGATGGCATGTGAATTAAATTTAACAAAGAACACATGAAACAATCAGAAATTAAAGAATTATCAGTAGAGGACCTTCAGGAGAAGTTAGCCATATTCAAAAAGAATTATACTGATTTGAAACTTGCTCATGCCATTTCTCCTTTGGAAAGCCCAATGCAGTTAAGGAATGTGCGTAAAACAGTAGCGAGAATTGCCACAGAATTAACTAAAAGAGAATTACAATAACTGTAGTTTATTTGAAGAGATGGAAAAAAGAAATCTTAGAAAAGAAAGAATAGGAGTAGTTTCAAGTAACAAAATGGAGAAATCCATTGTTGTGTCTGAAGTGAAACGAGTAAAGCATCCGATGTATGGTAAATTTGTATTGAATACAAAGAAGTATGTGGCGCATGATGAGAACAATGACTGTAATGAGGGAGATAAAGTGAGAATCATGGAGACCCGTCCTTTGAGTAAATCAAAGCGTTGGAGATTAGTAGAAATCTTAGAAAGAGCTAAATAATTATGTTACAGCAAGAATCAAGATTAACGGTAGCGGATAACACAGGAGCAAAAACGGCTTTGGTGATTCGTGTGCTGGGCGGAACAAAGAAACGTTACGCTTCAGTTGGAGATAAAATAGTGGTTTCGGTAAAATCATCTACCCCGAATGGTACGGCCAAAAAAGGACAGGTTTCAAAAGCGGTTGTGATCAGAACCAAGAAAGAAGTGAGACGTAAAGACGGATCTTATATTCGCTTTGATGACAATGCCTGTGTTTTGTTGGATTCTACTTCTGGAGAGATGAGAGGAACGCGTGTTTTCGGACCGGTTGCTAGAGAACTTCGTGAAAAACAATTCATGAAAATTGTATCATTGGCACCTGAAGTGCTTTAATTTATAGAATGATGACAAAACTAAAAATTAAAACAGGAGACACTGTAAAAGTTATTGCAGGAGATCACAAAGGTGAAGAAGGAAAAGTGGTCAAGGTGATTGTTGATAAGAACCGTGCCATCGTAGAAGGTGTCAACATGATTTCAAAACACACCAAGCCAAGTGCTGAAAATCCTCAGGGAGGAATTGTTAAAAGAGAAGCATCTATGAACATTTCAAACCTGATGTTGGTTGAGAATGGGGTACCTACAAAAGTGGGTTACCGCATGGAAGGAGATAAAAAAGTTAGGTTTTCAAAAAAATCTAAAGAAGTATTATAGTTATGGAAAATATGCCAAGACTTAAAAAGGACTACAACGACAGAATTATTTCTGCATTAACAGAGGAATTTGGTTACAAAAATGTAATGCAGGTTCCTAAATTGGAGAAAATAGT
>JAHEHF010000089.1 GCA_024644745.1 Flavobacteriaceae bacterium
CATCCGTGCTCTGGCATTCTTGTCCTGAGCAAATGCAAAATTCATCAAAAAAAGTGTCAAAATGGTGATAAACTGTTTCATAATATTCTATTTTTTTATCATTTTTTAGTTCAATTTAAAACGCAATCCTGCGTAATACATACTTCCAAAAATCGGACCATAGACAAAATTGCTGTCGAAATTAGGACCAAAAGGATCCTCAGTGCCGATGATCGGATCAGGTTGCCTCACGTTGGTCACGTTTTCCCCACCCAAATATACTTCAAATTTAGGTGAAAAGACCTTGGTGACCTGCAGATTAAGCGTGCCCACTGTCGATGAGAATTCATCACGCTGAAATTCCGGAGGACTCAGCGAAGTGTCCGGAAAACGCTGTTCACTCAACCAATTATAGGTCGCATCAAACTTCCAGGGCGCCAGCTCATTCTGACCTCTGAGTTCATAGGCCAGATTGGCAAAAACCCGATGTTCGGGTACCAGAGGTTTGCTTCTTCTTCCATCTTTGTAATCGGTTTGAATATTATAGTACTTATAGGCCGTTCTCAAATCAAATCGCTCCGCAATATTGTAGTTGAATTCAAATTGAAAACTGTTCGCAAAACTCTGGCCCTCCAAATTGTAGAAGCTGATTTCGTATGGATTTTCCCAATCCACCACCACTTGATTTTCAAAGGAGGTCCGGTAAAAATCAAAGGTTACATCCGCTTTTCGCTCAAAGAGGTTAAACCCTTGTAAATAGCTGAGGCCGTAATTCCAGGCAATTTCAGGATCCAGTCCGTAGATCTTCCCGCCGACATCAAAAATATTGATCTGGCGCGAACTCGCAAACAGGTTCTGGTTCTCTGCAAAGATATTGGCACTGCGTTTTCCACGACCAATCGAGGCTCTAAACGCAGACTTTTCCCAGGGAGCATAGCGCAAATGTAGACGTGGTGTTACAAAAAAGCCCAGCCTGTTGTGCTGATCCACACGGAGCCCGGCTGTCATCGTTAATTTTTCCAGATTGTCATAGGCATATTCAAAGAAGCCTCCAATAGCATTATCGTTCCTGGCATAATCATTGGTTTCCACAAGCTCATTATAGTGGTCATATGTAAAGCTGATCCCCGTTTTAATTTTATGTCTTGAATCAGAAATGATCGAATTGTAAATCAGGTTAGAGTAAAAGCTTTTGTGCCTGATGTCATAGATGCGTTGCCCAAAATAGGAATTTTGGTCATGATGACTGTAGGCCATTTGAAAGCCGAGACTTTGATAAGGCAAATTAGGATTTACATAGCCCAGCTTAAAGGATCCCTCGATCCTTTCGGTATCAATTTCGCTCCCCCAGGCATTGCTGGTCAGTTTATCTGTGTTGGGGTCAAAATCCAGCTGTCCAGCCTGTTTGCCATCGTTTAGGTAACGCAGGTTGATAAAACTAACGATTCCTTTTTCAGGATCGGTGTATTGCCAGCGATTCATCACGTTGATCTGATTGTACAAGGGCATGTCCAGAAAGCCGTCATCATTGACATCATGCTTTTTTTGAAGCGTGTTGCCATGTACATATACTCCGGTGCTCCATTTTTCAGAAACCGGGGTATTGAAATGAGCGTTCAGTTCTAATCGTTCACTGGAAGCGCCGTAAAGGTTCAGAAAGAAATTGTGGTCCGTTGTTGGTTTGACCAGCTCTGCATTGATCTGACCTGTGATGCTCTCAAAGCCGTTGATCACGCTTCCCGCACCTTTGGTGATTTGAATGCTTTCTACCCAGGTACCCGGTATAAAACTGAGTCCCTGTGCCTGTGAAGCGCCCCGAACTGCGGGGATGTTCTCGGTGGCGATCAATATGTACGGAGAGGTCAGCCCCAACATTTTGATCTGTTTTGTACCGGTCACGGCGTCAGCAAAATTCACGTCGATAGAAGGGTTGGTTTCAAAACTCTCAGAAAGGTTACAGCAGGCCGCTTTTAACAGTTCATCATTGGTTACTGTAAAAGTATTGGTGGCTTTTAAGTAGGACTTTGCCGTACTCTGCTTCTGGGCCGAAAGTCTCACTTCATCAAGATCGGAAGTCGATTGCAGCACCTGCCTTATAAATGTATTTGAATTCACTGTCAGGCTTTCTGTTTTAAAGCCGATAAATGAGATCACCAATTGATTGTGCGCATCAGAATAAGGAACCGAAAATTTACCTTCTTCATCTGCCATGGTTCCGATAGAGGTATTCAGCCAATAGACATTGGCTCCTGGCAGAGGCACTTCCTGACCATCCACGACCTCTAAAACTTGACCTTTCAAAGACTCCTGTGCCTGAGCAATCAGGGGCAGGGCAAAGAGCAAGGCAATTATCTTTAATTGATATTTATGTTTCATGAAATTTGATTTGAATAAAAATTACTTTTGTCTGCCCGCTTATTTCAGGGCAACTCACTGATAATCAATTCAAATCAAATTATAAATACTTCATTCAGGACATGGATGTCCCTGGAAAATATGGGGGGAGAATAATGTTCAAATGGTATTTGTTTCGATGGAGCAAGAAACCACAAGTCGCTGAATACAGCAGCAAAAGAAAGTATAAACACCTGTTGATCAGTTTTTAAAACCTGGGTTTTCGTCAGACTCAGCTCATCTGGTCTTTCAAGCAGATCGACAATGTCTGTGCAGCAGGATGTTTTTGTAAGTATGGTTCCCTTATCAGAAGTATTCAGGTTCTGATCAGAGGTTTCCATTCCACAATTTTCAGCATTCGCAAAAAGAGCAATATCTACGAGGTTGTCACCACAATAATGTTTTCCGATACTGACATAAAGGGTTGACATGAGCACCAAAAGGGCCATGAACACTGAGACAGATTTTTGAACGCAATTGTACTTCACGGTGCAAATTTATCAATTATTTTAAAACCTGACACAAAGTTGGGAAATCTTTAACAATTGATTTTTAGCAGTATACCAGACGAGCTTGCTCTTTGATACCCATAGGCATTATGGATTGAGCGGGACTGTTAAGGCACTTTGGATCAGTTCTGATCGATTTCTGATTCTAAAAGGGATAAAAGCGTTTTTACTTGTTGCTTAATATATTGCAATTCACCACTGTGGTAACCGATGGTTACTCTCATATTCATCAGGTGGTAGATCATGGTTTCGTCTTTGTATATTTCGGACATCCCATTGGTTTTGATCTGAACAGTTGCATTTGTAGTGGTTTTCACATTTTCCTGCGTTGTTAACTCTCTTCCTGCATATTCTGTAAAAGCTCGCGTGCGCAGTTTTACGACTTCTTGAGTTCCTATTTCGTAGTTGTCATTGTAATATTCAGATAATTTTGTTCTCAGATCCAAATTTGAAATTAGGTCTATTTTTTCAACATCCAATAAATTATTAAATGCGATTCGTACGGGAACAAAAATATTAAATTGAGATAAGGGGTTCATCCGTCCGGCAAAATCAAGAAGATTGAAATTTCCTTTCGAAGCAGATTCAAACAGTTTAAAGGTCTCATCAATGGTATTTGATTTTAAGGTGTTGAACGCCAGTACCTGGTTGATGCGAATGGTATCCTGTACCAGGTTTTTATGGATTTCTTTCAAATAAACAAATTCCTTTTTTCTTTTTAAGCGTTCTTCGTTCCAGGTATTGATCTGAATTGCAATCAATATCCCGATCACCACAAGCAGGATCTCTCCAATTGCGTATCTCAAATATTTTAAAGGCCTGTTGTCATCTGCCATTTTTTTGCGGATTCGTCTAAAATAATTGATCATCGTTCGTATCATTAATGACGGGGTGCCATCTGACCCCTTCGCTAAAAATGTTTAATACATTTTTCCTGACGCGCTGTCCTGAAAATTAGGTTATTTGTTAGGAATTAAAGATAAGGAAAAGGATTTAACCGGCCTGAAAGCAGATTTTCAGAAGGAGTATTTTTAGAACGAATGCCGAAGTATGGCTTGAGGAGGAATCATGGGATTGACTGTTTGTTGATGCCTGAATATTGGAAAAACATCTATCTTTGGGTTGAAAAACAGACTTTTAGGTACTGATGATTTCTAACCTGATAAACATACTTGGCAATTTTGCGAATCTTGAAGAAAATGAGATAAAACTGATTGAGTCAAGTTTTGAACCTTATGCCTTGCCAAAAGGCGAATTTTTTTTAAAAGAAGGTGAGGTGAGCAAATATGTTGGATTTTTAAACAAGGGCCTCGTAAGATATTTTGTTGACAAAGATGGCGAAGAGTCTACATTTGAGTTTACAAGTGAAGGCGAGTTTATAGGCGATTATCAAAGCTTTCGAAATGCTTCTGTTTCGGTGCAGAATATACAGGCCATTGAAGATTGCGAGCTGCTTGTCATTGATTATCCAAAAATTCAAAACATCTATAACTCAACTAAGAACGGTAATCTGATCGGTCGCCAGATCATTACACATCGATTTGAAATTATGGTAAATCAGATTCTTGAAGCTTATATGCAAAACCACCAGGATCGATACAGAAGTTTTGTTGAAAAGTATTACGGACTGACGCAAAGAATTCCCCAGTATCTGATCGCTTCATATGTGGGTGTGAGACCCGAGTCTTTGAGTCGTATTCGAAAAAGATTTGTTAGAGATCTTTCTTAACCCGGGTCAGCGATAAATGATCCTGTTTTGATTTGCATTTAGACTTCGATTTAATCATTCGTTCATGAGTTCAATAATATCAGGGCCAAATTTAAGGCTGATGATAGGTTGGGTTGTGGCAAATACGATGGCATGGCCTGCAAGCCTCATTTTTGCATTGAATCGTTCCGAACATCAAGATCCGATCAACTATCAATTATTGTTATATCCTTTTCAAAACCCGCAGTTCATCGATATCCGATTTTATAATTAATGATTCCATGTATCATTGCCTCAGAATTTAAAATCAGTATATTATGAAAAAATCACTTACCCTTTTATGCGCATTCACTTTTTTTCAGGTTTCCTTTGCTCAGGATCATATCAAAGAGGCCGACAGTTTAAAGAGCCAGGGGCTGCTCATGCCTGCTTTGATGAAATATGGTGAAAGTTTTGCTCAAACTGGTTCTGAGGAAGTTTCCTACAAGATTGCATCGACTGCAGCGCTGTTATGGACTTCTCAAATGAGAGACACATCATTTTATTTTTTAAACTATGCCATCAGAAAAGATTCAACATTGAATCCCTTGTACGACCCCGATTTTTTAAGTCTTATCGATGATCCCAGGTGGAATAAATTAGAAGATGAACAGATCAGAAAGTATGAATTAAGAAATGATCCTATTCAAAATAAACCCTTTGCCAAGGCCTTATTCAGAATGATCATCAAGGATCAGGGGTTGATGTACGCAGGTAATATCGAAAGAAGAAAATATCTCCAAAATGGAGGATATTTCAGTACCCCGGCCATCTTTCCCATACTGGCCCTGGAGGAAAAAAATCATAAGGAAAATGAAAGAAGGCTACTTGAGCTGCTTGACAGGTATGGCTGGCCCACAGCTACCGAAGTAACCGAATATGCGGCAGCCGGAGCGGCACTTATCATCAACCATGCAACTCATGAATTGCGGTCAAAGTATTTCCCCATGCTGGAAGAGGCGTTCAAAAAAGGAGAAGCACAGCCGCTTAGATATGCCAAGATGAGAGATCGTTTATTGGTTGAAGAAGGGAAAAATCAATTATATGGAACCCAGATCAAACTTGAAAATTTGATTCGTGAGCCCTACCCAATGGAGGAACCTGAATATGTGGACAAGCGGAGGGCGGAAATTGGTTTAGGACCACTCAGACCTTACCTGAAGGCCAGGTTTGACATTGATTGGCAGGTTGCTCAAAAAAAGAGCGATGATGCGTCTAACCGATGAACTAAAAGCATATGCCAGGTTCAAAAATGACCAACAAATGGAAAGTGGCTTTTCTAAAAAAGGCCTATGGCTTTGTTGTGTGGTCCAGTGCAATGGCAGGGATTGGTGCAGGCAATAAAAAAACCCGAATGAAATTCACTCGGGTTTTAAAATCTTTAGGATCCGAAGGGTTTCCCGTAAGGTCCGCTTTTCGGTTGTAGATCACCAGTGGCAATCCGGATTAAATCAATTAAGGTCCAAATACCAAATACTCCAAATGTCAAGGTTTGAACTACTCCTTGCCAAATGTATCCAAGGTAATACCTGTGGACCCCCAGCCAACCTACAAAAATAGACAGTAACAGGGCTGTAAGTTGACTTTTGTTATTTGCTGAGCCTTGTGCTGAAGAAGCCAATTCATAATTATTCAATGTATCGTTTTCGATCGATTGAATTGTTGAAACAGTTTCTTGTTGTTTTTTTACAGGAAAGGAGGCGTAAGAATATGAACTTACAAACAACAGCAATAATAACGGTACAATAATTTTGTGCTTCATAATTAATAAGGTTTATTTGTAGATAAATATAGATTAAATTAGGACATGAAAAAAAAATATTTTTTTCTAATTTTTCTTTTGAGCTGCCAATATTTATTTTCACAGCTCGATCATGAATTTATAGGTGCGATAAAATTAAATGACAGCACAGTCATTTCTTATTTAATTAACTTTTCTGAAAATAACGGGAATGTCACGGGTTATTCCATTACGGATTTATTGGGTCCCGATGAAACAAAAAATATCATTGAAGGAAAATATGATGCCCAAACAAAGGAATTTTCTTTTGAGGAAAATGACATTGAATACACAAAATCTGAATATTTGCCGCAAGATTTTTGTAATGTTCATTTTAAGGGGAAGTTAAAGATCTCAGACAATTCTTCCTTTGTTAAAGGGAGGTTCAACGGATTTTTTAAAAATGGCCAAGCCTGTATAGACGGAGAAATTCACCTTGTCGGATCTGAGCAACTTTATTTGAAACTGAATAAAATAGATCAAAAAATAGCTAAATCCAAAAGAATTGACAGCATTACCAAGTCTAAAGTCAGTTTTGTGAAGATGCTTGACAGCATTAAAACAAATTCACTCAAGGAGGGAGAGAATACATCCGTATTCTGGAATTCGGATAAGCTGGTTTTGGAAATTTGGGATGCCGGTAAGGAGGATGGGGATATTGTATCCATTTATGTAGACGGAAAATTGGTGTTGGATAAATTTATGATCTCTCACACAACCAAAAGACTGGAAGTAGCGCTTTCGAAAAAATTGACTGAGATTAGAATTGAGGCCATCAATATTGGAGACATTTCACCAAACACGGCCAATATCAAGCTATTTGATTCGAATAAAAAGATCGATCTCTTCACAGATCTGAGTTATAGAAAGTCAACAACGATCACGGTGGTTAAAAGGGACAGTTGAAAAAAATTACCAAGCCAGATTTTTTTATAATCCGTTTAATTGTGATTTGACACCTCCTCTATGAAAATGACACTCATATTTTTAGCTTTCCTGTTCATAAACCATATCGGATTTTCACAAAATAATTTTATATCCGGAGAGGTCAGGAATGCAGAGGATAATAAGTCATTACCGTATGTGAACATTGGAATAGCAAACAAAACTGTTGGGACCGTTTCCGATCATTTAGGACATTTCAAACTGATCTTAAACGACAAAGTAAGCGCTACTGATACGATCATATTTTCATTTATTGGTTTTAAAAAGGAGAAATACCTTGTATCTGAATTGAAAAACAAAAATGGAGCTGTGTTACTTCAACCCATGAACTCCGAATTGGATGAAGTCATCATTACTGCTAAAAAAACAGAATTCAAACCAAAAAAAATTGGACGTTCATCAGCGGGGTTAGGTTTGACTCATGCTAATTTTTATACCGCTTACGAAAGGGATGTGGATGATCGGTTGAGCAAAGAAATGGGTATGAAATTAAAAATAAAGGGTGAATGCCATATCAAAGATCTGAATTTAAACATCACTTCAAATGATTTTAAATCTTTAAAGTTCAGGGTAAATTTTTATAGGGTTGAGGATGGACAACCATTGGAAATTATCGTAGACAAAAACATTATTTTCGAGATAAGAGATCACTTTTTAGGCTGGTTCAAAGTAGATTTAGAACCTTATAAGATATATTTTTCCGAAGAAACTCAGGAAGTCGCAGTGACCATACAATGGTTGGAAAGCGTAAAGTCGGATGAAAAAAGTAAGTACTTTTCAATTTCGACAGCGAGTTCCCCTGCACATACATCATATTATCGGGAGAAAGTAATGGACACCTGGACTAAAAGAGGACATAGTTTGAGTATGTATCTTAATGCAATGTGTAACTAAAAAAATTGTTTACAACAAGGGATAAAAGGTACCTTGGTCTGTTTTAAATCAAATACTGGTCCCCGCCTACAAATTCAAATCAGATCAAAACCATTTTATGTACATTATTAATCTGCAATTTGCTCTTCTTTGATCAATTCCAAAATCTGGATGTTCATGTCCCTCACAGTTTTTAATTCCAGTACCGCATCAAGCATCCGTGCATAGCGGTCGGATATATAATCTTCAAACAGAGGGTCCCGGATCAACCCTTCGTAGTCAGATGTGAATTTACTCTGCCCCAGCTCTTTTCTGTCAGTCCTTCTGTAATCTACGTTTCTTACATGTTTTTCGATGACTGATTTTGCTTCTAACCTTGTCCACAGGCTTCTTTCTTCATTCTCTTTGGCATCGGCTACAACGTCGCGCCATCCGAAAAGAGCATTGATCAAGGTCTCGTTTGCAATGAGATTGATGTCGCCGGACGAAATGCCCGATCGCAGGGCTCCGTTCTGTGGGTCATAGGTCCAGTTCCAGCTCGTGTTCTGAAGCAGCAGCGACATGTATTCGGTATCGCTCAGGATAGAATCATCTGCCTTCAGTTTTAAAAATTCCAATGAACTTTCAACAACCAAAATATCATATGCCAGTATCGTATCCAATTGATCAAGGTTTTGAACAAATTCAACTTCCAGAGATTTTAACAAGTTCTTTTTTTTGAGAAGATCTTTGCGATGGTCATTCCAATCGTTTATCTGTATGGCGATCAAAATTCCAACAACCACCAAAACGATTTCCCCAACAGCATATCGCGCATATTTTGTTGGTCTGTTGTCGTCGGCCATTTTTTTACGGATTTTTCTAAATAGTTTCAACCTTACTTTTGAATTTTAGATTCGATCATTTCAATTATTCTTTCAGCAGTCTTGATAAGATCGTTCGTCTGCAGCAAACTTACTGATATGGTCAGCTCTCTGGTGGCAAGAAGACCCTCAAACTCCATATTGCTGAAGAGGCTTTCATAATCACTTTCAAAATGTGTTTTGACCGACCTGTCGAACAACTCAAGATTTTTATATTGAATCTGTTTGTTTACATTTTGAATTGAAATATACCTGCGAAGAAATGGATAAAATTCATACCGAAGGTTCTCACTGGCATAAATTTCATCTTCCATGACATCATCTATTTGTTGCGGCCATAGAATCAGGGCCTCTTTGATGTCCAACTGGCTCATCGAGTTTATTTTTCCGGAAGAAAACAAAATATCCAGGGAGCCGGTTTTATTATTGTAGGTAGGGTTGATGAACAATATGGCCATGATGCTGTCAAGCTGTATTTCTGAGTACCCCTGAGCTCTGTTGTTGATAATGGCATAAAATTCATTCGTAGCCGCCAGGATCTTTTTTCTGAAGGCATTATTCTCCCGGCATTCTTCAATCACATTTATAAAGTCAAGTTTTATGCTTTGCAGGATTTTAATTTCTTCCGTTCTGGCTTTCTTTTCTTCATTCCAATTATTGATCTGCAAGGCAATCAATATGCCAACAACCACCAAAATGATTTCCCCTATAGCATATCTCATATATTTTACAGGTTTGTTATCCTCTGCCAAATTTTTACGGATGCGTCTAAAAAAA
>JAHEHF010000038.1 GCA_024644745.1 Flavobacteriaceae bacterium
CATCAGGCAGAAGTTGATCACTTGAAATCCTGGTATAAGGAAAGAATGGACTGGCTTGATGCTGCATATAAGGATTTATAACAAGCCATTAATCAACTCGAAAGATCGTCCAGGGAGTTTTCAAAAACTATCCAAGTTCTATTGTTAATCAAAAATAACTTCTATCTTGCAAAGCAAATTTTTTTAATCACTAACTTATTATGGGACAAACTAGCACAAAAAGAATCAATATTTATTTCGTAACGATTGTAATAACACTCGGGGGATTACTTTTCGGATATGACACGGGTGTGATCAACGGTACTCAATTTTATTTTTCGAAATATTTTGAATTAACAGGCTGGTTAAAAGGTTTTATAGTGAGTAGTGCCCTTATAGGAGCTTTATTAGGAGCTGCCTCGGCGGGTGTGATCTCAAAATCTATCGGGAGGAAGAAATCTTTGATCATTTCGGCGATTCTTTTCTCTGTCTCTGCCTGGGGGTCCGGTTTGCCCGAAATGTTGCCTGAATCAATGACATTAATGGTGGTTTTCAGGATATTGGGAGGTATCGCCATAGGTATGGCATCTATGAATGCTCCTATGTATATTGCAGAAATTTCACCAGCGAAGAACAGGGGTACGCTCGTCACCTATTATCAAATGGCTGTAGTCATAGGGTTTTTTGTGGTTTTTCTTGCCACTTATTTTATTGGGAACGGATTGACCGAACAGCAAAATATAGATTATGGCTGGAGGTATATGTTCTGGTCGGAACTGGTGCCTGCACTGGCATTTTTGATCCTGTTATTTATGGTACCAAGGAGCCCGAGATGGCTGATGATCAAAGGAAAGGAAGAGGAAGCCAAAAATGTTTTGGTTGCTATTCACGGTCAGGAAATGGCTGATAAAGAATTTGTTGAAATCAAGGAATCTATAGAAAAGGAAGGTTCGGTTGAAAAAGTTTCAATTTTCAAAAAATCCTTGTTCCCTATTGTAATTATCGGAACAGTTTTGTCAATTTTGCAACAATTTACGGGAATCAATGCGGTACTTTATTATGGTGCCGATATCTTTGAACAGGCCCTCGGATTTGGCAAGGATGATATCTTGCTGCAGCAAATTCTGTTGGCCACGGTAAACCTTTTGTTCACCTTCATTGCCATGTTTACGGTAGACAAACTGGGCCGAAAGCCTTTACTCATTATAGGTGGTTTTGGGATGTTAATTGGTTTCCTGATCATGGGTTTCACCTTGTATTTGAGTGATTATTCAGCAGTAAATTCAGCGGGATTGCCTGCTATTTCAAGTGCAGAGGGAATCATCTGCCTGGTTGGAATTCTTTTGTTCATTGGATCTTTTGCCATGTCTATGGGACCCATCGTGTGGGTGCTATTGTCTGAGATGTTTCCCAACAGTATCAGAAGTACAGCTATGGCGATTGCGGTAGCGGCCCAATGGCTTGCCAATTATTTTGTTTCTCAGACCTTTCCTATTGTTGTCGAAAGTGAGGCCAATGCTTTGGTTGCTGACGGAGGAACCTGGAACAATTCGCTGCCCTACTTTTTGTTCTCGGCCTTTATCCTGTTCATCATCTTCTTTACCTGGAAATGGATTCCTGAAACAAAAGGGAAGACCCTGGAAGAAATGGAGGGCATTTTTAACAAGAGTAAAAACTAATATTATTGAAGTAATCAGCTGGCAAGGGATGCGATGTGTAAATCGTGACTGGATCTTGATCGAATTGATTTAAGCAAAAGCATCTTATTACCTACAGAACATGGTCATTATTAATTCATTTTCGGTGGCAGTGGGGCTGCTCTTCATAACAATGTTATGTTGGGGTTCCTGGGCGAATACCCAAAAACTTGCTTCAAAACAATGGCCATTTCAATTGTTTTATTGGGACTATGTGATCGGTATTGTGTTATGTGCTCTCATTTTTGGGCTGACCTTCGGAAGTATTGGTGAGGCTGGAAGGCCTTTTGTCTCTGACCTCATGCAGGCAGAGCAGAAATACCTCTTATCCGCTTTCCTTGGGGGAGTGGTCTTTAATCTGGCAAATATTTTACTCGTGGCCGCTATTGACATCGCAGGGATGGCCGTAGCCTTTCCGATTGGGATCGGATTGGCACTGGTGATTGGAGTGGTAGTGAATTATATAAAATATACTGTAGGTGATCCTGTGATCCTGTTTACAGGGGTGCTGTTTGTTGTGTTAGCCATTTTATTAGATGCAAAAGCCTATAGGAACATTTCGGCTGCAGAAGAAAAAGTATCTTCCAAGGGTATTTTTTTATCCGTAGCCGCGGGAGTACTTATGGGATTCTTTTTTCGCTTTGTAGCAGATTCCATAGCTGCTGATTACAGCATGCCTGAAGTGGGGAAAATGACACCCTATGGTGCCCTGTTCGTATTTTCAGTAGGGATTTTTATATCCAACTTTCTATGGAATTCGATCGTCATGGCCAGGCCATTTTCAGGCTCAGCAGTAACTTATCGATCGTATTTCTCAGAAGGAAACCTTAAACTACACAGCATTGGCTGGTTGGGAGGAGTCATCTGGGCCATTGGAATGTCTTTTAGTTTAATGGCCTCTGAACAGGCTGGATTTGCAATTTCCTATGGCCTTGGTCAGGGCGCCACCATGGTGGCCGCCATTTGGGGAGTTTTTGTCTGGAAAGAATTCAAATCGGCAAAATCCGGGACAAGGAAACTCATCCGTATGATGTTCACCTTTTTTATCATAGGATTGATACTGATCGTTTATGCCCGTGTAAAACAATGACGATGATGAACAAAAAAATTGTCGTGGTAGGTAGTTCCAATACGGACCTCGTGATTCAGACCTCGCATTTTCCAGCGCCAGGTGAGACCGTGATCGGTGGTGTTTTCAACACTTTTGCAGGAGGAAAGGGAGCCAATCAGGCTGTGGCTGCGGCTCGTCTTGGTGGTCTGGTAACTTTTGTGGCAAGAGTTGGTATCGATGGATTCGGGGAAAAGGCGATAGCCGGGTTAAAAAAAGATCATATACAAACTGATTATATATATCAAGATCCAGTGCATCCTTCCGGCGTGGCCACCATTGTGCTTAATGAAACGGGGCAGAATACCATTGTGGTGGCACCCGGGTCAAATAATGAATTATCGGTGCAAGACATTGAAGGGGCCAAAAACAGGATAAAGGAAGCTGAATTGGTTCTGGTGCAGCTCGAAGTTCCTTTGCAAACAGTAAAATATACAATTGACCTTGCGAATGATTTAGGGAAAAAAGTAATTCTAAATCCGGCTCCGGCAATCAAACTGCCTGACGGACTTTACAGAAAAATTGACCTGATTACTCCTAATGAAACAGAGGCATTCAAACAGGTTGGCATTGTGGTAGAAGATTTTGAATCAGCATCTGAAGCTGCAACAAGATTTTTGGACAAGGGGGTCAAAAATGTAGTCATCACATTGGGCGATAAGGGCGCTTTTTTTAAGAATTCGGCACTTGAATTTTTAGTCCCGGCCATGGAATCTGTGGTGAAGGATACAACCGGGGCAGGGGATATTTTTAACGGCGCACTCGCTGTTGCCCTGGCCGAAGGAATGCGCTGGAATGAGGCATTGGAATTTGCCAACTGTGCAGCTTCCATTGGAGTTGGAAGATTAGGAGCACAGGCTTCGGCCCCCTTTCGTAAAGAGGTTGAAGACAGGTTGTAAATCACACGCCCTGAATCTGAAGACATAACTGAGCAAATACCTCATATTCAGAGTGGGAGAATAAAATTCTAAGGTTCGCAAAAAAGGATTCGTTAATGACAAAATAGTATTAAAACATTCCTATTGGGATATGTAATTTTGACCATCAAACATTAATATTTTTGATTCATGGCAGCTGCAGACAAGTTATCTTTCAAGGAAAAATTAGGCTACGGACTGGGTGACGGAGCGGCGAATATTGCCTGGAGAGGTGTAGCTACATTTTTATTTGTATTTTACACAGACGTATTCGGACTGAGCCCTGTAACGGTTGGTGTTCTTATGTTGGTTGCACGTTTTAGCGACGGAATCAGCGACGTGCTTATGGGCATCATCGGAGACAGAACAAACTCGAAGTACGGTAAGTTCCGTCCATGGATATTATGGACGGCCATTCCTTTGGGAGTAATTCTTTCTTTGTTGTTTTCGAGCCCTGAACTGGGTGCTTCTGGCAAAATAGTATATGCTTATATCACCTATATCTTTTTTACCCTTATTTACACGGCCAATAACATTCCTTATGGTGCCCTGATGGGGGTGATGACCGGAGATGATAAAGAACGTACTTCTTTGGGTTCTTTCAGGATGGTTGGGGCATTTGGAGGGGGAATGCTCGTACAGGGCGCCCTGCTTTTTTTGGTGGCCTATTTCGGGAATGTTGACCCGACTGTAGCGGTTCAGCAACTCGATAAAGAAAAATTCCGTGTCGTGGTTTCTGCACCGAAAGATGTGTCGAGTGTGAATATCAAAACAGAGAACGGTATTGCGGCATTTACATGGGACGATCCGGAAAAACTGGCAGAAGACAATGAACCGACCCAAGGCAAGAGTTTTCCGGTAAAGGCCAACGAGACCTACGCTTTTATCGTTTCAGGGGAACCCGATATCACAAGTGAGAGCATTTCCATCATTGATCAAAAGGAGGGCTACAGTAATTCCATGTATGTGATGTCTGTTTTTCTGACACTCTTTATGTTCATTACATTCTATACGACCAGGGAAAGGGTGAAGCCACCAAAGGCACAAAGGAATAACCTGAAGCAGGATCTGAAAGACCTTGTCTCCAACAAGCCCTGGCTGGTGTTACTCGTGATCGGACTACTATTCAACGTTTATAATTCTATCAAGCAGGGAATCGTAATCATATATTTTACACACTATCTGAACAACCAATTGCTGGCTGCCTCTTTTTTGGTGGCACTCATGCTTGCCTCGGTTGCCGGTGCCATGATCACGGCACCACTTGGTAAGCGAATGGGCAAACGTAATTTATTTATTGCAGCCCTACTGTTTTCGGGAGGAGTCAACACCCTTTTTGCATTTGTAGGACCCGAGGATGTCGAGGCCATCTTTACCATAGGAATCGTTTCCGAATTTGCTTCAGCCATCTTTCCTACATTGTTTTTTGTGATGCTTGGTGACGCCGCTGATTATTCTGAATTCAAGAACAATCGCAGGGCCACGGGCCTGATTTATTCTGCGGGTTCTTTTGCAACCAAGTTCGGCGGAGGAATTGCCGGAGCCATCATAGGTCTGGTTCTAGGGGCTTTTCATTACAGCGGTCAGGACGCGGTTGCCATTAAAGGCGCCATCCCGGGAATTATCATGCTGATGAGCTGGATTCCTGCTTCTATCACTGTTTTAGCCGCCGGATTGATGCTCTTGTATCCGCTCAATCAGAAAAAACTGGATGAGATTACGATTGAACTGAATGAAAGAAGGATGTTGGAAAAAAGAACCGAATAGTAAAGACATAAATTCACAAACAATGAAATACGGTCATTTTGACGATGCCAACAGAGAGTACGTCATTACAAACCCAAAAACCCCTTATCCCTGGATCAATTACCTGGGTAATGAAGATTTTTTCTCCCTGACCTCTAACACAGGCGGCGGCTATACTTTTTATAAAGATGCAAAATTCAGGCGCCTGACCCGTTACAGGTATAACAATGTTCCAGTTGATGATGGCGGAAAATATTTTTATATCAAAGACGGTGACACCCTATGGTCTCCAGGCTGGAAACCTTTGAAAACTGAACTGGATCATTACGAGTGCCGACATGGTATGAGCTACAGTAAATTCATTGGGAGTAAAAATGGAGTAAGGGCTGAAGTATTACAATTTATACCTCTTGGATTTTGGGGAGAAATTCAAAAGTTCAATTTGAAAAATGAAGGAGAGGAAGTAAAAAAATTAAAGTTATTTTCTTTTATAGAATGGTGCTTGTGGAATGCAGAGGATGACATGACGAATTTTCAGCGGAATTTCAATACAGGCGAAGTTGAAATTGAAAATAGTGTTATTTATCATAAGACAGAATTTAAGGAAAGAAGAAATCATTACGCTTTTTATTCTGTCAATAGCGATATTCAAGGCTTTGATACAGATAGGGAAACCTTTGTCGGATTGTATAATGGTTTCGATGCCCCTGATGCAGTAACTGAAGGTGCTCCAAGAAACTCAGTGGCCCACGGATGGTCGCCAATAGCTTCACATTACCTTGAAATAGAGTTACAGCCCGGCGAACAAAAGGACTTTGTATTTATGCTGGGTTATGTGGAGGTTGCAGAGGACGACAAATGGGAATCTAAATCTGTGATCAACAAGCAGCCTGCCAAGGAAATGATCAAAAAATATGACACAGTAGCCAAGGTAGACAAGGCCTATAATGCACTTCGCAAGTATTGGGATGATTTGCTCAATACGATTTCGATTGAGTCTGGCGATGACAAGCTTGACAGAATGGTGAATGTATGGAACCAATATCAATGTATGGTAACCTTTAACATGTCGCGATCTGCTTCTTTCTTTGAATCTGGTATCGGGCGCGGAATGGGCTTCAGGGATTCGAACCAGGACCTGATCGGATTTGTTCATCAGATCCCGGAAAGAGCGAGAGAAAGAATTTTTGACATCGCCTCTACTCAGTTTGAAGATGGATCGTGTTATCACCAGTATCAGCCGCTGACAAAAAAAGGAAATTCAGCTATAGGAGGTGATTTTAATGACGACCCCTTATGGCTCATCCTCTCGACTACGGCCTATATTAAGGAAACAGGCGATTTTTCCCTCCTGGACGAAATGGTGCCCTTCGACAACGATCCCACAAGGGCCAAACCACATTTTGAACACCTGAAAGCCTCCTTTTATCACGTTGTCAACAATCTGGGACCCCATAAACTCCCATTGATTGGGAGGGCCGACTGGAATGACTGTTTGAACCTGAACTGCTTTTCAAGTGACCCGAATGAATCGTTTCAGACAACAGGCAATCAAAAAGGGGATACTGCAGAATCCTTGATGATCGCAGGATTGTTCGTGGTTTATGGGAAAGAATATATTGAACTTTGCAGATATATTGGGAATAATCAGGAGGCAGACAAAGCCCAGGTGCATGTAGATCAGATGATCGAGTCGGTCAAAACACACGGATGGGATGGTGAATGGTATCTTCGAGCCTACGATTATTACGGAAAGAAGATCGGATCAAAAGAAAACGAAGAGGCTAAGATTTTTATAGAATCTCAGGGATGGTGCAGTATGGCAGGGATCGGTAAACATGAAGGGATGGTACATAAGGCACTGGATTCCGTTAAAACATACCTTGATTGTGACTACGGGTTGGTACTGAACTATCCTGCTTTTACGAAATACCACATTGAATATGGAGAAATTTCAACCTACCCGGCCGGATACAAAGAAAACGGAGGGATATTTTGTCACAATAATCCGTGGATCATGATCGGTGAAACCATGATTGGAAGGGGAGATGCAGCCTATGATTATTACACCAAGATTGCCCCGAGTTTTTTAGAAGATATATCTGAGTTGCACAAGGTAGAGCCTTATGTGTATTGCCAGATGATCGCAGGAAAAGAGGCCTTTAAGCCCGGGGAAGCAAAAAACTCCTGGTTGTCGGGAACAGCGTCCTGGAATTTTTATGCCATCACCCAATATATTCTGGGTGTAAGGCCGGCATATGACGGCTTGCTGGTGGATCCGTGTATCCCTGAGAAATGGGACGGATTTAAAATGCAAAGAAAGTTTCGCGGGGCGACCTACCAGCTGCAGATAAGAAATCCCGAACACGTCAGCAAGGGCGTCAAAGAAATTATAGTAAACCGATCGAGAATAAAATCCAACAAGATTCCGTTGCTTGAAGCAGGTAAAGCGCATTCAGTTGAAATAATAATGGGATAATTCACTGGCTTTTTTAACTATCGAAAACTCCTGAAAGAATTTTTTTCCGGAGTTTTTTTATGGTTTTAAGACATGTGAGAAGGAATCACAATACACGTTGCATACCTGAAAATTCTTTTCGAAACTCACTGGGCGTACAGTTTTTTGATTTCTTAAAGATCCTGTTGAAATTGGCTATATTGTTAAAACCGCAGTCATATGAGATCTCCGAAATACCCTTTTCGGATTCGATCAGCCATCTTGAAGCGTAACTGATTCGCGTGTCATTCACATAACTTACAAAAGTTTTTCCAGTTCGTTTTTTGATAAAACGGTTAAAAGAAACAGGGCTCATATTCACCAATTTTGAGATTTCATCCAGACCGATCCTGCGGTGAAAATTGTCGTGAATAAATTCGTAAACCTTTTTGATCCTTTCACTGTTTTGAAAATCATTGATCTCCGAAAACTGGTTAGATAAAAGGGTTTGATCACTGGATCTGGCAAGGTCGTGTAAAATGGAAATAAATTCCAAGTAATATTTGATTCCGTGCAATTTTGGAAGTATCATGAGCCTGGGCATGATCTCCATGGTTGTTTTAGTGGAAAAGAGAATGCCGTGCCTTGATCTGTTCAGCATGTCCCGGATGCTTTTGAAGATTCTTCTGGAAAGCATTTTATCATCCAGCAGGTCCTGCTGTATATGGACTGTTATCTCATAAATTTCCTTGCAGGTACATTTATTAAGTTCCCAGCCATGGGTTAAATTTGGGCCCACCAGCACCAGTTCCACATCAGTGATATCACTTGAATGATCTCCGATGATCCTTCTCACTCCCTGACCCTTGTAAATGAAATTCAATTCATATTCGGGATGAAAATGTATGGGAAAATCAAAATCATCTTTCACCCTTTCGTAGACCAAAAAACTGTCTTCAGGACTTAATTGTGTAATTTCTCTGTGAATGCTGCTTCTCATAAAAGTACTTTTTATTTGTTATACTTTTCGATCAATTTAGGATAAAAGTATAATTTTTTAGCTTAAATTCAGGCAAACTTCAACTTTTTTTTTGACTTCCTTTGACCTCCATTGGGCACAGAGGGTTTAATTTGGATTCATCATGAAATTTGTATAATAAAATAGCTGAGTGTAAGAGTTTTGAAGATATTAAATTTTTTCATTAGCCCTGAAATGAGAAAGGTGTATCAAGTTTCTTATACGATTTTCACCGGATCAAAACTCATTTTTTTCTGCTGGTAGTATTATTTTGTCAGTAAAGGAGTTTGGAAAAGGAATTCAGAGAAAACGAGTCTAAGGGTCATGTCGACTGAGGCAATGTCAAATATATAACACAAAAAACCTGAATACTGATGCGCTGTTTCAGTATTCAAATCTGTAAAGTCCTTCTCTCGCCCGGAGAATTAATGGATCTGATGGATACTCGCTTCACCAAGAACAAGGCCATGACTTACCATAGGGCTGCCTTTGTATTCAATAGAAGCCTCACCATAGGCGGTGATCTTTAGTTCATCGCTCACATTGAGTTTGATATTTCCTTCCCCATAGGCCGTAATTTTTGCTGTTTTGTTGTTGACGCCAAGGGTGTTTACCTCACTTTCTCCGTATGAAACTACTTTTTGCCGGTCGGCTCTGCCCTGTTTTACTTCCAGGTAGGCCTCTCCGTAAATAACGGTATGGAATTCATCATGATCAATCTCATTTAAATAGACCCTGGACTCTCCATAAATTTTGAGAGACAGCTTGTCTCCTTTCAATGCGCTTTCAACTTTATGGGTTTCATCTCCTCTCAGTGAAAGCAGGTTCAACTTTTTGTAAAAAACCCGTGCCGTTACCTTCGTTCCTTCATAGATGGATTCCCTGCTTTTGTATTCACTTGTTTTTACTTTTTCAGATTTCGTGTATACCTTGGCATCGTCCAGGTAGATATGAAGGGTTTTTCCTTTTACCTCCACATTTAATTTATCGGAACCCACATCCAGATTGTCAATAATGACGGATTCCTGATCAGCCTGTATAAAAGAGACCTCAATGTGTGGACTGATGATCACTTCGTCAAAGGAATCGACGTTGAATGTTTTTTGCTGGGCAAAGACAGTACTGATAAACAGGATCAGTACGGGAAGGATCAATTTGATGCATGCATTTTTCATGATATAAAATTTTTGGTTGAGATCAGACCAGATTTTGATCATAGTGCTATTTGTTTACATAAAGATACCGGAAAAATTTAAATGTTACACTTTTGAATTATTTCTTGGCGATCGATTCGACACCCTTCCAGTCATCCCCGATTTCTTTCGTGATCAGGTGTGCCGCCCGGTTGAGCAGTAGCCTGGCAGTGTGATCGTCCTTGTTCATTTTTATGATCTGCTGAAAAGTAACCGCAGCCATGGCGAATTCTTTGTTAAAATAAAGCTTCATCCCTTCATTAAAAGTGCCCAGGGTCTCCAATTTATGCTTGTATAAAGTAGCTTCGTCTCCATTGATGCATTCATAAAGCCTTATGGGCCTTTGTTTTCCGGTTACCTGTACCGGACCCAGGAACCTGAAGTCAAATTCTTCGGGGTCATTCATATTTTGGATACATCGTTCGGTGATCAGAATATTCGATCCAAAATGTTTTGAAAGGCCTTCAATACGTGAAGCAGTGTTCACGGTATCTGAAATGATGGCAGCATCCAGTCTTTCAACGTCTCCGGTGATGCCCATGATCAGGTTACCGTTCTGCATTCCTATACCTATTTTAATGGGTAACCTGTTTTTCTGAATTCTTTCCTCATTGAAATCTTCCAGCTCTTTGTTCATTTCAACAGAGGCCCGCAGGGCATTCTGTGAACCTTCCGGGAAAAGAGCCATAAATCCATCTCCGAGGTATTGCATGATGAAGCCTTTGTTTTTTCTGATAATGGGTCCCATTCTATTGTTGAAGGAATTGATAAACAAAAAGTTATCTTTCGGGTTCAGATTCTCAGAAATAGAGGTAAAACCTCTTATATCGACGAACATCACGGTAACCTCCTTTTCAACAAGGTCACCTAAATTGACTTGGGTAATGGTGTTTTTCCCAAGTGATTTGATAAATTCATTGGGAACAAATTTCTGACTTACCTTGTGAATTGCGGTGATGGCCTCTTCTCTTTCTTTTGCCGCCCGCAAACCTTTCTGGTATAACTGGGCGCTCTCAATGGCCACTGCGGATTGCAGGGCAATGGTGGTCAGCAGTTTTAATTCAGCTGCCGTAAATTCCCTCGGCTCGCTGTGCCCCAGTATCACCATACCCAGGGTATGGCTTTTTACCTTCAGTGGCGCATACATAACCGCTTCGAGATGCTTCAGTGCCGGATTAGATTTGATCCTGTCATGGGGCACAATCGAAGAGGTGCCTCTTTTGATCAGTTCTTTGAGGACCAGATTCTGGTTCAGGATGTTTGACTCCCTGTCAGCATCCTCTCCAAAGGCAGCGAGCTGTACCACCTTATCCTGTTCTTTTTCATAAATGAGAAAAAGGCCGTGTGAGGCATTGATGATCTGGGAGGCCTCTGTAAGGGCCATTTCTGCTATTGAGGTTTCTTCAATGGTCTCAGAAAGCCTTTCGCTAAAATCATAAATCATATTGATTTCCCGGTAAAGACCCAGGACTTCATTCCCAATTTTTTTCTTCTGAAGGTCTTTTCTGATCAGTGTCATGAGCAAATCGGTGATGACTTGGCCCTGCTCCGAATCGGCGCTTATGCTCCCAAAGGAAACTTCGTTTTCCTCAAGCCCAAATACATGATCATAAGACAGGTCTTCACCCCACAGCACGATACCATCAGCAAAAGTAACCCTGAACCTGAGTTGCATGTGCTGACTTAAACTTTCCAGCAGACCCGTTATTTTAGGGTCTTTCAGAATGTTTTTAAGGATCCTGCCATAGTATTTAACCTCCTTGTTGATCATGGTTATTTTTTAAGTATCTCTTCGGCAACAGACAACATCTCATCCGGGTCAAAAGGTTTGGTCATGTACCTGTCGGCTCCCATGTCGAGGCCTTTTTTACGGTCAACTTCCTGGCCTTTGGCCGTAAGCAGAATAATGTAAACATGATTTAAATTCAACTCTTTCTTCACCTTATAGCAAACCTCCATGCCATTCATTTTTGGCATCATGACATCCAGAAAAACAAGATTGGGTTCTTCTTTTTTGATCAGTTCCAGTGCCTGTTCACCGTTTTCAGCGAACAGCAGTTCCACCCCCTCGTCTTCCAGGTCTTCCAGGGTTTGTTCTATGAGCATTCTGATATGCGCTTCGTCGTCAACAATTAATAATTTTTGTTCCATATGATTGATTTAGCAGTTTTTCTATTCATAAATGAATACCATGACATTTTCCATTCCCTTTTGGATCTTGAGGTCCTTGATCATTTTATGATCGCTGTTCAAGACTGAATTAAGCATGATGATATCCGGCTGTGTCTCTTTTGCTTTTTTCATCAGTTCATCGGCATTGCTTTCCAAAACCTTATAACCCCTGGCAGTCAAGACATCCGAAAGCGTTTTTACCGCGGTGGCATCGTCGTCAACAACCATGACTTTCTTCTTGGAAACCCCCTGTTCAAGCAGGGCATCCACTTCGTGGAAAAGTTGTTCCGTATTGATGGGCTTGGTGAGGTATCGGTCAACACCAATTTTAAAACCGCGTTCCTTGTCCTGTACAATCGACAGGATGATGATCGGGATGTCCATGGTGTTGGGATCGTTTTTAAGCACCGCTGCCACGTCAAAACCATTGATCTCTGGCATCATGACATCAAGGATGATCAGGTCTGGTTTTGACATGCGGACCATGTCGAGTGCCGCTTTTCCGTTTGCAGCTTCAGTTACCTGATAGCCTGCATCCGTAAGTTCCTGCCTCAACAGGGATCTGATGGGTGTGTCATCATCAACCACGAGTATGGTGGGTACATTTTTCACATCGTTCAGTGAGGAATGTTTGATCTGTTTTTTCAAACTCTTCAGGATGCGGTCAAGCTGTATGGGTTGCTCACGGCTGACATCGCCCATGACCGGGATGGAAAAGAAGAAAGAACTTCCTACTCCAATTTCACTTTTCATCCAGATGATCCCGCCATGGTGTTCTATGATCTCCCTGCAAATGGGCAAGCCCAGTCCGGTTCCCTGAGGTTTGTCAGTCAGGGTATCACCTGCCTGGCGAAAGCGTTCAAACACCTTGTGCTTGTCATCTTCTGAAATACCGATGCCTGTATCCTGAACCTCCACCATGATCTGGCCCTTGTCAAGGTAGGCATCTATGGAAACTTTTCCTTTGTCGGTAAATTTCACTGCGTTAGAAAGCAGATTGATCACCACCTGGATCAGTTTGTCCTCATCACCGCTGACCAGTGGCAGGTCGGGTGAAATATTCTTGGTCAGTTTCAATCCTTTTTGATCGAAAAGCGAAGAGGTGCTCGCGATGGCCCTGCTGATTACATCCTGCAAAAACACAGGTTTCAGGTGCCATTCCATGCGTCCGGATTCTATTTTTGCCAGGTCCAGCACATCGTTGATCAAATTGGTGAGCCGTTCGCCTTCAGATACCACAACATTGAGGTTTTCACTCACTTGTTTCATGGTTTTCTTGATCTTCTGATCCTCAACATTTACAGCGGGGAAGATTTTGTCTTCCAGACGCTTCCTGATGATCTTGGCAAAACCAAGCACCGAGGTCAGAGGTGTTCTCAATTCATGGCTCACGGTAGACAAAAATGCGCTCTTGGCCTCATTGGCATCTTCTGCCTTTGCTTTGGCCTCCTTGGCTTCCTCATAGAGTTCTGCATTGTGAAGGGCCACCCCAACGTTGATGGCAATGGTGCTTAACAATGATTTGTCCTCTTCTGTGAACCGACTGGCGTGTTTGGTGCTTTGAACACTCAACACCCCAATGATCTTGTCTTCAACAGGAATTGGTACCCCCAGATAAGAGATTGCTCTTTTACCCGTTTGTTCCACCCCTATTTTATCATATGTGGCCATGATATCCTTGTCTTTGTTGATCAATAAGGATTCTCCTGTTTTGATGATACTGGAGGTCAGACCTTCCCCGTATTTCATCGGAGGCATGGAATCTCCATCCTGATAAGGGAAATTGATCATGCCTTGATCAGTATCCAGCAGGGCCAGATAGGTGATATCCGATTTAAACAGATTTTTCATTTGATCCCCCACCATTTTTATCAGTTCTCCCAGTTCAAGTTTCTGGGTCAAAGCCTGGCTCACTTCATTGACTGTCGCGAGTTCATCCAGTCTTTGGTGCACCTCGGCTGTTCTTTCTTCAACTTTTTCTTCCAGCACCTTGCGTTGCTTGATCAAAATATTGGTTCTTGATCTGACGATGGTATAGACCAAGGCTAATGATCCTACGAAATACAAGAGATAGGCCCACCAGGTTTTATACCAGGGAGGTGTGATCATAAAGCTTACCATGGCTTCTTCGCTTTCATCACCAAATACGTTTTTGGCCTTTACCTTAAAACTGTATTTGCCGGCCGGTAAGTTTATATATTCGCGGGTAGCCTGTTTGGTCCATTCAGACCAGTCTTTGTCCAGTCCCTCCAAATACGTACTGTACTGCATGTCTTTCTGGCCGATAAAGAAAGGTGCGGCATAACCCAGAGAGATCGAATTATAGTCATGGCTAATATTCATTTTATCCGGAAAGTCAACCCCCCCTGCAAAGACCAGGGAATCACCTGCAATATTCATGTTTCGAATCGCCACATTTAATTTTCCTCTAAAGTTGTTTTCAAGATTTCCTTCATAGCGAACCACTCCGTCAGGACCTGAAAACCATGCTGTTGTATTGGTCTCTGTTGAAGACGGATCGACATTAACTGAATAAATATTCCTGTTTTTTAACTCTTTAAAGGTCTGGGTATTAAAATCATAGGACCCGTCATCCTTTTTTGAGGCCACAACAATTTCGCCTCCGATTCTAAACCAAAGTCGATCGAGATGATCTCGATGCATTGGAAAGCCATCTCCTCTGCCTTCCCATTTGATGAGTTCATCAAAGAAAAATTTCTTTTTCTCAAAACGGTCTGTTTCCTCATTATAGCCATAAGTGCTCTTTGTTTCACCATGAAAAACTGCAATTTCATCAAGGATATCGAAAAAGCCAAATCCTTTTTCAGGGAGGCCGTTGGCTGCATCATAGACGATAATCTCAGATTTTGAAAGATCCATTCTGCCATTGATCATGGCGGGCTTCAAAAGGTTCAGTTCTCCTTCATTTTCTGATAGATCCCATAAGCCTCCGTCTTCACGCTCAGTGATGTCTCTTCTCCTGTGTTCTGTGGTAAAAGATTCCTCTTCAAACTGCCCCGTTGATTCATTGAAATACAGGCTGGCCAACCCGTCCATGGTTTGAACAAACATTCTTTTAGAATCAAGTTTGGATATTTCTAATCGATTGACCCTGAAATCATAGTTATCATTATTCCTGATGGTTGTCACTTTTGTTCCGTTGAGCTCAATCAGCCCGACGCTACCAGTTCCACTGTACAGACGCCCGTCCACTTCCAGAAAATTTGCGACCTGTCCTAAGGTCCCCTGGACCAGGACCAGTTTTTTTGCTTTTTCATCCAGGTAAAAAATGCCGTTGTTCGTGCCCAGATACAGGATGTCTTTAAATCTGTAGGTAGAGAAGACCACTTTTGTGGCCAGCCCCATATTGTTGTCCAGCACAGTCGTGGAAGAATTCAGGTTTACCTTTGAGATCCCGTTGAAAAGAGGCATCCAAAGCACACCCCTGGAGTCCAGGTAGGTAAAACTTGTACTGCCATCCTGAAGCCCGTTCTCTGTGGTAAATTTCTGGATGAGTTTGCCGTTGTGATCGATCAGGTAGGTACCGGCTGCAAAAGTATTGATCACAAAATTCCCATTGTCAAGTGCAATTCCCGGCAAATATACTGCCTTTAGGATTTCAGGATCAATTTCGACCTGAAAAGGCTTGAATGTTTCTCCGTCATATAAGAAGAAACCCATGGTTCTTGACCCTAAAAGCACCTGTTTTTCGTCGTAGGGCAAGATGACATAGATTCTTTCATCCGCAAAAATTTCCCCACCCGGGACCAGTTCCAGGGTATCCTCGTCGGTAAGATAGCAAAGGCCCCTGTTCCATATCCTGATGTAATAGGTACCGTGAATAATCTTCCCTACATGGTAAGCATCCTCAGAAACGATGACCTTTATTTTTTCACCATCCCAGCAGTAGAGCTTGTTTGTGGTTCTGAATATAATCCGTCCATTATAATTATCCACTTCCCATACAGTACCAATCAGCTTGTGTTCTTCCGGAACTTTATCTTTGAGTGAAAAATATTCATATTCGCCTTTTGCATTTTGTTTCAAATAACCGAAATCATTGTCACTTCCAACATGCATGACGCCTTGATCATCATAGACCATGCACCTGACACCATGATCGTCAATATTGATCAGGTTCCAATTGACCCCGTCGTATTGCAAAAGACCATTGTTGTTGGCAAAGTACATGATGCCATCCTTGTCTTCCAGGGCCCACCAATTTGTTGGATGACCTTGGTAATCCTGATAGGAATAATTAGTGATGAATGGCCGTCCGATCTGTTCCTGTCCTGTCAGATGAAAGGATGAAAAGATAAAAGCAAGGCATAAAAACAGCAAGACGATCTTACCGTTGTAACGAGGTTTAAAATAGAAATGCATAGGACACTGGCGGGTTGAGGTTAATGATGGTCAATTCAATTCGCAATGTGTCTAATGTACAAAATTATTTTTTATGTATAGGGTACCCTTGTTCAACAGGAAAAAGAAGGGTGGTTTGAAATTTCAAACCACCCTAATCGAATCACTGATGCAAATTCTTATTGATCGTATCAGAACATTTTTTTGTAATACTGATCCGCCATTCTGTGACTTGAAAAAGCCGGGATCACGTCGTCAATACCATTGAAGACAATTTTCTGCCATTTTTCAGGATTGTCGTAATAGGTTGGGATCACTTCATTTTCAAGAATGTCGTACAGATTGTCAGCATCAATTTTATCCTGGTCCCAGACGGGTAGCTGATGGTCAACTTCGGGCAATACAAAGGCGTTTTTGCCATTTTTTTGAAATTCAGGGATCCATCCGTCGTTAATTGAAACATTGACAGAACCGTTCATGGCAGCTGTCATTCCACTTGTTCCAGAAGCTTCTCTTGTGATGCGGGGGGTATTCAACCATACGTCTGAACCGTTTTTAAGTTTTCTTGAAAGGTCCATTTCATAGCCGATCAGAACGGCCAGGTTAGGGGCCGCTTTGGAATGATGCACAAGATGGTTGAAGATATCGATGGCCGAATAATCCATAGGGTAGGGCTTGCCCGCCCAGATGATCTGCACCGGATATTTTTCATTGCTGATCAATTTGTTAAAGCGCTCGAGATCATGCAGCAAAAGGTCGGCACGTTTGTAACCTGCAAATCGCCTTGCCCACACAAAGGTGAGCACATTAGGGTCAAAGCACTTATTGGTTTGATTTAGAACTTCTTCAAAAAGTTCGCTTTTCAATTCGGCCTTTCTTTTTAAATAGGCTTTGATATTATTCTTTTTATAAGCTTTCTCTAGGGTCACATCCTGCCAGAAACTCTGGTTTTGCGCATTAGTGATCGGAATGATCTTGCAAGTTCGGTCATAGTCTTTCCACATGTCTTTGGCCACTTTTGCATGAAGTTTAGACACGGCATTTGCTTTTTTGGCCATACGAAGCGCAGAAACCGTATAGTTGATCATCCCTCCGTTTACCATTTCTTTTTGAAGTTCCCCTTCAGACAAGGTTCTCCCGAAAAATCCGCAACGATTCAAATGACGGGCGTCTCTTTCTTCGTTACCTGCTTTTTCAGGGGTATGCGTGGTAAATACCATTTGGTTTTTCTTGACGCCCTGGTCCCTCAAATGATAAAAAGCCGGTAATCCGTGACCCTCATTTAAATGGTAGGTGTCAGCACCCCCTAAGGCTTCCACAACCTTAGCGCCTCCAATACCCAGAACAATACTTTGTGAAACGCGTGTCATTTCATTGGCATCGTACAAGTGGTTGGTGATGGTCCTTGATAAAAAATCGTTCCCTTCCACATCAGTGCTCAATAAATACAAAGGCACCGAGCCAAAGATCTCCGGCTTTAATACATAAGCCCTTACTTTGACGTGCGGGTTGTCATGAAGTTTCACTTCTACTTCTATACCGGTATCTTCAAGAAAATTATATGTTTTTTCAACAAAATCGGTTCTCAGGGTCTGGTCCTCATTTCTGGCCTGGTCGTAATAACCATATTTCCATAACATTCCGATACCGATCATGTTCTGCTTTAATTCAAAACCTGAACGCATATGGGAACCGGCTAAAAACCCGAGGCCTCCTGAATATATTTTTAATGCCTGGTGAATTCCAAACTCCATACTGAAATACGCTACTCTTTTATCATATTCTTTTGCAGTCTTGTATGGGTGGTACCAGGTGCTGTATTTACTTTCCATTATTTTAAATTTATATGAAACAAAAGCGGCAAATTTAAATAGAATCCTGCGGATACCGAAGTAAAAAAGTTTGAAAATTCGAGATTTAACATTTAAGGCAAAAGAGGATATGGATTATTTGATCTTTTTAAGTAGCATTAAAGGTTTGAAGGCAGTTGAAAGAACATTTAGTGGTTTAAAATATTTATCTTTAGACACTATAGCCCAATTCATTAAATCAAATTTCATGAAAAAAACCGCCCTGATCATATCATTCATAGCCATTTTTATGTTTGCTTTTCAATTGATCAACAACGATCCTGCTGACGCTTTCCTCAAGTCGCTGGACGACGCACAAAAGGAAAAAACTCAAATGTCCTTTGACCATATCAGCCGCAATGTCTGGCATTTTCTACCGGGTAAGATGTGGCCCAGGGCCGGGATTCAGTTAAATGAGCTGAACAAAGCCCAGAAGGCACTTTTTTTTGATTTGCTTAAATACCACCTTAGCGAGGTGGGCTATAAGAAGGTTTTGAAAATTATAGATCTTGAGAATGTATTGGCCGGCATGGGTCAGGACAAGGATTTCAGGGATCCTGAAAAATATTTTATCGCTGTATATGGAGATCCGTCAAGTGATGACTTATGGGCATGGTCGTTCGAAGGCCATCATGTTTCGGTGAATTTCACCATCTCCGGAGATGAGGTACGTATGACGCCAAGATTTCTGGGGGCCAACCCTGCGGTAATTCCTGAGGGTCAAAGAAAAGGAGAACGGACCCTGGCTTCAGAGGATGACATGGGCTTGGCCTTGATCAATTCAATGAACGCAGAGCAATTAGAAAAAACTGTTTTCAGGCAAGAGCCCTATTTGGAAATTGTCACTTCAAATGCCACTGAAACAGGACCCCTGACAGCAGTGGGTATCAGGATGAAGGAGCTCAGTACGGCCCAGCAATCGCAGCTCAAAGGCTTGATTGATGTGTACCTGAGCTGCATGCCAAGAGCATTGGCCGGCAAACGAATGGAACGGCTCAGGAAAGAAGATTTTGACTCCATACGTTTTGGCTGGGCGGGTGCCATGGAGGCCGGAAAGGGTCATTATTACAGGATACAGGGTAAAACCTTCCTGGTTGAATTCGACAATACGGTAAACAATGCCAATCACATCCATACCGTATGGCGCGATTTTGAAGGCGATTTCGGACAAGATCTGATCAGGGATCATTACAAGATGCATCAGCATTGAGAATACCTTGCCCAGGGGCCCCGGGGCGAAAATCAAAGACGCAGAAAGTCACATGTGAATTCGATTTAATTAGTCCAAGATCTAAAAATCAGCAGTGAGATGTAACCTCAAAGGTTCAAACCTGGTCTCACAAATGTCTCACTAAAAAAATCAAATCATGTACTTTATCAAATGGCTATCGGTATTTATTCTCCTGACGCTGCCCTTATGGGCGAACGGACAGGCCGAAAATCAGTTCAATGGAGTGAATCTCAACGAATCGCTTGAAACGGTCAGGGGCAAACTGGGTCCTATTACAGCAAGTTCAGAACTTATACAAGTGGATGAACCTGTTTTTCCATTGGCAAAAGAAACGGAACAGCACCTGATCTGCACTGATATAAAAACCGAAACCGGTGCGATATCAAGAGCCGTATTTACCTTTTCGGATGATCAACTCACCTATATTCAAGCTCTGGGAAATGTAGAAAAAAGTCTCGTGGAAAAGCTCACTGATACAGCGCTTCAGTATATTGGCTATGACGTGTATCAAAAGCAAAATCTATTTATCAACAAGGAAAAAGACGCGGCATGGATCATGACTGAGGAGGCGTGGCATCCGCATTTGTTTGTTTGGGAGAATCCCTATTTAAAGACAGGTGTAAATGCGGAGGTGCTAACCAATACGGGCCGGGTACCTTCTTTTTTAAAAATGGGTGACACTTTTGACGATTTACAAGACGCATTGCAGGATAACAGCTCGTTTACCCTTAGGGAGGAACTTGACGGGTCCGACCCCTATGCCCAGTACCAGATCAACTGTTTTGGGGTAAATTATTTGGGATTCCCGAGAAAGGTGGAAGCGCGTTTTGGGGATGACAAGCTCAATGTTGTATGGATTTTAACAGGAAAAGGAGAAGAAGATCGAATCAGGCAGGCCCTGCTGGCCCAATACGGCCCGCCGTTATTCACCAACAAGGATTGGGAAATTTACAACAACTGGCAGGTCGGGCTCAGAAAAGACAAACCCGAGGTATTGCTCATTGAACAACAGCTTGGGCAGGTGTATAAAAAAGAATATTTCAAGCAATAGGCATTCTTTAGATACCACTCCATCCAGGATCAACACTGACATTAGAAGCAGCAACCCCTGCTGCAACACCCACTAAAATTACGGGTACTGCGATATTGATGGCAGTTGACAAGCCGTAATTCTTTTCATGAATGTTTTTGAGGTCCTGATCGTTTAGAAGGATCAAGGCGGATTTTTTTTCATAATCGGGATCTATTACCTGCTCACGAAGTCTTCTAAAGGTAGCGGAATTGACATTGACCACGCCATATACATTTTTATTATGGCGTTCAAGCCGTTTGAAGATATAAGGATCATCCTGATCAACTTTAACTTTTACTTTGCTTTGGGAGGATATGGCTTGGTCAACTGAACTCGTTGAAGAATGATAAACGGAACAGCTTTGGAACAGAATCAGGATACTTGACAAAAAAGCCACACACCTGAGCATCGGATTGACAGCTTTCATCTCTATAAATTTTGAATTCAAAGCAATAATGTATCTTTTTTAGTATAAAAATGCAATGATACAGATCATTTCAGAGCTTGATTTTTGTCATGAATGAACTGTCCCCGAATTAAAAGGCGTGATCCGTTATGCTGATTTAAGGGTGGTGAAACCTGAAAAATTGTATTCGGTAGAATTGCAAAATATATTTATTGAGAGTGTTTTTCTGACCAGAGGCAAAGACTCTATTTACAGTAGGGCGCTGCATGAAATTGATGGTATCGTCGACTTAATTGACAAAGAATTGCATCCTTGAGCTTATTGTTCACCTAAACAGACTTCTCATGATGCTGTTCACAATAGTTGATGGTCAGGCAAGGCAGGGAATTCAATTGCCCGGAGGCTCATTCCAAAACAAAATCCATTCAAATAAAATAATGTTTAATATTCCTTAAATTTACGATATGGAACAATTGACCCTCACCACCCCGGCACTCTTATTTTCAGCCATCTCATTGATCATGCTGGCATATACCAATCGTTTTTTGGCCTATGCGGCAGTCGTACGAAGTTTGCACGATAAATACCAGCAGCAAAAGGATGATGCCCTGATCCGTCAGATCATTAACCTAAGGAAGCGGCTTTATCTGACCCGCGCCATGCAAATTTTTGGTATCATGAGCCTGTTGCTTTGCGTGCTGACCATGTTTTTGATCTATATTGAACAACACCTTTTGGCGGTATGGATCTTTGGAATTGCACTGATCTTGTTGATCCTGTCGCTTGCACTGCTGATCAGAGAGATACAGATCTCAGTCGAGGCACTTGAATATCATTTGGGAGATATAGAGAAAAAGGCCAGAAAAAAATCCTGAATGATTTTTTGTCAATTGTCATGACCATCTTGCTGTCAAATTTCTTAAATTGTAATCCATTCCAAATAAAATTAATAAGCGCTTCATGAAAACAAAATACCTGCCATTATTCCTGCTGTTGATCGCCACTGGTTTATCTTTTGGCCAAGCCAATGTACGTGTCGATTTGAAAGCTCTGGATGCCTATTATGCCAAAATGGTGAAAGATTGGGACCTTCCTTCTGCCTCTATCGGTATTGTAAAAGACGGAGAATTGGTTTTTACGGGAAATTACGGGGTCCTGGAAAAGGGCAAATCCGGTGGCCCGGATGAGAACACCCTTTATGCCATTGCTTCTAATTCCAAGGCTTTTACTTCTGCTATCATTGGAATGCTGGTACAGGAGGGCAAACTCAATTGGAATGATAAGGTAAAGAAATACCTGCCTTATTTTGCGGTCTATGATGAATGGGTCAGTGAGCATGTGACGATCAGAGACCTATTAAGTCATCGGGTGGGATTGGGAACTTTCAGCGGAGATAATATCTGGTACAAGTCAGAAAGATCGGCAGAAGAAATGATCAAAAGCATCAGGTACGTGCCACAGGCCTTTGAATTCAGAGCGGGTTATGGTTATTCCAATTTGATGTACGTCACGGCAGGAGAGCTCATCAAAGTCGTTACGGGAAAAAGCTGGGGCGAAAATGTAAAAGAACGCCTCCTTATACCTTTAGGCATGGACCGGACCCTCTATTCTTTGTCAGGTCTTCAGGCCCAAGGAAACTTTGCCTCGCCTCATGCGAGAATTGACGATCAGAACGTAGCCATAGAGTGGGTTGACTGGGAAGAGGTGGCTGCTACTGGTGGCATTATTTCAAGTGTCGCCGATGTGTCTAAATGGATGGTATTCAATATGAATCACGGCATTCACGGAAAAGATACCCTCCTGACAGCAAGAACGAGAAACACGGTCTGGACGCCGCATAATAATTTTGGTGTCGACCATACCAAACCCAATGATTTCGGTCGGCATTTCAGTGCCTACGGCCTGGGCTGGGGTCTGAGCGATTACCATGGTAAGTTACGCGTGGGTCACACAGGAGGCTATGATGGCATGATCACCGCTGTTACCATGATCCCTGAAGAAAACCTCGGGGTTGTGGTACTCACCAACGGGGTCAAAAGTCCTATTATGGCAGCAACTTACTATGCCCTGGACAGGTTTCTGGGCCTCGAGGCCAAAGACTGGTCGGCTACTGAGTTGCAAAGGACCAATGAGCGTCATGAAAGGGATACGCGCATTACCTGGAGAAAAGAAAAAAGAGTGTTGGATACAAAGCCTTCCCTCGATGAATCGAAAATTCTGGGAGATTACCATTCAGACTTGGTAGGCAAGATCAGCATTGTAAAAAAGGGAGAGTCGCTCAGGCTGGTTTTTGAACACCACCCGCTTTTGTCTGCAAACCTGACCCACTGGCATTATGACACCTATCAGATCCACTGGGACGAGCCCCAGGCCTGGTTCAGCTTCGGGACTGTCAAGTTCAATGCCGATAACAACAGAAGGGTCATTGGATTTGATTTTGACGTACCCAATGATGATATCTTTTTTGAGGAACTCAAACCCCTGCGTAAAAAATAGGTGTGAGAGGTCCCGGGGTATTCCATCAAAGTTCAGCTATACAAAGGAAACTCCTTTCAAAACATCAGATTCAGGTCAATTCTATCTTCTGACGACATGTCAAGGCCATTTAAATTATATTCCTGATTGTGTTCCAGGTCATAGATGACAAAAGGTAGATTTTTTTGTTTTGGATTGAGCTTTTGTAATTCTTTGATGAGGTCATTTACGGTCTTCATAGCTATTCTATTTAAATCAATTGCAATGTAGATACAACGCATAAACCCAATGGTTATTGTGTGATGATCTGTTGATTTGCTGAGGTTTAGGGTGGTTGAAGTGTTAGTTTAACCAGGTGCGTACGAGGTGATGTCAAGTATCAGTTTGGCGATGGAAGTATAGCAAAAAATAATTCTAATATGGTGTATTCTCATCTATATTTGTATTGCTAATCATAAACAGTTGAAAATATTTATGGATTATACATGTCAATTGACCAGTGAGGATAAAAGTGCCGTGGTGATGATAGACCGTGGAGAACTCATCAGTTATAAAAAAAACAAGGAAGAACTGATCCATCAGAAGGGAGATCCGGGATGGAGCAACTCCGATACCGAAATGTTCCCGGTCGTGGGCCCGACTGAAAAGTTTGATTATACAATAATGACAAGCCGGGGTCCGGCTGTGCAGGACCTGCATGGTTTGTTACGTGAATTGGATTATGATATGATGAACAAGGATGAGAGTTCGGTCGGATATAAAAAAAAATATATAAGAAACACCAAGGTCAGGAATTCTAAATACCCTGATCAGTCAACTCAGGAATTCGTATTCTGGCCCTTTGATTTTGAATTTAAAAAGAAGTATTTTTTATCGAACGATGCTTTAAGAATTGAATTTGAACTTATGGGAGAAAAGGGAATGCCCTTTATGCTGGGTTATCACCCTGCCTTCCGGTTATCGGGTAACAATACCGAACATTTTACGGTCAATGAAAAACACATCAGTCTTCAGGATGTTTTGGATGCCGGATCAGCGGCCTATCCGGCTTTGAATGTGCAAGACATCATCTTGCACAAAACATCAGGGTATCACATAGCAATGAGTACCAAAGGCTTTGACAACCTTATGCTTTGGACAGAAGTACCGGGTATGGTTTGCATAGAACCAATCACTGCCTACCCAGACATCACGAGCACTGTGTTGAGGAAAGCCTTGTTCGACAGCTGCCTGGGAAAACATCATTTTGAGGTTCTGATCAGGCCTTTTAATTAGTTTTTACTGACTTGTACTCCAAGTTTTTTTACGGCACCGGTCATGGCCTTAAAGCAATCAACCTGACTTCCGCGTTCATCAGCAGCAGGCGGATTGTTGTATTCTTCCAAAAATCGACTGGCAGGGCTCCAAACCGTATGCATAACGCCTAAAAATTTTTCACTGGTCCCGGGCGTAGAATTATTTTTAAAATCCATCATCATTTGAACCTGGGCTTCTGCCACCTTTGGCTTTCTCCAGGGGCATGCAATGACATCAAAGCCTTTCAAGGCAAAATAGGCTGGGGTGGGAACAGCTCTTTCATAGTGCCAGTCACAGATCACAACCGTTTTAGGGATCATATCAATAGCCCTTGCCGTATTGTTCATGCTGGCTTCCCACATACCGAGATCAGCCGTTGAGGCATCGATCAGCCGATCTCCCCAGATCCATAATTTTTTCCCGTCTGCTTCTAAATGATTGCTCAAGGTGGTCACTTCCTCAGCAAACAAGGCAGCAGGGTCTGCACCTTTACAGCGAGGACATTTGGGGTCAGCAATATAAAATACTTCATCCAGCCCTGCATGAAAGGCATTTGCTTCAAATACATCCACAATTTCATCCATCAGATCAAAAACAACCTCGTGTACCTGCGGGTGTCTCGGACAATAACTCTTGCAGTATAGCCCGTCGTCATTAGGCCATTCATATTTTTCAGGTAAGGTAACGTGAGGGGTTTCATCAAATTCGGGATAAACTTCCAATAATTTTTCCAAATCACTGTGCCAGCTTTGATGTCCGAATAAGTTGACCTGGGGTACAATGTCGATCCCGTGTTTTTTAGAGACCATGACAATTTTTTTGACATCTGCTTCGGTCAAAGGGTTTTCATTTCGAAGCTCAGGTCTTGATTTATAGGCATAATTATAATCCACTCTGAGCACCAGGGTATTAATTCCTGCAGGAGCCAGCTCTTTGTCAATAAAGTCAACAAACTTTTCGACACCGTCATGGTCGGGGGCCGCAATACAAAATCCATTTACAGCAAAAACGGATTGTGCAACAATCGTTACAGGGAAGAGTAGGTAAACAAAGAATAGATAAAAGACATTTTTCATTTTAAATTTTATTGTGGCTTGATCAAATACAATTAACTGATATGTCAAAAAGCCTGTTAATTTTATGATTGATGCTGAAGACACAAGTCTTCCCAATGCATATCAAAGACACCCAAGGTCGCATCATGTCATAAATGTACAAAATTTGTATGATGAAAGAGTACCATTTTATTTTTTTAGAGCGAAAATGACTGACCTGATAAGAACCGGATTTGATACACCTTAATTATGAATTAAAACATATTTTTGCATCATGCTGAAAGTAAACAATATCTCATTTTCATATAGAAGGGAAAAACCCATACTGAAAAATATAAGTTTTACCTTAGAAAAAGGGGCGCATTTATGTGTGATGGGCGAAAGCGGATGTGGAAAGTCTACTTTGTTAAAGGTTATTTACGGCCTGATGGATATCGATAAAGGTGTTATGTCCTGGAACGAAAATCAAATCCAGGGACCGGCATACCATTTGGTTCCCGGAATGGATTTTTTCAAATATGTGGCACAGGATTTTGATTTGATGCCCTTTACCAGTGTTGCAGACAATATATCCAAATATTTGTCTCGCTTTTATCCCGAAGAGAGTAAAAGGCGAACTCGGGAATTACTTCATGTCATGGAGATGACCGAATTTGCAAATGAAAAAGTAAAGAACTTAAGCGGAGGACAGAAACAGCGGGTAGCCATCGCCAGGGCATTGGCAAAAGAACCCGAACTGTTATTGCTGGATGAGCCCTTCGGTCAGATTGACAATTTTAAAAAGAATTCCCTGAGAAGGATGCTCTTCTCCTACCTTAAAGAAAATAACATTGCCTGCATTGTGGCAACCCATGATACCGAGGATGCCCTTGCTTTTGCAGATAAAATGATCGTGATTCAAAACAATAAACTCATTGCCAATGGCCATCCGCAGGATTTATTCAGAAACCCGAAGAGCAGGTACATGGCTTCACTTTTTGATGACGTGAATGAGTTTTTAATCGGTGATAAAAAGGAATTGTTATATCCTCATCAGATCAGGATCGTTGAACATTCTGATCTGGTTGCCAGTGTTAAGAATGTTTATTTTAAAGGGTATTATTGGGTGATAGAGGTGCTGCTGAATGATCAGGTTCTCTTTGTACATCACAACAGGTCTGTTGATGCAGGGAAGACAGTTCACTTGATTATCCAAAAGATCTAATTTTTTTGTGATTCAAAGAACCCCGCTTATGAGAGAAGTTGGCCTGTGTTGAAACATGTTTTGATAAGTACCTTTTACGTATCATTTCATGCAATTCCTCTTTTTTGTTTAAAAATCTCTTCCATTTTTATGGATTATTGTGTAACTTACTACGGTATAGATAGATTACATATTTTATAACCCCACACGATACTTTTATGGAAGAAAAAAAACAAGGTGCAGCATCAAGTTCCTCGAAAGGAATCAGCAGAAGAGGTTTCATTAGAGGGGCCGGATTGTCTACTGCAGGAAGTGTATTGATGACTTCAGAAGTGTTTGCATTCGAATACGAAGAGGAAAAGGGCACAGAGCTTGGGCCCGATGCTACAACCATTCAAATGAAGGTCAATGGCAAGGTCAGGTCTCTTTCTGTTGAGCCCAGAACCACATTGGCCGCAGCTTTGCGCGACCATCTCGAACTTACAGGGACCAAGGTTGTTTGTGATCGGGGGTCCTGCTCTGCATGCACGGTATATGTAGATGGTCAACCGGTCAATTCATGTATGATGTCGGTGTTTGATGTAGGTAATAAAGAAGTTACGACCATTGAAGGTATTGCCATGAACGGAGATTTGCATCCGGTTCAGCAGGCCTTTATTGAACATGATGCATCCCAGTGCGGTTATTGTACTCCGGGGATGGTCATGTCATGTGCGCATTTGTTGGAAAACAACAGCAATCCGACGCTGGAAGATGTTAAAAAGGCCACACGGGGCAACCTCTGCAGATGTGGCACTTACCCTCATGTATTTAAGGCAACCTTGGCTGCTGCAAAAAAATCAAGTTAATATGGATACGAGAAAAGAGAAATTCCCATACGGCATTCCCGGACATAATTTGGGCGAGATTGAAAGAGAAATTCCTGTTGGAGAACCGCCTGCATGGCCGGTGAATGATAAGCTGAAAACGATTGGAAAAAGGGTGCATCGCATCGATGCCCATGACAAGGTCACTGGAAAGGCCAAATATACTTCTGACATAAAATTACCAGGCATGCTTTATGCCAAAATGCTTCGTTCCACGGTTCCCCATGCAGTCATCAATTCAATTGACATTTCAAAAGCAGCCGGTCTGCCAGGGGTTTATGCCGTGCACCTGATAGAAAATACCCGGAAAGAGGGTGAAGATGATAAAGGTGGAAAATTTCCGATGGTGAAGTATGTGGGGCAACCGCTTGGCGGTGTCGCTGCTGAAAGTCTTGAAATTGCCAAAGACGCCATTCGTCTGATCAAAGTGACCTATGAAACAAAACCTTTTGTTATTGACATGGAAGCAGCAATGGAGGTCGATGCTCCAATTGTTTTTGAACAACCCATCGAAAAGCAGCAAGATGGAGGAGATGTGGGTGAGACACATGATGGAAGTAAAGGGAAAGGTAATGTCAGGGGCCCCTCAACCAGCAGCTTTTTTGGCGGCCCTCGCGGTGACCTTGAAGTGGGCTTCAGTGAGGCCGATGTCATCGTTGAAAAAACCTATCGTACCCAGGTACACACGCACATGCCTTTGGAGACCCATGGGGTAGTGGTTGACTGGCGCCCTGACCTGATGATGGTTTATGCATCGACGCAGAATACTGCAGCAGTAAGAAATGAAATGGCGAGTATTTTCAATTTACCGAAAAGCAAGGTAAGGGTACTCTGTGAATTCATGGGTGGCGGATTTGGAGCCAAACACAGTTCAGGAAGCTTTGGACCCATGGCAGCAAATCTCGCTAAAAAATCAGGCAGACCTGTTTCTCTGATGCTGGATCGTCAGGAGGAGCACCTTGCCGAAGGAAACCGACCGAATTCAATACAATATTTGAAAATAGGTGCCAAGAAAGACGGTACCTTGACTGCCATTCAACAGCGTTCTCATGGTACCGCCGGTGTGGGCCTTGGTGCCGGGGTTGGGCGTATTGCTCAGGTACTGTATTCCTGTCCGAATTTTGCTACGGAACAATACGATGTTTTGACCCATGCAGGACCCGGAGCAGCCTGGCGTGCACCTGGAAATGTTCAGGGCGCCTTCGGTTTGGAACAGGCCATAGATGAATTGGCAGAAAAACTGGAGATGGATCCCTTGAAATTAAGAGATCGTATAGATAAAAGTGAGGTCAGAAAAGTCGAGCGTATGCGTGGTGCGGAGATGTTCGACTGGTCACGACGTCAACCGGCAGGAAGCGGAAAGGGAACGGTCAAAAAAGGATTGGGAGTCGGACAGTCGACCTGGCCAAGATTTGTAACGCTTGATTCCTCGGTGGAAGTTAAGATTCACAAAGGCGGAGGCGTGGAGATACGATCGAGTGTTCAGGATATCGGAACAGGTACCAAGACCATCCTTGCCCAGGTGGTTGCAGAAGAACTGGGTCTGGAGGTAAAGGACATTACCGTTAATATTGGAGATACCTTTTTCCCGGTAGGACCTGGTTCAGGAGGAAGTGTGGTGACGGGTTCGATAACTCCTCCCACACGGAATGCGGCATTTGAAGCTAAAAAAGAATTGTTGCATATGGTTGCCAAGGCATGGGAATGCGGATTTGATGACTTGACTGTGTCAGACCGACAGGTGATGCATAAAACTGACACGACCAAAAAAATGAGTTTCAGGGAGGCGACCCAATTGATGCGAACCAGTCAGATCAGCAAAGTGGCCAGCCGGGCAGATGATTATGGAGGATTTCAGCAACCCTGGGGTTTGGCCTATGGAGATCTGGG
>JAHEHF010000130.1 GCA_024644745.1 Flavobacteriaceae bacterium
TTTTTGTTTGATTTTGTTTATAGTAATTATGGGGATAGGCCATAAAAATTAGATTCGAAGGAGATTCCGAACCTTGGCTAACCCACTTACTGATCCCACCGACAGGCGAAATCAAAGCAGACGTAAACATCCCAGAGCTCTCGTTGAGTGGCCAGTGACCGTTATTTCCGCCACAGGGTCCTATCAGGGAAAAGCAGCGAACCTGTCTCGTGGCGGAGCTCTCATCCATCTATCACAAGAATTAACTATTGGTGACACTGTTCGTTTAGCCTTCGAAGTTCCTGATTACCAAGATGTGATTGTTGCGAAGGGAGAAATCCTTAGAAGCTTCTCCCTAAAAAGAGGTGATGAGCAGGAATTTTCCCATGGTGCTGCGTTACAGTTCACCGAAATATCAGATGAAAACTCAAAATATTTTACTGGCAATATCGCTCCTGAATGGAAAGCAGATTATAGAGATACTGGCCCAATTGATAACAATATCGAGCACCAAAAAGTACACAGAAATCCACCTTATTTACCTTGGATACTGTTGATTATTTTATTAATTCCGTTGTGCTATTTTGTTTACAATTCGATTGAACGTAAATTAGATGATGCAAACCTACTATCTGAAGTAGAAAGAAAGCTGTTGATAATTGAAGAACAAATTAATTCTATACAAAATACATTGGATTTGCTTACGCCCCTCAAGGGACAATTAAATGATATTCAAGTTGAAGTATCAACCATGAAGACCAAACTGCCCGATGCGGTCAGCCTAAAAAGGATATCTCAACAGGTTACTAATCAAAATCAAGAAATAGAAAATATAAATAAGAAAGTTACGTATATTAATGAAGGTATTTTAAAAGGTTCACAAAATAATCAAAAAGAAGAAGAAAAACGATATCATATAGTGCAGAAAGGTGACAATCTGTTTCAGATTAGTGCTAAGAATGGGATTACAATACAGCAGCTAAAAGTAATTAATGGAATTGGCCCTAATGAAGCTATTTTTCCAGGTCAAAAACTTAAACTTGAATAGTAATAATTTAATCTAGAAATGCTGATATAGACAGCGTATATCAGGGGGAAGTGTGTTCGTCAATTTTTTGTACTCCCTCCATAATCAATCCCATAAAATCGCCGAGAGGCGGATAAACCTTGAAGTCCTCAACGATGTCTCTGTTATAAGAGAATTGGCCGTTTTTGATACCAAGAATGGCAAAGACGGCCTCCTTGCCCTCTAATTGGGCATAGTGAGCATAGATAATCTCGCCTTCATTGAAGAAGACCTGTGCTCTGCCATCCACACAAACAATGTCTACATGACCCGTCTTCTGTGAAGTATGTATGAGTTGCAGAAGATCAACAACCTGAATCTCCTCGAGGTCACCGGACATTCCAGAAGCAATATTGCCTGCTCGAAGGGCCATTAACTGCACCCGATTGATGAGAAGTTTAAACAGGAATATCTGAAGAGGCGGGTGCGTTTTAAGAATCTGTCTGAAATTTTTAATACTCAGTAACGCAGCCTGGGTTACGGTGACGGTATGGAGGGAATTACTGTGCGGTTCTCCGGAAAGAAGGCTCACTTCACCAAAAATGTCTCCAGAATGCATCTTTGAAATCTTTGTGCCATCGTCTTCTAGGACATTGACCTCGCCTGAAATTATGATATACAGATGCGTGCCGGGACTATCTTTCTCTAAAAGTACCTTTTGGGGCGGAACTGTCTTAAATTCCAAGAGAAGGATTAGTTCTTTTAAGGCATCATCCTCTAGAGATTTAAATATCTCCAAGGACCTCATCAAATTGTAATACCTGGCTAGGTGCTGCTGTTTACGCACCTCTATCGAGTTCATCAACAACTTCATCTGAAGTGTTACGTAGTCTTTTTCCTGTTTAAACTGGTATTGAATCGACCCGGTACATCCACCGCAGTCAAACAGGGAGGGTTGTTCGCTGAACTTGAGTTGAGGAGATTTGATTAGAGAACTTTTTCTGATGCTATCCGGTGTTTCGACAATCTCTTTGATCTTTTCCGATAAATAAAGACACACAGGTTTGAATGCAGAGATTGATAAAGACCCACTTTCAGCCTTTATTTCATCACCTAAATCGTAATACGGGCATGACTGTTCATTTGTCACAATGAAAACGGCATTACTCATTTTACTGTTTTCATTCTTCAATCAAGAATCCTCAAGCTGACGATAAAATGTGATGGTTGGCTGCATCTCTGAGTGTTTTTCTATGCTTCGTTTTGCCGTCTTAATGATCATCAGGACTCATAGATTTCGTCAACGACTGGATCAATGGCTGCTCCTCTTAATCGTCCTTGTAACTCACGCTGTTCATGTTTCTCGGTCATGATTTTTTGCACTTCTTGTTCAATCAGATATGCCAGACATAAGATCAAAGTGGCGAAACAGCTATAGAAGAAAAATATGAGGATCGAGCTGGTTAAAACTTTGTCAATCACATACGCAATTGTCATACAAACCTCCCATATTGAAGTGACATTTATGGACAGAAAAAAGCCCCTCTTCCTGGCCGAAGAAGGGCGTCACGTTAATATGGGAACGTCCCCTCTTTTCGGCAACCCGGCTAACTGCCATTACAGTCCCGTGGCTTTGCGTCCCCAGGTCACCCTGGGTTTGCCCTTTCGTAGAAGTTGTGAGTCTATAAAATATTGCATCACATATGATATGGGGTGTCAATGAAAAACCATAGGACGGGTAGGCTTCCATACCTTTCAGTCAGGGGATTTCTGGTCCTCTATCAAAATATTTAGACAACTCATGTTTATCTCTATCAAAGAGTCGTTAATTGCTTTTTGTATTTCCGCCTACTCCTGATTATTTTCACAGTGTGGTAGACAGTCAGCTCGTGTACCATGATTCTCTTTTCTTTTGGGTGGTGTGGTCTTAAATATAAGGTTATTCAGACCAAATGGCCTCGAGCAACTCATCTTTTGATAGAAAAAGAGTTTTAATAATATCCTCAGAGACGTTAACGGCAAAAGCAATATCTCTTAACTCAATTG
>JAHEHF010000090.1 GCA_024644745.1 Flavobacteriaceae bacterium
AATATTGCTTTTGTCAATGAGCTTTCTAAGATATTCAGACTGATGAACATCGATACGAATGATGTGTTGGAAGCTGCAGGAACAAAATGGAATTTTTTACCCTTCAGACCTGGTCTGGTGGGAGGACATTGCATAGGTGTGGATCCATATTATTTGGCTCATAAGGCCATGGAATTGGGTTACAACCCTGAAATCATACTGTCAGGTCGAAGACTCAATGACAGTATGGGTCCTTATGTGGCACAGGAATCTATCAAACTGATGATCAAAAAAGGGATTCAGATCAATGGTTCCAACGTGCTTGTTTTGGGCATCACATTCAAGGAGGATTGCCCGGACATCAGAAATTCCCGTGCGATAGATATTATTGAAGAATTAAAATCCTATTCTGTAAATGTTGATGTGTTTGATCCATGGGCATCCGGGGTAGAGGTGGATCATGAGTACGGCATTGATCTGATCAGTAAGGAGGAATCGATCAATAAAAAATATGACGGTATCATTTTGGCCGTCTCTCACAAAGAATTCCTAAGTTTTGATTTTAAAAAGCATATGAATTCCAAACACGTAACATTCGATGTCAAGTCAGTATTGCTAAAAGGTGTTGCAGACAGCAGGTTATAAAAAACTAAAAAACAAATGAAAGTATTGGTTACCGGCGCTGCCGGATTTATTGGGCATCATCTGTCCAAACTTTTGGTAAGGGAAGGATATGAGGTCGTAGGATTGGACAATATCAATGATTATTACGACCCGACGCTCAAATTGGCGAGGTTAAATGACATGAATGTCAATACGGATCATTTGGTCTATAACGTTCCTGTAGAAGGCGATATCACCTTTATCAAGCTCGATTTAACAGATTTGGATCATATCAAAGCGCTTTTTGAGGAACACAGGTTTGACTATGTGGTCAATCTGGCAGCTCAGGCCGGAGTAAGGTATTCCCTGATCAATCCGCATTCCTATGTCGACAGCAACATCACCGGGTTTCTGAATATCCTGGAGGCCTGCAGGGCATTTCCTGTAAAGCATTTGGTATATGCTTCTTCAAGTTCCGTATATGGCTTAAATCAAAATATTCCGTTCAAGACCAGCCACCATACGGATCATCCGCTCGCCATGTATGCGGCCAGTAAAAAGGCCAATGAGATGATGGCACATTCCTATTCACAGTTATATGACATCCCAACCACAGGATTGCGATTCTTTACGGTTTACGGACCCTGGGGAAGACCGGATATGGCTTTGCACATCTTTACCAAAGCCATTGTGGAAGACAAGGAATTTGACGTGTACAATTTTGGAAACATGAGCAGGGATTTTACCTATGTTGCGGATATCGTAGAAAGTGTGAAGCGCCTGATTCCGTTACCTCCCCAAGCAAATAATCCGGATTTTGATCCCAAGAACCCGAACCCGGCGATCAGTTCGGCCCCTTACCAACTATTTAACATCGGGAACAATAGTCCCGTTCAGCTGATGGATTATGTAAGGGCTATTGAAGAGGCATTGGGCAAAAAAGGAAAAATTGTGTACAAAGAGCTGCAGCCCGGGGATGTACCTTCCACCTATGCAGATGTGCAAAGTCTGTTCGATTATATTAATTTTAAACCCTCAACAACGATTCAGGAAGGCATCAAGGCTTTTGTGGACCGATATCTTAAACTGAATCAGTAAAAAGCATGGAGAATCATTTAAAAATAGCGGTAAAGGCAGCAGTTCACGGAGGATCAGAGATCATGAAGGTCTATGGTCGCGAGGATCTGGGGGTTGAATACAAAGATGACAGCTCTCCCTTGACCTTAGCGGATAAAAATTGCAATGATATCATCAATTCTTACCTCATCAAAACCGAATTCCCGATTATCAGTGAGGAGAATCGTCAGCTGGCATTTGAAGAAAGGAAAGACTGGGAATCCTGCTGGATCGTCGATCCTTTAGATGGCACCAAGGAATTTGTAAAACGAAATGGAGAATTCACCGTAAATATTGCCCTGGTTAAAAATGGAAGGCCATTAGCCGGAGTGATTTATGTGCCTGACTCCAAGGAATTGTATATCGCTGATGTATCCAAAAAACAGGCTTGCAAAGTTATTCTTTCTGATCATGAAGTTGACGTGGATGCGATCGATTTTGATGCAGATCGAATTACACCGGGCAAGAACGGGTCGACAGGGATCAGGGTCGTTGGGAGCCGTTCTCATATGAATGAAGCCACAGAAAACTTCGTCGCTTCAATGAGCGAGGGGAATCGTGAAGTTGAAATAGTTTCAAAAGGAAGCTCCTTAAAATTTTGCCTGGTGGCAGAAGGTAAGGCAGATGTTTACCCTCGTTTTGCACCGACCATGGAGTGGGACACTGCTGCTGGTCAGGCGATCTGTGAAGCAGTGGGTCTGGAGGTGATTTCAAAGGAAACGAACCAGCCCTTGTTGTACAATAAAGAAAATCTGTTAAACCCCTGGTTTATTGTGGCAGGAAAATGAAAGACCATTCAAGAAAAAGACATGTTGCCAAAACGGTAACCTGGAGAATCGTAGGTACGATTGATACCATTTTGATCTCATGGTTGATTTCCGGAAACCCTCTGACGGGTTTGAAGATCGGGTTTACGGAAGTTCTGACAAAAATGGTGTTGTATTATTTTCACGAACGGGTTTGGTTCAGGATCAATTTGTCCAAAAATGGCAAACTGCTGGAAAGCAGAAAACGACATTTGGGCAAAACCCTTACCTGGAGAATTGTGGGCACCCTGGATACAATTGTACTGGCCTGGCTGATCTCAGGCAATCCTTTGACAGGGTTAAAAATAGGAATTTCGGAAGTGCTTACGAAAATGATATTTTATTATTTGCACGAACGCGTATGGCACAGAAGTAAATATGGATTGATTAAAACTAAACCTGCCGTATCATGAAAGAAAATATCATCAAACATCATTATGTAATTTCTCAAAGTGAGAGAAGAGAGTTGATGGAGCAAAATTCTTTTTTGCTTTGGTTTACAGGTTTGTCTGGTTCAGGAAAATCGACCATCGCCAATGCCCTGGAACATAAGTTGCATCATGAAGGATACAAAACCTATGCGCTTGATGGCGACAATATCCGAAAAGGAATTAATAATGACCTGGATTTCAGTCCGGAAGGGAGAAAGGAAAACATTCGCAGAATAGCTGAGGTGTCTCATTTGCTTATCGATGCAGGAATCATTGTTCTGGCGGCATTCGTATCACCCTACAAAAAAGATAGGGAAAACATCGCAAATATTGTCGGAAATGATAACTTTGTCGAAATTTTTGTAAATACCTCTTTGGAGGAATGTGAAAAAAGAGACGTGAAAGGGCTTTATAAAAAAGCAAGAGCAGGAGAGATTAAAGATTTTACAGGTGTCAACGCACCTTATGAGGTGCCGGATGCTGCAGATGTTGAAGTTATAACCGATGATCTCACGATTGACGAAAGTGTGGAAAAAATATACAATGCGATAAAACAAAAACTAAAAATATGACCAAATATTTTTTAAATTATTTAGACGAGTTAGAGGCGGAGGCTGTATTTGTGCTCAGGGAAGTTTATGCACAGTTTCAAAACCCTGTGATTTTGTTTTCAGGAGGCAAGGATTCTATCGTTTTGGCGCATCTGGCCAAAAAGGCTTTTTATCCGGCGAAGGTTCCATTTCCCTTAATGCATATTGATACAGGGCATAATTTTCCGGAAACGATACAGTTCAGGGATGATCTCATTAGTAAACTGGGGGCTACCTTGCTGGTGGGTTCGGTACAGGAGGCCATTGATACCAACAGAGTGGTGGAGGAACAGGGAAAGAACGCTACAAGAAATGAATTGCAGATTACGACCCTGCTCGATGCCATTGAAAGCAACCAGATCGATTGTGCCATTGGAGGAGGAAGAAGAGATGAGGAAAAAGCCAGGGCAAAAGAAAGGTTCTTTTCCCACAGGGATGATTTTGGGCAATGGACGCCAAAGAACCAGCGCCCTGAACTTTGGAATTTATTCAATGGTAAAATGAGACAAGGGGAGCATTTCAGGGCTTTTCCAATCAGCAACTGGACCGAAATGGACGTATGGAACTATATCAAAAGGGAAAATATCGAAATCCCATCCTTGTATTTTGCACATGACCGAAAAGTGGTGTGGAGAAACGGAAGCTGGATACCGGTTTCAGAATATTTGATCATGCAGGACAGAGAAGAGATTGTGACCAAAAAGGTGCGTTTCAGAACCCTGGGTGATATTACCATAACAGGTGGAATAGAAAGTGATGCAGATACCCTGGAGAAAATTGTGGAAGAAGTATCAGCGATGAGGGAAACCGAAAGAGGGAACAGGGCAGATGACAAGCGCTCCGAAACCTCAATGGAAGACAGAAAGAAACAAGGATATTTTTAACAGGAATCAAAAGAACATACATAATGAGTATTGATAAAAACCAACTTTTAAGATTTACGACCGCAGGTAGTGTCGACGATGGGAAAAGTACCCTGATCGGGAGATTGCTTTATGATTCAAAATCCATTTTTGAGGACCAGATTGCTTCGGTTGAGAAAACAAGCAAGAAAAAGGGCCTTGAAACCGTTGACCTGGCACTTTTCACTGACGGTTTAAAGGATGAAAGGGAACAGGGGATTACCATTGACGTCGCTTATCGCTATTTTACTACTCCTAAGCGTAAGTTTATCATTGCAGACACACCTGGTCACGTACAGTACACCAGGAACATGGTAACTGGGGCATCAACTGCCAATGTGGCCCTCGTGTTGATCGATGCCAGGAAAGGTGTTATAGAACAGACAAGAAGGCATTCTTATATAGCTTCCCTCTTGCAAATTTCCCATATCATTGTCTGTGTGAACAAAATGGATTTAGTTGATTACAGTGAGGAGGTATTCGATGACATTGTGGCCCAGTATGAAGAATTGTCAGGAAAGATGATGATCAAAGACGTGCGCTATATTCCTATTTCAGCCTTAAATGGTGACAACGTGGTGAATCGATCAGAAAATATGTCCTGGTATCAGAATGCGCCTTTGCTTCATACTTTAGAAACGATTCACATTACCAGTGATAACAATATGGTCGATGCAAGGTTTCCGGTTCAGACCGTTTTAAGACCGCAGGATCAAGAGAATAGAGATTACAGGGGCTATGCAGGATCAGTGGCAGGAGGCATATTCAGACCCGGCGATGCTGTAAGGCTTTTGCCTTCCGGATTTGAATCGAAGATCAAGTCTATCAATTGCTATGACATGGAAGTGGAAGAAGCATTTGAAGGGATGAGTATTGCCATGACCCTTGAAGACGACATTGACCTGAGTCGGGGTGATATGATCGTAAAACCTAATAACTTACCGGTCAAGGACCAGCGGCTTTCAGCCATGATATGCTGGTTCAATGAGCAACCGGCGCGCCCCAGAGCGAAATACATCCTGAAGCATACCTCCAATGAGCCTATGGCAATGATCACGGAGGTGGAGTACAAGGTCAATGTGAATACTTTAAAGCGTATTGTTGATGATAAGAATATTCAGATGAATGATATTTGTAAAGTGAAAATACGCACAACGGCACCGATTATGATGGATGAATATTCCAGGAACAGAAAAACTGGAAGTTTTATCCTCATCGATTCAGACACCAATGAAACCGTTGCAGGAGGTATGTTGAACTAACCGCAACGACTTGATGTATATCAAAAAGGCTGTTTTTATAAACAGCCTTTTTTTGTAATCTTTTTATTGTTTTTGACTCTTGTAAATTAAACATTTGCCTGAGTCTCAAAAACCAACTTATTCACTTATATTTGCAATCCAAAAAAATAAAAGAATGAAAGCAGGAATTGTAGGACTTCCGAATGTGGGAAAGTCAACCTTATTTAATTGTCTGTCAAATGCTAAAGCCCAGTCTGCGAATTTCCCGTTTTGCACAATTGAGCCTAATATAGGCGTGGTGAATGTACCGGATTCCAGACTGGAAAAGCTGGAATCATTGGTGAATCCGCAAAGAGTGATGCCGGCTACCGTTGAAATTGTGGACATCGCAGGACTTGTTAAAGGTGCGAGTAAAGGAGAAGGACTGGGAAACAAATTTTTGGCGAATATCAGAGAGACTGATGCGATTATTCATGTGCTGCGATGTTTTGACAATGATAATATTGTTCATGTGGATGCCAGTATAGACCCGATAAGAGACAAGGAAACCATTGATATGGAATTACAGCTCAAGGATCTTGAAACTGTTGAGAAGAAAATAGAAAAAGTGAGTAAAGCTGCCAGGACCGGAGATAAAGCGGCCTTAAAAGAATTGGATTTGCTCACCAGGTTAAAGGATAATTTGGAAGCAGCTGTTTCTGTCAGGGCGATTGAATTCACTGAAAAGGAAAGAGAAGAATTCATAAGCCCGCTGCAATTGCTCACCGACAAACCTGTTCTTTATGTTTGCAATGTAGATGAAGCCTCCGCAGTCGGCGGAAACGATTATGTGAACCAAGTTCTCGAGGCGGTAAAAAGTGAAAATGCCGAAGTTCTTGTTCTCGCCGTAGCAACTGAGGCCGATATCATGGAGCTTGAAGAATACGAGGAAAGACAAATGTTTCTGGAAGACCTGGGTCTTGAAGAACCGGGTGTCTCTAAACTGATCCGTTCTGCCTATAAATTGCTCAACCTGCAAACCTATTTTACAGCCGGTGAAAAAGAAGTCAGGGCATGGACCATTCACGTGGGGGATTCTGCTCCAAAAGCTGCCGGAGTGATCCATACTGATTTTGAAAAAGGATTCATCAGGGCGGAAGTAATTAAATACGATGATTTCGTATTTTATGGAAGTGAGTTAAAAGTAAAAGAAGCAGGTAAATTGTCTGTGGAGGGCAAGGAGTACATCGTACAGGATGGCGACATGATGAATTTCAGGTTCAATGTTTAAAAGAAGCCTCTTGAATAAGCTAAATATAATTTTTGATGGAACATGATGAAGTTTGAGATCAAAGGAACGGATAGCGGAAGCTCGGCCAGGGCGGGAACAATAACCACAGATCACGGGCTTATTGAAACACCTATTTTCATGCCTGTGGGTACCGTGGCATCTGTAAAAGGGGTTCATCAAAAAGAATTGGAAGAAGACATCAATGCCGATATCATTCTGGGAAATACCTACCATTTGTATTTACGTCCCAAAACAGATGTTCTGGAAGCCGCTGGAGGACTCCACAAGTTCATGAACTGGAAGAGGCCCATTTTGACTGATTCAGGGGGATACCAGGTTTATTCATTGTCAGAGAACAGAAAGATCAAGGAAGAAGGGGTTAAATTCAAGTCCCATATCGACGGGTCCTCCCATTTTTTCTCTCCTGAGTTTTCCATGGAGATCCAGAGAAAAATAGGGGCCGATATCATCATGGCATTTGATGAGTGCACACCTTACCCCTGTGAATATAATTACGCGAGGAACTCCATGCACATGACCCATCGCTGGCTCGACAGGTGCATGAAGTATCTTGATGAACATCCTGAAAAATACGATTTTAAACAGTGCTTTTTTCCGATCGTTCAGGGCAGTACTTATAAAGATCTTAGAAAACAATCTGCTGAATATATTGCTGAATCCGGTGCAGAGGGAAATGCGATTGGGGGGCTTTCTGTGGGTGAGCCTGCAGAAGAAATGTACGAAATGACTGAAATTGTTACCGCCATTTTACCAAAAGAAAAACCACGTTATTTGATGGGGGTGGGAACCCCGATCAACATTTTGGAGAATATCGCCCTGGGCATCGATATGTTTGATTGTGTCATGCCCACAAGAAACGGAAGGAACGGTATGCTGTTTACCGCCCATGGTACGATCAATATAAGGAACAAAAAATGGGAATATGACTTTTCGCCTCTTGATGAAATGGCAATCAGTCCTGTTGACACCCAATATTCAAAGGCATACGTCAGACATTTGTTCGCTGCCAACGAATATTTAGGAAAACAAATAGCCTCCATACATAATTTAGGCTTTTATTTGTGGTTGGTTCGTGAAGCTAGAAAGCATATCTTAGCAGGAGATTTTGCCGATTGGAAGCAAAAGATGGTTCGTCAAATGGACAAAAGACTGTAATTACCTGAGCTTATGACCTCATCCCTGAAAATTAATATTTTCCAAATATGAAGATTCTGGACAGATACATACTTAGAAAATATTTTACTTCCTTTATTTTCACCCTGCTGATTCTGATACCCATTGCGATGGCCATTGATGTGTCAGAGAAAGTGGGTAAATTCCTCAAGGCTGAAGAACTTACGGTAAAAGAAATCATTAACGATTACTACGTTCATTTTATAATCAATTACGGGAATACCTTTATGCCGCTGGCCCTCTTCATTTCCGTGATCATGTTTACCTCAAAACTTTCAAGTAACTCTGAGATCATCGCCATACATAGTTCCGGGGTATCTTTCAAAAGATTTTTGAAACCCTATTTGATCGGGGCCACCATCATCACAGTGATTTCATTGTATGCCAACCATTTTGTCGTACCTACATCGAACAAATCCCTGGAAAAATTTGAAGAGACCTATTTGCGTTCGATTTACAAAAAGAAAGCAAAGAGTTCTGTAAGCAAGGTGAGCCTTCAGTTGAGTGACGATGACTATGTCTATTTTGGGTATTTTAATTTTAAAACCAAGAACGGATATAATTTTTCTTATGAGCATTTTGACGGCAACCAGATGAAGTATAAGATCATAGCTCAGAACATCCGCTGGAACGAAAAAGACAGCACCTATCGCCTAAGCACTTTCAGAAAGCGTTTTATAGGTATTGGAAAAGACAGTCTTGATTCGGGTAGTTTTATGGATACGACCTTTAATTTTCAGCCCAAGGATCTTTTATACGTCGATTATCTGGCAAGAGAAATGCCCTCTACAGAACTTGGACAGCATATCAGGCAATCAGAAAACAGGGGGGTCAAAAACCTAAACAATTATAAAGTTGAGCTTTATAAAAGGACCAGTTTGCCTATTTCATCCTTTGTGTTGACACTGATCGCCGTTACCCTTGCTTCAAAAAAGAGACGGGGAGGCATCGGATACAATCTTGCTGCAGGAATAGCCTTGATGTTCCTTTATGTTTTTTTTATGAAAGTGTCTGAAGTCCTCGGTTCAACAGCAGAATCCATGCCGTTTTTGATGGTTTGGATGCCCAATACGATTTTTGGTCTTATTGCCGTATATTTATATATCAATGCCAACAAATAAACTTAAGAACCAACTGCATCTTCATCTCATTGTTTTTATTTGGGGATTTACAGCCATTTTAGGCGCTCTCATTACTCTGGGTGCCATTCCACTTGTATGGTTCAGGGTATTTATGGCCTCTGCCGTTTTATTTATTTTTTTAAAGATCAAAAGGATCCCCCTGAACGAAAGGGGCAGCGACCTGCTAAAGTTTGTTTTTGGAGGGATTATAGTGGCCCTGCACTGGGTTACGTTTTTTTATGCCATTAAAATTTCTACTGTCTCAACGACACTGATCACCATGTCATCCAGTGCTATTTTTGTGGTGCTGATCAAACCATTATTCGAATATAAAAAATTTGAGCCCTATGAACTGATCCTGGCAGTATTAGCCATTTTTGGATTTGTCATTATATTTAAAAGTGAGACCATCTATGCAAGGGGGATCATCGTAGCCCTGATCTCTGCTTTTCTGGTAGCCTTGTTCTCTGTTTACAACAGCAAACTGATCAAATCTTATTCAGGGGGCAAGATCGCTTTTTATGAGTTGTTTTTTGCAGGTTTGT
>JAHEHF010000039.1 GCA_024644745.1 Flavobacteriaceae bacterium
GATGTCGGAGCCAATCACATCTTTGATTTTGTGGACATCGGTTTGCCATCTTCCATTTATCCGAGAGAAAAATTCAGAAAAAAATTAGTTCAGTTACTGAGCCAGATCAATGAGGTCAAGGCAGATGTGGCCGTCATTGAATTGGGAGCTTCACCCCTTGAGCCTTATAATGGGGATGTTGCTTTTGAAGAATTGAAGTCCTGTGTTAAATGCATCGTTTTATGTGCATCTGATCCTTATGCTGTTTACGGGGTGATGAAAAGTTTTAATCTTCGACCCGATATCGTAAGTGGGATTGCCACCAATACCTATGCAGGTGCCGAGCTGATCGAAAAATTGTGCGGGGTTAAGGCACTCAATCTGATCGACCCGGAGACTTCGCAGGATCTGAAAGATATATTGGCCAAAAAATTGAACAGGGCATTGTAATGGAATTGTAATTTCAATCTGATCTATTTTTATTTCTCAGCAAACAGATAACAAGGGCATATTTGGTCTTTAAGCATTGTGTCTGAACCCCTGAATCTCTGTTGGGAAATCTTCATCAAAACAGTTACCTTTGGTTTTTTCAATAAGTTTCCATGCGAAAAATTGCCTTGATATTACTGCTTTGCTCAACTTTCATAGAAGCACAGAATAAAATGAATTTTGTGGACGATAAATATCTTGAGGATCAGCTGTATTTTAGCCTGACTTACATTCAAATGCTGAACCTCCCTGAGAGGATATCCCAGTCAGGTTTTTCTTTTGGCCTGGGGGCGGGTTTTATAAAGGACCTTCCCTTGAATAAGGAAAGAAATTTTGGCCTGGCAGCAGGACTGGGCTATGGCTTTAACAATTATTATTTCAATATTAATGTCAGCCCTATTATACCTCTTGCAGAAGAAAACATCACCATTAAAAATAACAAACTCATCTTGCACAGCGTGGAACTGCCCCTGGAAATGAGGTTTCGAAACTCCAGCCCATCAAAGTTTAAGTTTTGGAGATTCTATCCGGGATTCAAATTTGCGTACGTTTTTGCTGAAAATACGAGTTTTGGCAAATCAGCTGATTTTGATGTTGATAATATCATAGAGATCAATGAATTCATTTACGGTCTGACCTTTTCAGCCGGTTATAACAAGTGGAACCTTCATTTTTATTACGGGCTCAATGATTTGTTCAACCAGACCACAAGTAATGATTATGACATCAATATCAATGACATCAGGATCGGACTCATTTTTTATATATTCTGATAGATCTGAAAGCTGATGAACTGGGCGGTAAGCCCAAGCAGAAACCCGATATAAATTTCTTTAGGCGCATGGGCATTTAAAGCCAGTCGGGATACACCGATCAAGCCGGCTATAATGAAAAGGCCGGCGAGCAGGGCATTAAAATTCAACTGATAAACATGACTCATGATAATTACAAATCCTATAAGGCCACCTATTCCCAGGGTGTGCAGACTTGTCTTGATTTTTAAATTGAAGAGCAAATAGGTAAAACTGAGTGCCATTGCCACTCCGAAAAATGAAAAACCCAGCAGGTCAACGATTTGTATACTTACAAGGGCCCTTCCGATTAGAAAGGACAAAAGAATAAAAAAAAGGATCGGAAATTTTCTTTCATTGATAGACCGAAGGTGATAGTCTTCAATGAGTTTTAGTTTTTTAAGCAATACCAGCAGTATGACAGGAATAAGATAAGTACTGATAAATACAACTAAAAGAATGATGTATTCCTGTTCTTTTATGATGTGTTCCGGGGAGAGTAACAAATACAGAAAAGTCCCTGTAAAGGAGCACAGCAGCGGGTGGAACAAATAAGAGATCAGTTTGTGAAAAAGCATAAATTATAAAATCTTTTTTCTTAACCTGGCCACAGGAATGTCAAGCTGTTCTCTGTATTTTGCAACGGTCCTTCTTGCGATCAGGTAGCCTCTCTCTTTCAATAGTTTTGAAAGCTTTTCATCGGTCAAAGGCTTTGTTTTATCTTCATTTTCTATTTCCGTCTGCAATATTTTTTTGATCTCACGGGTTGATACGTCTTCTCCCTGTTCATTTTTCATAGATTCAGAGAAGAACTCTTTTACCAGTTTTGTGCCATAAGGTGTGTCTACATATTTGCTGTTGGCTACCCTGGAAACAGTGGAAACATCCATTTTGATCTCATCGGCGATATCCTTGAGCACCATGGGTCTTAATTTCCGCTCGTCACCCGTCAGTAAATATTCCTTCTGGTAATTGACAATGGCACTCATGGTGATCATCAAAGTTTGCTGTCTTTGCTTGATGGCATCTATGAACCATTTTGCAGCATCAAGTTTTTGCTTGATGAACATGATGGCGTCTTTTTGAGACTTTGATTTGTCTTTGGCTTCAGAATAGCCCTTGAGCATATTGTCATATTCTCTTGAAATATGAAGATCAGGTGCATTTCTTGCATTGAGGCTCAGTTCAAGTTCACCATCTGTGATGCGAATGGTAAAATCAGGAACAATATGCTCCACCATGGTCTGGTTGCCTCCAAAAGAACCTCCCGGTTTTGGATTCAAACGTTCAATTTCTTTAATGGCTCCTTTCAATTCTTCTTTTGAGATATTGAACTTATGTGCCAGTTTTTGATAATGCTTTTTAACAAATTGCTCAAAAGATGAACTCAGAATATCAATGGCAAGCGCCCTTTCTTCGGTTTCTGGTTTTCTCCTGAGTTGGATGAGCAAACATTCTTTCAGCGTTCTTGCCCCAACTCCTGCCGGATCGAGCTGGTGTATAATGCCCAGGATCTTTTCAACTTCATTTTCACTGGTATAGATATTCTCAGAAAATGCCAGGTCGTCCACAATGTCTTCCAGCGTCCTTCTGATGTATCCGTTATCGTCAATACAGCCTACCATGAATTCTGCGATCTGGGCTTCGTGAGGTTCAAGACTGAAAGTGTTGAGTTGGTTGATCAGGTGCTGATTAAAGGTGATCCCTCCTGAATACGGGATCCTGCTGTCTTCTTCATCGCTGCTGTAATTGCTCGTCTGAAGTTTGTAACTCGGAATCTCATCATCGCTGAGGTAATCATCGATATTGATATCTGTCTCAATGGTCTCGGTTCCTGTTTCATCATATTCATCCTGTTGGGAATTTTCGAATTCCTCTGAGTTTTCCTTGCCGAACTCGAGTGCGGGGTTCTCTTCAATTTCTTGCGCCAGTTTTTGCTCAAAAGCCTGCGTTGGCAACTGAATTAACTTCATCAGCTGTATTTGCTGCGGAGATAACTTTTGTTGGAGCTTTTGTTGTAAACTTTGTTTTAACATAAGAAATATTGTTCCCTATAAAGTTACAAAAAAGAATTGTCAAATATCACAAAGCTGCTGGGCTCCGACTTCATTAGAATTCAGCATTCTGTGGTGTCCTGGGAAATGGGATCACATCTCTGATATTACTCATTCCTGTTGCAAATTGCACCATTCTTTCGAATCCCAGACCAAAGCCTGAATGCACTGCAGTACCAAATTTGCGAAGGTCCAGATACCACCAAAGCTCTTTTTCATCAATGTCAAGGGCTTTGATCTTCTCCTTGAGTACGTCAAGACGCTCTTCTCTCTGGCTTCCCCCAACGATTTCTCCTATACCTGGAAATAATACATCCATGGCGCGTACGGTTTTGCCATCATCATTCAAACGCATGTAAAAGGCCTTGATATTAGCTGGATAATCAAAGAGAATGACAGGCGATTTGAAATGTTTTTCGACCAGGAATCTCTCGTGTTCACTTTGAAGGTCAGCACCCCATTCATGTATAGGGAACTTGAATTTTTTCTTTTTATTGGGTTTTGAATTTTTGAGGATCTCAATAGCTTCGGTATAAGTCACCCTTTTAAAATTGTTGTCGATAACAAATTTGAGCTTTTCACGTAAGGCCATTTCACTTCTTTCCGCGGCCGGTTTTGATTTTTCTTCCTGCAACAGGCGCTGCTCCAAAAATTCAAGATCATCCGTACAATTTTCAAGGATATAGTTCAGTATATATTTGATGAAATCCTCACTCAGATCCATATTGGCATCCAGGTCGTTAAAGGCCACTTCAGGCTCAACCATCCAGAATTCTGCAAGGTGCCTTGAAGTATTTGAGTTTTCAGCCCTGAAAGTAGGACCGAAGGTATATACTTTACCGAGCGCCATCGCATAAGTTTCAGCTTCCAGCTGCCCCGAAACGGTCAGGTTGGTTTCTTTTCCAAAAAAATCCTTTTTGTAATCGACTTCTCCTTTCTCGTTTAAGGGCGGGTTTTTTTTGTCAAGGGTCGAGACACTGAACATTTCACCTGCACCCTCTGCATCAGACCCTGTGATGATCGGGGCGTGAAAATAATAAAAGCCGTTATTTACAAAATATTGGTGTATGGCAAATGACAAGGCGGATCTGACCCGCATCACAGCACTGAAGGTATTGGTTCTGATCCTGAGATGGGCATTCTCGCGCAAGAATTCCATGCTGTGTTTCTTGGGCTGGATCGGATATTCATCGGGGTTTGATTCACCGAGGATAAGGATTTCTGAAACTTGTATTTCAACCGACTGGCCCTTGCCCTGGCTTTCGACCAGAATACCTTTGATCTCAATGGCGGCACCAGTGGTGATCTTCTTTAAAACCGATTCTGTAGTCTGCTCAAAATCGATCACACACTGTATGTTATTAAGGGTTGAACCATCATTCAGTGCGATAAACCTATTGCTTCTAAACGTTTTTACCCAACCTTTGATATGGATTTCCTGTAATATATGTTTGCCCTCTAATAATTCAGCTACGCTCAAGTTTTGCATCCTCAAAATTTTGGAGGCAAAGATACACAAAGCGTTAAAATTGGGAAAGTATAATCATTTTAATATTTCGAGCAAATACTCACCATAGCCACTTTTTAAAAGGGGTTCGGCTACTGTTTTCAACTCATCTGCCGTGATAAAGCCTTTTCTGTAAGCAATTTCCTCTATACAACCAATTTTTAAGCCCTGCCTTTCTTCAATGACCTGGACAAACTGCTGGGCCTGAATCAAAGAATCAAAGGTTCCGGTATCGAGCCAGGCGGTTCCCCGCCCCAGTGGAACAACTTTTAATTTTTCTTCTTCCAGGTATGCCTTGTTGATATCGGTGATCTCATATTCTCCTCTCGGCGAAGGCTTGATGCTTTTTGCTTTTTCCACCACGGTATTGTCATAAAAATAAATGCCGGGAACAGCATAATTGGATTTTGGTTTTGACGGTTTTTCCTCAATGGAAATGACCTGTTTTTGCGCGTCAAATTCCACAACACCATATCTTTCAGGATCTTTAACATGGTAGGCAAAAACGACTCCCCCCTCAGGATGTACGGCACTTTTCAAACGCTTCTCAAGGTCTGTTCCATAAAAGATGTTGTCGCCCAGGATCAGCGCAACATCATCATCACCTATAAAGGATTCTCCGATAACAAAGGCCTGAGCCAGACCGTTCGGGATTTCCTGCACGGCGTATTCGAATCTGCAGCCCAGGTTTTTACCGTCTCCAAGCAGCCTTTCAAAAAGCGGAAGGTCAGTTGGAGTGGATATGATCAGGATCTCTTTGATCCCTGCCAGCATCAGGACTGACAAAGGGTAATAGATCATGGGTTTGTCATAAACGGGCATCAGCTGTTTGCTCACCGCAAGGGTAAGCGGGTGTAATCTCGTGCCGCTGCCACCGGCCAAAATAATTCCTTTCATATTTTAATCGTTTGTATCATTTTCATCATCCTCTTTCGGGATGATGCTGATCGCTGGTTTCTTAAATGTCTTTTTATTGGCAATTTTGGATTCCAAAGATAATAATAAAGAAGGCAGCAACAATAAATTGGATACCATGGCGAAGAGCAGGGTCACAGAGACCAGTCCGCCAAGGGCGATGGTTCCTCCGAAGCTTGAAACCGTAAATACCAGAAATCCGAAAAAGAGCACTATTGAGGTATAGAACATGCTCACCCCTGTCTCTCTCAGTGCTGCATAGACTGATTTTCTGACGTTCCATTTATGGGCAATCAGCTCTTGCCTGTATTTGGCCAAAAAGTGTATGGTGTCATCTACAGAGATACCGAAAGCTATGCTGAACACAAGTACTGTTGAAGGTTTGATGGGCACTCCGAGATAACCCATAAGTCCTGCTGTGATCAGTAATGGCAGGATATTTGGAATCAAAGATATAATGATCATCTTGTAGGACCTGAACATCCAGGCCATAAAAATAGAGATCAGCAAGATCGCGAGCGAGAGGGAAATGACCAGGTTTTTTACCAGATAATTGGTGCCTTTTAAAAATACCAGTGCTTTTCCGGTCATGGAAACTTCGAATCGCTCCTCCGGGAAGACCTGGTTGATCTTGTCTTGCATCCTTTGTTCGATATTTTCCATTTTATCCGTGCCAATGTCCTTCATAAATGTTGTAATACGGGCATACTGACCTGTTGAATCAACAAAATTTTTCAGCATATCGGCGTTGGTGTCGGAGTTTTTGGTATAGGCCAGAATAAAATTCTTCTCCTGTTCTGTTGGCAACTGATAATATTTGGGATTGCCATTGTAAAATGCCTGCTTTGAATATTTCACCATATTCAGAATGGAGATGGATTTCGATAATTCAGGAATTTCATCGATCTCCTCATCCAGTTTGTTCATTCGTTTCAGGGTGGCAAGATTCATGACGCCTTTTTTACGCTTGGTATCAATCAATATCTCTAGAGGCATGATACCCCCGAACTCGTTTTCAAAGAACAGAATGTCTTTGTAGAATTGTTTACCCTTGGGCATGTCTTCGATCAGGCTTCCCGAAACCCGGATCATGTAAACCCCGATGATACTCGCTACGATAATACACACTGTAGAAATGTATATGGCTATTCTCCTGTGCCTTACGGTTTGCTCCATCCAGTTCACGATGGCATCGATCCATTTTCTTTCCAGATGCTCAAGGTGCTTGTCTTTTGGCTTGTGCATAAAACTGTAAATGATGGGAATGATCAAGAGGGAAAGGATAAAGATCGCCAGGATATTGATCGAGGCAATGATACCGAATTCATTCAGCAACTGGCTGTTGGTGAATATAAAGGTGGCAAAACCAGAGGCTGTGGTAATATTGGTCATCAGGGTGGCGTTCCCGATCTTGGAGATCACCCTTTGCAAGGATTTTGCCTGGTTACCATGTTTTTTGACTTCCTGCTGGTATTTGTTGATCAGGAAGATGGCATTGGGAACCCCTATAACGATGATCAGCGGAGGAATTAGCGCCATCAAAACCGAAATTTCATACTGGAACCAGCCAATAAAACCCAGGGCCCAGACCACACCAATGCTCACCACAAGCATGGTGATGAAAGTAGCACGGTAAGAACGAAAGAACAGCCAGAAAATCAGAGAAGTGATCAGCAGGGCAAGACCAACGAAAATACCAATTTCATCAAGGATATTCTGAGCATTCATGGTCCTGATATAAGGCATTCCGGATATGCGTATATCAATGCCGGTCTCCTTTTCAAAATTTTTGACCGAGGGGTTCAGTACATCGAAAACGAACCTTTCCCTCGTTTTGGTGTTTACGATGGATTGATCCAGATAAATGGCCGTTCTGATGGTTCCCGTATTTTTGTTGAAGAGAAAGTTATCGAAAAACGGAAGCTTGTCAAACAGTTCTTTTTTGATTTGATCAACCTCTTCATCACTTGACGGATTTTCATCGTAGAGGGGTTCTACATAGAACTTTTGGTTTTTTTTGTCCTTTTTCAGCCTTTTGATATCACCAATGGAAACAGAAAAATCAACCTCGGGAAAAGAATCCAACCTTTTGGAAAAGGCACTCCACCGGTTAAAATTATCTACATGAAACAAACTGCTGTCCTGAACGGCAAGAATGATCATATTCCCTTCTTCACCGAAAATACTGAGAAAATTATCGTATTTGATATTTTCTTCATGATCACTCGGAAGCAGATTGGCTTCAGAATGTGAAAATTTAATTTGCTGAATCTTGGAACCCAGGAAAAAGGTTGCCGCCGCCAGCATGACCAGAATAAATATCCGTTGTTTGAGTATAAATCGGGATACGATTTGCCAAAAATTCATAATTCAGGTTATTTTGCCCTTACCAGCACGTTATTAATCAATGGGATTATGAATTTTTTTAATTGACCATTCAAGTCGTCTCCCTCACGCACCTGCATCAAACGGTCATAATTTCTTTTTCCTTAATCACAAAAAGGTCATCAACTTTTTTGATATACGTGTCGGTCAGGCTCTGGATATCCACTTCCGCATTTGCCTTCTGGTCTTCAGAAATATCCAGTTTTTTTAATTCATTATTGCCATCTTTACGGTCATTTCTGATACTGACCTTGGCAATTTCCGCTTCTGCTTTTGCAATTTTTGCCAGTTCTTTTCTTCTTTCTTCTGTAAGAATAGGCACATTGATGATAATGCTTTCACCATTATTCATTGGATTAAAACCCAGGTTCGCCACAAGTATTCCTTTTTCAATCTCAGGAATCAGGCTTTTTTCCCAGGGCTGCACCGTAATGGTATGTGCATCAAGCGTATTGATGTTTGCTACCTGAGTCAGGGGAGTCGCCGTTCCGTAATAGTCAACTTTTACACCATGCAACATTGAAGGTGTGGCTTTGCCTGCTCTGATATTTACAAATTCACCCTCCAAATGATGAATTGCACTTTGCATTTTTTCTTCAGCAGCATCTATAATAAATTGAATTTCCTCGTTCATGATAATAAATATTTATGAATTAACTAAAGTTCCAATGTTTTCACCTGAAATTACTTTCATCAGGTTTCCTTTTTTATTCATATCAAAAACAATGATAGGCAAGTCATTTTCTTCACTTAGCGTAAAAGCCGTCATATCCATGACTTTAAGGTCTTTGTTCAGGACTTCCTTAAAAGTAATATTTTCAAATTTTCTGGCATTTGTGTCTTTTTCAGGATCAGAGGAGTAGATGCCGTCCACCCGGGTTCCTTTGATAATCACATCGGCACCGATCTCTATGGCTCTCAAAACAGCAGCTGTATCTGTTGTGAAATATGGATTTCCTGTGCCACCTCCAAAGATGACCACCCTTCCTTTTTCAAGATGCCGAACGGCCCTTCTTTTGATGAAGGGTTCTGCAATCTGTTTCATCTCGATAGAGGTAAGCAACCTTGTCTGTAAATCATTTTCTTCAAGGGCACTTTGCAAGGCCAGTCCGTTGATGATGGTTGCCAGCATGCCCATGTAATCTCCCTGCACCCTGTCCATTCCGTTACTGGCTCCGGACAGACCTCTAAAGATATTTCCGCCACCAATCACAATAGCCACTTCAATTCCTTTGTCGATGATACTTTTTATTTCCTGAGCATAATCTGCCAGTCTTTTGGGATCAATACCGTAGTTTCTGTCACCCATCAAAGCTTCACCACTTAATTTTAAAAGGACTCTTTTATATTTCATAGAATTTCTTATCAGATGTGCAAATATAATAAATTATACGCATGATAAATTCATGTCTTGCAGATAATAATAGCAGACAATCTCTGATAGTGAAGGCATAAAAAAAACCCTGCAACATGGGATGAACCATGGTACAGGGTTTTATGATGATCAAATAAGGTTTTAGCCTAGGGCTACTCTTTTGAAATCTACGATTTCAACATCACCTAATGTTTTCACATAGTTGGCAACACTTACCTTACTGTCTTTGATAAAAGCTTGATTTACAAGCGTATTGTCTTTGAAAAAACGTTTCAGTTTTCCCTGGGCAATTTTGTCAAGCATGGCTTCAGGTTTGCCTTCCTGACGCAATTGATCTTTTGCAATTTCAATTTCTTTTTCAATGGTTGCAGGATCAACGCCGTCTTCATTTAAAGCAATCGGGTTCATAGCTGCTGCCTGCATGGCAATGTCTTTAGCCACTTCCTCAGCACCGTCAACATAAGCTGACAATCCTACAATAGTGGCAATTTTACCTGAGTGGATGTAAGATCCGACATAAGGAGCAGAAATCTTTTCAAACGCGGAAAGCTCAATCTTTTCACCGATCACACCTGTTTGTTCAATCAATTTTTCCTGTACCGTAATGCCATTAAAATCAGCTTTCATCAATTCCTCTTTTGTACTGCTGTTCAAGGCTTTTTCTGCCAATTGCTTTGCAAGATTCACAAAAGATTCGTTCTTTCCAACAAAATCGGTTTCACAACCCAAAACGATGACTGCGCCCGAGGTGCGGTCTTCATTTACAATAGCTATTGCAGCTCCTTCGGTAGATTCTCTGTCTGCTCTTTTGGCAGCTACTTTTTGACCTTGTTTACGCAGAATTTCAATCGCAAGATCAAAATCTCCATTTGCCTCAACAAGGGCCTTTTTACAGTCCATCATACCTGCACCAGTTGTTTTTCTCAACTTATTTACTTCTGCGGCTGTTATTTTTGTCATTTTCAAATAGTTTTAAACGTTATTATAACTATAACAAATTCTATAATTAATTATCTTTTTCAGTTACCTCCTCAGTAACAGCCTTATCGGCTTTAGGCGCTTTTTCTGCAGCAACTTCCTGAGTGGCTTCCTTGCTTTTCTTTCTGTCAGACAAGCCATCAGCTATCGCATCTGTCAGAAAAGAAAGCACTTTATCTATAGACTTGGACGCATCATCATTAGAAGGAATCACAAAATCAATTGGTCTTGGGTCTGAATTCGTATCTACCATTGCAAAAATCGGAATGTTTAATTTTTGTGCTTCAGCAACTGCAATGTGCTCTCTTTTGATATCTACGATTAAGATAGCACCAGGTAAACGAGTCATGTCGACAATAGAACCTAAATTCTTTTCTAATTTAGCTCTTTGACGATTGATCTGTAATTTTTCTCTTTTTGATAATGCTTCAAAAGACCCGTCTTTTTTCATTCTATCGATATAAGCCATTTTTTTAACAGCTTTTCTGATAGTAACAAAGTTGGTCAGCATACCACCAGGCCAGCGTTCAGTGATAAACGGCATGTTTACACTTTTAGCTTTATCTGCTACGATGTCTTTTGCTTGTTTTTTGGTAGCAACAAATAATATTTTCCTACCTGAAGCTGCAATTTTTCCCAAAGCTGAACTGGCTTCTTCGATTTTTGCAGCAGTTTTGTATAAATCAATAATATGGATTCCTTTACGTTCTGTGTACACATAAGGTGCCATGTTAGGATCCCATTTTCTTGTCAGGTGACCAAAGTGTACACCTGAATCAATTAAATCTTTTATTTCTATGTTTGCCATTTTGTTTTAGTTTACGTTCCGTCTATTTAAGCAATCACTGAGTAGTCTCGAATTTTTCGCGGATCTCAGTCATTTGGATGCTATACTTATACGACAACAATTTTTTCAATTTTACTTTTTTGTTTTTATCCAAGTTGAATAAACAAATTAACGTTTAGAGAACTGGAATTTCTTACGCGCTTTTTTCTGTCCGAATTTCTTACGCTCAACCATTCTTGGATCTCTTGTTAACAATCCTTCAGGCTTCAAAATGCTTTTGTTTTCTTCATCAGCAGCAACTAAAGCTCTGGTGATCGCTAAACGGATGGCTTCTGCCTGTCCGGTAATACCTCCGCCAAATACTTTGGCTGTGATATCAAAACTAGAAACGTTATCTGTGAGGCTCAAGGGCTGTAGCACCTTGTATTTAAGGCTTTCTGTAGTAAAATAAGCATCATATGGCTTTTTGTTTACAGTGATCTCGCCTTTACCTTCAGAAAGATATACTCTAGCAACAGCGGTTTTTCTTCTTCCGATTTTGTGAATAGTGTCCATATTACTTGATATCATTTAGGTTAATGGTTCTTGGCTTTTGAGCTTCTTGCTGATGTTCACCTCCAACATATACATAAAGGTTTTTAAACAAGGCGCTTCCAAGTTTGTTTTTAGGTAACATACCTTTTACAGCTTTTTCCACAACAGTAACAGGGTTTTTACCCATTAATTCATTTGCAGTCAGCGTTCTTTGTCCACCCGGATATCCTGTATGACGAATATATGTTTTGTCATTCCATTTGTTTCCGGTTAATTTGATCTTCTCAGCGTTGAGGATAACGACATTGTCACCGCAGTCAACGTGAGGTGTAAAGTTAGGTTTGTGCTTCCCTCTGATCAGTTTTGCAACCTTTGAGGCCAAACGTCCTAACACTTCTCCTTCAGCATCCACAACTAACCATTCCTTGTTCACGGTGGCTTTGTTGGCTGATACTGTTCTGTAACTTAATGTGTTCACACGTATTTATTAAAATTAAACATTCCTTCTCTTCAGTTCAAAGAGTTTGCAAAAGTACAACTAATTATTCATTTGACAAATAGGAGTTGGCTATATTTTTATAAACCGGAAGATCAGCCAATATATTTAGAATTAGACCCATAAGGATTATTTGCCAGGGCCCCGATGTGAATTTTAAAGGGACGGATCCAGGGGCCATCAAAAAGCAATCCTTTCTGTGAAAAAGGATGCCCCTTTTATTTTTTGAATCTGGGCCCTTAGAACCTTGTAATTTTTCAAGGCCTGTCGGTGCAGGATCGATTCAAATATTCGGGTCAATGGGCCTCGAGCCAATTATGACCTTCACCCATATCGACGGTTAAGGGAATCGACATTTTATAGGCATGCTCCATTTCTGATTTAATCAATGGTTTCAGGGTTTTTGCCTCATCGCGGTGCAGGTCAAAAACGAGTTCATCGTGCACCTGAAGAAGCATTTTTGATTTGTAACGACCTGATCTAAGTTTCTCGTGAATCCGGATCATCGCAATTTTGATGATGTCGGCAGCACTTCCCTGAATGGGCGCATTCACGGCATTCCTTTCATCGGCTGCCCTCACAATGGCATTTCTCGAATTGATATTCTTTAAATACCTTCTTCTCCCGAGAATTGTTTCGACATAACCGTTTTCTCTGGCAAAGTCAATTTGCTTTGATATAAAGCCGCGCAAAGTGGGATAGGTTTCATAATAGGTTTCTATCAGTTCCTTTGATTCCTTTCTGCTGAGGTCCGTCTGCTGGCTCAGTCCAAAGGCGGAGACCCCGTAAATGATTCCAAAATTGACGGTTTTCGCATAACTGCGCTGTTCACGGGTCACATCCTCCAGCGGAACCTTGAACACCTTGGCCGCTGTTGCTCTGTGAATGTCTTCTCCCCTGAGAAAGGAGGATTTCATTTCTTCATCACCACTCATTTCGGCTATGAGCCTCAATTCAATCTGAGAATAATCTGCTGCCATCAAAAGGTAATCGCTGCTTCTGGGCACAAAGGCCTTTCTTATCTGTTGCCCCCTTTCTGTTCGTATCGGGATGTTTTGCAGGTTTGGATTGTTTGAACTCAGTCTGCCAGTGGCTGCAACAGCCTGGCTATAGGTTGTATGGACCCTTCCTGTTACAGGGCTCACCTCATTGGGAAGTGCCTCGACATAAGTATTCTTCAACTTCACCAGACCCCGCCACTCAAGGATATTTTTAACGATGAGATGGTCTTCAGCCAGTTTTGAGAGGACTTCTTCTCCAGTGGCGTATTGCCCGGTCCTTGTTTTTTTTGGTTTTTCGATCAGTTTCATTTTCTCAAAAAGCACCACTCCCAATTGTTTAGGTGATGCCAGGTTAAAATCAGTATCGGCTTCCTCATAGATCTTTTTTTCCAACTTGTCAATATCCTTGCTCAGGTCTGCAGAGAGTGAGTGAAGAAATGCTTCGTCGAGCTTGATGCCCTCCATTTCCATGGCCGCCAGAACGTGGACCAGCGGAATTTCAATGTCCTTAAATAAACGCGTCAGGCCGTTGGCCTCCAGTTCCTTTTCAAAAATCTGTTTCAGCTGCCATGTAATATCGGCATCTTCCACGGCGTATTCTGTTTGTTCCGAAAGCGGGACATCGCGCATGGAACCCTGGTTTTTACCTTTTTTACCGATCAGGTTTTCAATCGGAACAGGCGCATAGTTCAAATAGGTCTCAGACAAAATCTCCATATTGTGACGCATATCCGGATTGATCAGATAATGTGCGATCATGGTGTCGAACATGGGGCCTTTCACATCTATATCATAATTCTGAAGGACTTTGATGTCATATTTCAGATTCTGCCCGATTTTTTCAATGCCTGCATGATCGAAGAAAGGTCTGAATTCTTCCAGAATGGCGGAAGCCTCATTTTCCTTTTCCGGAATCGGAAGGTAATAGCCCTTTCCTTTGCTGTAAGAAAAGGCGATGCCCACGAGTTTGGCTTCCAGGGTCTTCAGGCTTGTGGTTTCCGTATCGAAACAAACGGAAGTTTGTTCCAATAATTTTTCGAGAAGCAGCTTTCTGGCCAGTTTTGTTTCAACAGTTTGATAAAAATGGTCTGTATTTTCAATATTTTGATAACCCGACTGCGCTGACACATTATTTTCATTTGCCGCTGCGGAAAAAATGTCAAGCTGCTCTCCAAAGCCTCTTTCCGGCACAGGTTTTTCATCGGTTGCGGCATCCTGCAATCCTTTGTAATTCGGATTTTGATCAAAGATCCTGTTCAGGTTGTCAAGGGCCCTTCTGAATTCCAGTTCCTGGAATATCTCTGTTACTTTTTCTAAATCGGGAGTATTCAGTTCGAAATCCTCTTCATGGAACTCAACAGGGCAATCGAGCATGATCGTGGCCAATTCTTTCGAAAGGAGCCCCAATTCTTTGCTGGCTTCCACTTTTTCCTTCATTTTTCCCTTGAGTTCATGCGTGTGGGCCAAAAGATTCTCCAGGCTCCCGTATTGCTTTAAGAATTTTTTTGCCGTTTTGTCTCCAACTCCTGGAAGGCCTGGTATATTGTCAACAGAATCTCCCATCATTCCCAAATAGTCAATGACCTGTTTGGGATCTTCTACTTCAAATTTTTCCTTCACTTTTTCAACATCCCAGATTTCAATGCCATTACCCATTCTTGCAGGTTTATACATGACCACATTGTCGGTCACCAGTTGGGCAAAATCCTTGTCCGGGGTCACCATAAAAGTTTTATACCCTGTTTTTTCGGCCTGAACCGATAAGGTCCCGATCAGGTCATCAGCCTCGTATCCCTCCTTTTCAATGATAGGAATGTGCATGGCTTCAAGAATTTTGTGAATATAGGGTACCGCAATTTTGATGGCTTCGGGGGTTTCCAGCCTGTTTGCTTTGTATTGGGGGAAGGCTTCGGTTCTTTGCACTGACCCTCCTTTATCAAAAGCCACAGCCAGATGATCCGGTTTTTCTCTCCTGATCACATCCAATAGGGCATTGGTAAAACCCATGATGGCCGAAGTGTCCATTCCCTTTGAATTGATTCGCGGGTTCTTGATAAAAGCGTAGTATCCGCGGAAGATCAACGCATATGCATCCAGTAAAAAAAGTCGTTTTTGTTCAGCCATTCCGGTTATTTTAATAGTTGTAAAAGTACAAATTTGTATTTCCGGGATGAAAGAATATTCAAATTATTGCTAAATCGTTAATTTTTTGGACTTTATAAAGGTTTTATCTATAAAATACTATATTTGTAAGTATCGAATTAAAAACTATAGGATGACTAAGTTTGGAGAATTGATTGGATCGAAAACCCCTACCCTGATTGATTTTTATGCAGACTGGGAAGGTGAAAACAATAATTTGCACTCTATTCTAAGAGATGTTGCCGCCGCACTTGGTGATAAGGCCAAGGTGGTAAAAATTGATGTGGCAAAAAACGAAACGCTTGCCGCCGCCTTGAGAATCAAAGGAAACCCTACTTATATTATTTACAAGAATGGTGAGATGAAGTGGCGACAAACGGGTCAGCAGGATGCCAACACCCTGATCAGCCTGGTGGAACAGTATGTTTAGATGGTGAAGTAAGAAGTGAGAAAGGTGAAGTAAGATTTCAGATTTCAGAAGTAAGAAGTGTCAAGCGGATTTTATATTTTCAAATCTCAAATCTCAAATCTCAAATCTCAAATCTCAAATCTCAAATCTCAAATCCTCAAAGAGGCCTGAAAGAATAGCCTTTTTCTGAAAAATGCTCAAGTACCCTGGGCAGCACATAATCAAGATTTTTAAATGATTTTACGCTATCGTGAAAGACCACGATACTGCCGCTTTCGATATGTTTGATCGTGTGTTCCAAACAGGATTCCTTGCTCAGGCGCTGGTCAAAATCCCCGCTGAGCACATCCCACATGATTATTTTATATCCTTTTTTTCTAAGGGCCCTGGCTTGTTTTGGTTTTATCCTGCCGTGCGGGGGGCGAAAGAGTTTTAATCTTTGATTATCGCCCGCTTCCTGAAGATAAGATTCAGCTTTCAGGATGTTCTTTACGTATTTTGCAGTGGAGGTTTTCCAGCCTTGAAGATGGTTGAAGGTATGGTTGCCAACACTGTGGTGATCCCTTAAAACCTGTTCGTAGATTCCCGGATATTTTTGGATGTTTTCACCAACACAGAAAAAAGTGGCCTTGGCGTCATATTTTTTCAGGGTTTCGAGAACCCATGGGGTAAAATCCGGTACCGGTCCATCGTCAAAGGTGAGGTAGATCTCCTTTTTTTTAGTATGAACCCGCCATGAATAATCAGAAAAAAAATGTTGTACCAGCCTTGGTGTTTTGACAAAATATGGCTTCAATAACTTCATGTAAAGACATGTTTTTTAAACGTGAATTCCAAGGTACAAAAATAAATTTAATTTATTTTTTATGACTCTTCCAGTACCTCTTCGAGCAAGGTAACTGCATCCATGAATTCTTTTTTCAGGTTCTCGCCATATTCTTCAGTATCGAATTCAACACAGGTAGCAATAATGTATTTGTACAAATCAAGGGTTCCTTCCAGATCATTGAAATTCATGCTGAGTTCGTAAGAACTGACCCCGCTGTAATAGTAAATACGCTCTTTAAAATTCTGAATAAGGAATTCTGCTATTTTTCTGGCTTTTTCGGGTCTATCAATATTGTAATAAGATTCAATATGGCCAATTACCAGTCTGAAATAGCCGTATTCTTCCATGGGCATTTTTTCCAGAGACATATCCAGAATTTCTTCAGCTCTGCCAAAGTCTTTTTCCTTGATCAGTTCGTCTGCCAGCCTTCCCAGGCTGTTTCTGAAGGAAATGCCGTTTTTCCTGGTTTCAGGATCAACATAAATGTCGGCATTAGAATTTTTCCAGGACCATTTCTTAACATTGTTATACATGGTATCGGTGTCAATTCTACCCATATCCATAAAGCTCCTGTTTGAAATAGGAGTTCTTATTGGGACCAGTTTATAGGCCAGTCCGTCAAGTTGCAAATAATCCTTGAGCCAGATATATTCCTGATCTGCCTGGGCACCGCCTGTAAAATAAATCGGTCTTTCCCAGTTGTTGTTGGCCAGGATGTCGAGCATCAGAATCCTGTTCTTTACAAGGGCAGATTCTGAAATATTGATATCGATATAAGGAACGATGAGTGCCGAGTCTTTTTCCGCAACGATACCATTTTTAAGTACGGCTTCCTTATCCACCATGATCCTGATCTTGGTGGTCGGGTAAACTTTTTCGGGGTGACCGTTTTCTTCAAAATCAATAAAGGTTCTGCTGTCTTTACTTTGAATCCATTTCATGAAGAAGTTTATATCCATGATGGAATCCTTGAATTGAGGAAAAGGGTAAGGATAATGATAGGCCACATCAAGGGAGCCTTCTTTGTAATCATCATGCTCCAGTTGAGACGGAATGGGGTCGGCCTCATATGTTTTTCTTTTTTGCTGGTCTATATACCAGTCTTTAGCGAATAAACTTGTGTTGACCAGTTTGATGTCGGTCCTGTAATTTTCAACCTCCTGCATATACCACAGTGGAAAGGTGTCATTATCGCCTATGGTGAACATGATGGCATTTTCCTGGCAGGAATCGAGATAGGATTTTGCATTGTTCCATGTTGCGAATTTACCGGATCTGTCATGATCATCCCAGTTCTCACTTGCCATTAAGGCTGGAACGGCCAGAAGACAGACCAAAGAAAGTGCCACCGGCATGGCCGGTGTTTTGAGCTTGTCCTTTAATTTTTCATAGATGGCGAGCACCCCAAAGCCCAGCCAAATGGCAAACACATAAAACGAACCTACAACGGCATAGTCTCTTTCTCTGGGTTCAAAAGGTTTTGGATTGGTATAAAAAATGATGGCCAGTCCTGTAAAGGCAAAGAAAAGCAGCAGCACGTAAAAATTGTTCAAATCTCTTTTGAGATGAAAAAACAATCCTATGAGGCCAAGGATCAGTGGAAGAAAATAATAGGTGTTTCTTCCTTTGTTGTTCAGTTCTTCACTGGGCAGGTTTTTTTGTGAGCCCCTGAATATTTCGTCTATTGGGGTGATCCCGCTCAACCAGTTTCCGTGGTTGTCAAGATTTCCCTGTATATCATCTTGTTTACCTACAAAATTCCACATAAAATACCGGCCATACATATAGCCAAACTGGTATTGAATCATAAAGCTCAGGTTTTCGCCAAAAGTGGGCCTTCTTTTTGAACGTTGCGGAATACCCGCTATGGCCTTGTAATTTTGGACCACACTTTCTGTGGGATCAACCATGCGTGGAATGATGCCTTTGTGTTTGCTGCTGTAATTAGGCAAGGCATCTTTATAGTTGTTTACAATGACGTATTTACCTGCTTTTTCGTCTTTCTCGTATTTTGGCTTAGCGTCACGAGTGGGGTTTATTTTATCTCTTTCTCCCGTTTGAGAATAATAAGATCCGTAAAATACATTGGCGTCACCATATTGTTCTCTGTTGTAATAGGCGAGAAGCTCCCTGGCACTTGATGGATTGTTCTCATTGATCGTGGTATTGGCATTGGCCCTTATCGGCAGCATCAGCCAGGAAGAGAACCCGATCATAATAAAAAGCACAGCCAATAACAAAAGGTTGGCAGTGTGCATTTTTTTTCTTCTTGTATGGCGCAGGCCAAAATAAAACAGGGCGACCAGTAAAATTCCTGCAATGATACTTCCGGAGTTAAAGGGAAGACCCAGGCTGTTGATAAAGAACAACTCTGAGGCGCTGAAAAACCTCAGTGTAAACGGGAACAAAAGTTTGAACACAAAAGCAAGAACCAATATTGAGATAACATTTGCGATGATAAATTGCTTTCTGTTGAGTTCCGGGTATTTTTTGTAGATATAAATAAATACGATCGACGGAATGACAAGTAAGGAAAGGATATGCACTCCAAAAGACAATCCGACGATAAAACTGATCAGCAGCAACCACTTGTTACCCCTCGGTTTGTCCATTTCTTCTTCCCAATGCAGGGCAAGCCAAAACAGAAGAGCCATCAAAAAGGAAGACATGGCATAGACTTCAGCTTCGACGGCGCTGAACCAAAAACTGTCTGAAAAGGTATAGGCCAGTGCACCCACCAGTCCGCTTCCAAGGATTGCAATTGAATTTCCTTTATTGAGTTCCCCTGTACTTCTGATCACAATTTTTTTTGCAAGGGCCGTTATGGTCCAGAACAAGAACAGTATGGTAAAAGCACTGGCAAGGGCAGACATAAAATTTACCATCATGGCAATTTGCGAAACATCTGAAGTAAACATGGCAAAAAAGGCGCCCATCATCTGAAATAATGGTGCACCGGGCGGGTGTCCTACTTCAAGTTTGACGGAGGTTGCAATGTATTCGCCACAATCCCAATAGCTCACAGTTGGTTCAAGGGTCAGAACATAGGTTGTCAATGCAATGGCAAAAGAGATCCAGCCCAGCAGGGTGTTGTATTTTTTATAATCAAAGGAAAGCATAGATGCGATTTAAAACTGAGGCGAATTTAGTAAATTAAATGGAATATAGTTCGAATTTATAAGGGGATCAAAAAAATCAAAAAAACTGTTTTGTCAAACAAAAACTTTGTTCTAAATTTGCGCCTGCTTAAACAAGGCAGTTAAGGATTGAATGGATCTGTTAGATTTTTCAAGACGATGACCCATAGTGTAACGGTAGCACTCCGGTTTTTGGTACCGTCAGTCAAGGTTCGAATCCTTGTGGGTCAACTGACAATAAGATAAATCCATTATAAGTTTTCTTATAATGGATTTTTTCTTTAGAATTGTTTAAAGTTTGGAACAGTTGCATGAACCATGAGCCCTCATATTTGATTACCAGTCGACTTTCAAAATCGAAAGGCCTTTTTCTTGCCATAATCTATTTTCTTTTTATCAGTGCTTTACTTGCACAAAAAAAGTCTTATTCCTTCGAAGATATCGACAACAAGAATGAATTTGGACGATTCAGATATATTGAGGTCAAAGGGCATACCGGGTATCATTTATATGCAGGTGAGCTCCTGTTGGATGAAGTGAGCAGCGGATATGGTGCTGTTGAGATCAGGTATGGCTGGCAGCCCAAAGATCCTGATCACTGGACGAGCAGATACGGATATGCATCATACGGTATAGGTTATTATTCAGGTTTTATTGGAAACCCCAGGGTTCTGGGAAAACCCAATGCTCTTTTTGGATTTATTAGTTTTCCACTTACTTCAGATATAAAAAGGAATATTTTCGAGATCAGTCAATCAGCCGGTATCACTTATAATCTTGAGCCTTTTAATTCTACTTCAAACCCGGTAAATGATGCGATTGGATCTACTGTTGCCGTTTATTTCAATCTTAGCATTGGAGGTTATTTTAAATGGACCCGGGAGTTGGACCTTTTATACGGAATTGATTTCACCCATTTCAGCAACGGAAGGATCACCACCCCCAATTACGGTTATAACATGTACGGCCTCAATTTAGGGCTGAGGTACCATTATAATGCAGATCAGCGCTATGTGAACAGTGACCCTTATACGATGGATTTATTGCAGGCCCGTTTTAACCGGCCAGCGTCTGAAAAGAGCCCCAGGCTACATGAAAGTTCGATAGAAATATACCTGTCGGGCGGATCTGTTCAAAATGAAGAGGACAAAGGAACTTACAAGCGGTATGGAATTTTTTCAGGAGCACTTGATTACAGGTTTAAATTCAATACCAAGCATGCTGTTACAGCAGGTCTGGATCTTTTTTATGATGCGAGCCTCGAACCGCAATACCCCGAAACCAGGGATCAGTTTTTATACGGTATCCATGGGGGTTATGACTTTATGTTTGGTCCGATGAGCATCAGGTTCCAGATGGGAACCTATCTGACCGATGATAAAGGAAAATCACCTACTTATCTGAGGGTCGGATTCAGGTATGACATCAATGATTGGCTTTTTACGCAGATTGCTGTCAAGACCAGAAAGACCTCACGTGCAGACTGGGTCGAATTAGGATTTGGGCTCCGGCCTTTCAAGTGGTAAAAAAAGCCAGGTGTCGGCAAGGCGGTATAATCTTATATTTTGAAAGTGATGACCGGTCTCAAGGCATGGTTTGCAAGCTCCTCACCTATACTGCCGTTAAATAATTTAGACAAACCGCTTCTGCCATGTGTATTGAGGGCGATGAGATCGGCATCAATGTTGCGTCCGAAACTCAATATGCCTTTTTCAATGGAGATGTCGTTATAAATATTCGCAGTGTAATTTTTCAAATCAAAATCTTTCATAAAATCCGAAATCCTTTTTTCGATATTTTCACTGGTGTTGAAGTTGTGAATGGTATTGACATACAACAAATGAATCCTGGCATCGAAGAGTTGGGCAAAATCAATCACCCGCTGGAAGGTTGATTTACTTTCAACGTTAAAGTCAGAGGCAAAAACAATATCTTCAATGTTAAATTCTTCGACGTCCTTTTTGATTACAAGTACAGGAACATTTGATTTTCTCACTACCTTTTCGGTATTTGAGCCGATAAACATTTCCTGAAGTCCTGAGGCTCCCTGTGAACCCATTACAATAAGGTCAATCTTATTTTTTTTACTTTCCTCTATGATGCCTGAAAAGGCGTGCTGGAACTGCACAGATTCAACAACTCTCAACCCCTTAAAAAATGGAAGGTTTTTAAATTTATCAAATTTCTCACGGGCCAGTTTCATGAAATAAATGATCTGGGGTTCACTGCTGATCGTATTCATTTCAGCAGGGTCGATTGTCGTCACAGGTAATTCGAGCATGTGAACAAGAAAAATTTCACTATTGGTCTTCCTTGCAATACTCGCTGCAACCTTAGCTGCATTTTCGGCTTCTTTTGAAAAATCTACGGGTACTAATATTCGTTTCATAACATGATTTTTTGATTCATTAGTTAAAGTTAATAAATTTTAACTTAATAGGTCCGTGATTTTTGTAAGTATCAAATGAATTGTTATATTTGCAGCGAAATTTAAGACGAATGTGAGTTGGAGGGGACAGATGTCCCCTCTTTTTATACCGGTAAATGGATCAGAAGAGGGTAAAAGAATTGGTGGATGAGGCCTTGGCGGAAAATACTTCCTTATTTTTGTTAGATTTGAATTTTGGTGCTGACAACAGCATAAAAGTAACAGTTGATGGAGATTCGGGAGTTCCTTTAAGTGAATGCATCAGAATCAGTAGAAATGTAGAGCACAACCTTGACAGGGAAACAGAGGATTTTTCTCTGGAAGTAACCACCCCGAACATTACGGATCCCCTGGTTCACGTGAGACAATACAACAAAAATTTGGGTCGTACACTGATTGTACGGACCAAGGAGGGTAAATTTGAGGGAAAACTCGAAGCAATCCATGACAATGAAATCATCCTGACATGGAAGCAAAGGGAGCCGAAACCCATAGGAAAAGGAAAAATAACGGTGGAAAAGCAACAAACGATTCCACTTGATAAAATAGAACAAGCTAAAGTGAAGATCATTTTTTAATAAGACTGTAATGGAAAACATCGCATTAATTGAATCATTTTCGGAGTTTAAAGACGATAAAAGTATTGACAGGGTAACCTTGATGGCCATCCTTGAAGATGTTTTTAGATCTGCTTTGAAAAGAAAGTATGGTTCGGATGAAAATTTTGACATCATTATCAACCCCGACAAGGGTGATTTGGAGATATGGAGAAACCGAATTGTGGTTGAAGATGGTGAAGTAGAGGATGATAATGAAGAAATTTCATTGTCTGAAGCACGAAAGATAGAACCTGATTTTGAAGTGGGAGAGGAAGTTTCGGAAGAGGTGAAACTTGTTGATCTTGGCCGAAGAGCGATTTTGGCCCTACGTCAGAATCTGATCTCTAAGATTCATGAACACGACAATACCAACATCTTCAAGCACTATAAAGAGCTGGAGGGAGAGTTGTACAGTGCTGAGGTACATCATGTGCGCCACAATGCTGTGATCCTGCTGGATGATAATGGAAATGAGCTCGTTTTGCCAAAAAGTGAGCAGATCAGATCTGATTTCTTCAGAAAGGGAGAATCTGTCCGTGGAATTATCAAGAGTGTTGAGCTGAGAGGAAACAAGCCGGCAATCATTTTATCAAGAACGGCACCTGAATTTCTGGTAAAACTTTTCGAACAGGAAATCCCGGAAGTTTTTGACGGTTTGATCACCATAGAAAGGGTTGCCAGAATTCCTGGTGAAAAAGCAAAGATCGCTGTTGATTCCTATGATGACAGAATAGATCCTGTAGGTGCCTGTGTGGGGATGAAGGGTTCGAGAATTCACGGAATCGTCAGAGAATTGGGGAACGAGAATATAGATGTTGTTAATTTCACCAAAATAGACGAACAATTCATCAAAAGGGCCCTGAGCCCGGCCAAAGTGGTTTCTCTAAAGATCCATGAGGCAGAGGAAGGGGAAAAACCTAGGGTTGATGTATTTTTGAAACCTGAAGAAGTTTCTAAAGCCATTGGAAAAGGTGGGGTCAACATCAGACTTGCCAGCCAGTTGACGGGCTATGAGATCGATGTTCAGAGAGAAGGAGTTGAAGATGATGTTGAATTGACAGAATTCTCAGACGAGATCGAAGAATGGGTAATTAATGAATTTAAAAATATTGGATTAGATACCGCAAGAAGTGTTCTGGATCTTGAGCTAAGCGAATTGGTCAGAAGAACAGATCTTGAAGAAGAGACAATTCTTGAAGTACAAAGAATTTTAAAAGAGGAATTCGAATCATAATCTTTTATATTTGCAAAGGTAAATAGAGGTTCACTTTAAATTAATATATGACTGAATATAAACCACAACGATTTAATAAGGTTCTGCGAGAGCTGAATATTTCTTTGGATAGGGCTGTTGAGTTTTTGGCTGCTAAAGGAATAGACATTGATCACAGGCCAACCGCCAAGATCTCCAAAGAGGTTTATACGATCCTGTCTGATGAGTTCCAAACAGACAAGAGTAAAAAAGTTGCCTCTAAAGAAATTGGTGAAGAAAAGCGCAAGGAAAAAGAAGAAATTCGTCTCGCTCTTGAAAAAGAAGCAGAGTTAAAGAGGTTGGAAGATGAAGCCAGAAGGTCTGAGATATTTAAAACAGATTCTGAAAAGATTTCAGGACCGAAAATGGTTGGTAAAATTGATATCGATGCCAAGCCTGAGGTAAAAGAAGAGAAGGCAGAGGCATCTCCGGAAGCACCTGTAAAAGAAGAGAAGAAAGAAGAAGTGATCAAGGGCTCGAAGAAGTTGAAGGGTCTCAAGCAGGTAGGTAAAATTGAAATTGAGAAAAAGGAAAAACCTGCAACAGAAAAAAAAGATGCTCCTGTAGCGGAGGAACCTAAAGAAGCAGTTCCCGAAAAGACAGAAACGCCCGAAGAAGAGACTACCGAATCAAAAGAAACCTTAAAAACAGAATACCAAAAGCTCTCCGGTCCTAAAAAAACGGGAGAAACTATAGATCTTTCAAAGTTTGAAAGACCGAAGAAGAAAGCGTCGGAAAGCTCAAAAGAAAACGCTAAAGAAGGAAAGGCGAAGAAAAAAAGAAAACGGATCCACGTGCCGCGTGCTGACTTTAAACAGTCGGGAAGAGCTGATGGCAAAGGTTCGAGAGGTCCTGGATCGAAAAGAAAGGCCATTGTAAAAGAGGAGCCCTCGCCGGAAGAAGTACAAAAACAAGTGAGAGAGACCCTTGAAAAACTTCAGGGTAAATCTAAGAAAGGCAAAGGAGCCAAATACAGAAGAGAGAAAAGAGACCTTCACCGTCAACAGGCAGAAAAGGATCTCGAGCAACAGGAAGCTGAAAGCAAAGTGATCAAGGTGACTGAATTTGTGACGGCCAATGAAGTGGCGACCATGATGGATGTTTCGGTTACTGAAGTGATTTCGGCCTGTATGTCATTGGGTATGATGATCTCAATGAATCAGAGACTTGATGCCGAAACCCTTACTATAGTTGCTGAAGAATTTGGCTATAATGTCGAATTCGTGAGTGCAGAAGTGGAGGAGACCGTTGAAGAGGAGGTTGACCGTCCGGAAGATCTCAAGCCAAGGGCACCAATCGTTACGGTTATGGGTCATGTGGATCACGGTAAAACTTCTTTACTTGATTATATTCGAAAAGCAAATGTCATTGCCGGTGAATCAGGTGGGATCACCCAGCATATTGGAGCCTACGCGGTTGAACTGGAAGACGGACAAAAGATCACCTTCCTTGATACTCCGGGTCACGAGGCATTTACTGCCATGCGTGCACGTGGAACGCAGGTGACCGATATCGCTGTCATCGTGATCTCAGCAGATGATTCGATCATGCCACAGACAAAGGAGGCGATCAGTCATGCACAGGCGGCAGGGGTTCCCATTGTTTTTGCGATCAACAAAATAGATAAACCCACTGCGAATCCTGATAAGGTGAAAGAAGAACTGGCCCAGATGAACCTTTTGGTCGAAGACTGGGGCGGTAAGATACAGTCGCATGATGTATCGGCATTGAAAGGAATTGGGATCAAGGAATTGCTGGAGAAGATTTTGCTCGAGGCAGAATTACTTGAATTAAAGGCCAATCCTAACAAACAGGCCAGCGGATCTGTTGTGGAAGCCTATCTGGATAAAGGAAAAGGATATGTGGCAACGGTTCTGGTTGACGGAGGTACTTTGAGGGTAGGAGATTATATTCTTGCCGGACATTATTCCGGAAAGGTCAAGGCACTTCAGGATGAAAGAGGCAATAACGTAGAGGAGGCGGGCCCATCAACTCCGGTTTCAATTTTAGGACTGGACGGAGCACCTCAGGCCGGTGATAAATTCAAGGTCTATGAAGATGAACGTGAAGCCAAGCAGATCGCTGCAAAGCGTTCGCAGTTGAGTAGGGAACAATCAGTTCGAACACAGCGTCATATTACGCTGGATGAAATTGGAAGAAGGATCGCTCTTGGAGGATTCAAAGAGTTGAATATCATTCTGAAGGGTGACGTGGACGGATCCGTTGAGGCCCTGACAGACTCCCTGCAAAAACTTTCAACAGAAGAGATTCAGGTAAACATCATTCACAAAGGTGTTGGTGCGATAACAGAATCGGATGTGCTTCTCGCCTCGGCATCAGAAGCCATTATCATCGGATTTAATGTAAGGCCTTCTGTAAGTGCGAGACAGCTTGCTGAAAAAGAAGAAATCGACATTAGAAATTATTCGATTATTTATAAGGTGATTGATGATGTTAAAGATGCCATGGAAGGAATGCTTTCTCCTGATATTGTTGAGGAGATTACCGGAAATGCAGAAATCAGAGAGACCTATAAGATTTCTAAAGTAGGAACCATTGCGGGTTGTATGGTACTCGACGGAAAGATTTACAGAAGCTCTAAAATCAGATTGCTGCGTGACAACGTTGTGATATTCACGGGTGAACTTTCGTCCCTGAAGCGATTTAAAGATGATGTGAAGGAAGTTTCCAAAGGATATGACTGTGGTATTCAGATCAAGAATTATAATGACATTATGGTCAATGATGTGATCGAAGCCTTCCAGGAAGTTGAGGTAAAGAAAAAGCTGAAGTAAATGTTCAGCGCTTTAAATAAAAAAATCCCGGTCATCAGACCGGGATTTTTTTTACGAAATTTTTAAAGGCTGGGAACTGGTTCCTTAGGTTTTGACGCCTCGAGGGTTATGATATCAAAGCTTCATTGAATTGTTCTCCCTGTCAATGTCAGCCATGAGGTTTTTGGGATCGATCTGGACTGAACTGATTTCTTTATCAGTGCTTAGGGTATAAGTCGGATTGACCCATGACCAGCTCTCAAGAACTTCTGCTGAGGTAGGCTTGTGACCATACATCATTTGCAGGGGTATATTGAATTCAGCCGTACTGCCATCTTCAAAAGTGACCAGCAGATCTATAGGCATCGGCATGGTCCCTTTTCGCTCGAGTGTGATTTTTTGATCCTCCACGGAGGTCACGGCATAGTCGATGAATTTTGTGGTTTGGGCCCAGTAATTCAAGTACCATTCCAATTGCAATCCCGAAATTTTTTCAGCCGTTCTTTTGATGTCATTGGGCTGAGGATGTTTAAATTTGAATTCCTCATAATAAGTTTTGAGGGTCCTTTCAAGGTTCTTTTCACCAATAATATACCCAAGTTGCGACAGAAAGATGCTCCCTTTGCTATAGGCCGCAATTGAATAGGCCATATTCGATTCATACCGGTCTGAAAAGGTCGTTAGCGGTTCTTCTTTGCCGCTTTTGACCAAATAAAAATAGCCGCGGTAGGCGTTTGCATTGGGCAGTTCTTTTTGCTGGTCCATCACATGATTCATTGCCGATGATGAGATATAGGAGGTGAAGCCTTCATCCATCCAGGCGTGTTTGGTCTCATTACTGGCAAGAACGAACTGGAACCAGCTGTGTGCAAATTCATGTGCCGTAGTTCCCACCAGGCTTCCGAATGATCTTCCTCCGGTGATAAAAGTACACATGGCGTATTCCATTCCGCCATCACCTGCCTGGATCACAGAGTATTGCTTGTAGGGGTAATCTCCTACGTGTTCATTTAAAAAGGCAAGGATTTCCTGTGTTTTGGCCGGAAGCTTTTTCCAGTTTTCAATTACTTCAGGATTGTTTTTATAGAAAAAATGCAATTCGACGTCATTTTCACCGGTTACTTTTTCGTGGATGTACTCGGGATCTGCGGCCCAGCTGAAATCGTGAACATCAGGGGCGATAAAATGCCAGGTCAGCTTGTCTCCTTTGGGCAGTTTTAACTTTTTATCCGGATCCTCATAGCCATGGCCCACTTCCTGCGGATTTTGCAAATAACCTGTACCTCCAATGGTATAGGTTTTATCGATATGTATGGTCACGTCAAAATTACCCCATACCCCATGGAATTCTCTTGCCAGATAAGCATTGGCATGCCAGCCCTCGTGATCATACTCGGCCAGTTTGGGATACCATTGTGCCATCGAGAGGGCCACACCGTCTTTATTGTTTCTACCCGCCCTTCTGATATGAACAGGGACCTGCCCTTTGAATTCCATTTCAAAAGTGGTTTGCTTTCCTGATCTGACCGGGGTGTTCAAAATCACTTTCATGACCGACCCGTGAATCTCGTATTTGACAGGTGCTCCGTCCTGGGTAAGGGAGATAACTTTCTGGTATCCGATCTCATCGGGTTTCAGGGTCGAGATCCGGCTCTCGAAATCAGGGTTCTCCTTGGTTCCTTTGTTGTTAACCATCCTGCCATCCGGATCAATAATGTTTTGTAACCTGATGTCCATTTCACTTCCTGGCTGAAAGGCATTGAATTGCAGATGATAAAATACCTTATCAAGGTCATCCGGTGAATTGTTGGTGTAGACAAGTTTTTGTTTGCCTTCAAACTGATAATTATTCACGTCCATGTCAATTTCCATGGTGTAATCAACATGCTGCTGCCAATATGAGCTGTTTTGCGAGAACAAAGGCCAGCAGAGAAGGCCAAGTGCAAAAAGTAAGGTGTTTTTTTTCATTTTGGATATGATCAAAAATCAGGCTACAAAAGAAACCTTTCTTTTGTAGCCTGATTCATTTTTATTAATGGATGATTATTTTCCGCTGACCATTGCGTCAGCCATTTTTAAAGCGTTATAGGCGTTTAAAACACGACCCGAAACAGAAAGGTCGCTAAAAGGAACCAATTTTCCTTCGCCTCCCGGGAGTTTCACGTTCAGGTCTACCTTGATCCCTGAATTCATCAGGATACGTTTCACCTGAGGAGCAGATAATTCAGGATAATATGAACGGATCAAAGCAGCAACACCCGCTACTTCAGGAGCCGCCATTGAAGTTCCCTGAATGGATCTGTACTCATTTTTTGGGACCGTTGAATAGATTTCAAGACCCGGAGCAAACAGGTCCACATTTAGTTTTCCATAATTGGAAAAACTTGCCACAAGGTCCTCGTTATAATTTCTGGTCATGGCACCAATGGTGATCACGTTATCAACGATTTCTTCCACTTTATCAGGCGCATCAGTCGGGAAATTATCGCTTTTGTCAATATTCTTATGGTCATTTCCGGCGGCATGAACCAATAGCACATCTTTGCTTGCCGCATATTTTAAAGCATCATAAACCCATTCCGCATTTGGAGAATAACTTTTCCCAAAACTCATATTGATTACTTTGGCTCCGTTATCAACGGCATACCTGATGGCCAAAGCCACATCTTTGTCATATTCATCTCCGTCAGGAACGGTTCTTACAGAAAGTAATTTTACATTTTTGGCAACTCCGTTCATTCCCTTTCCATTGTCTCTTGTCGCAAGTGCGATCCCCGATACATGTGTTCCGTGCATTTCATCTTCAATAGAACCAATGGTAAAGGCATTTCCATAAGGAATATCAGTAATGTCATAAGCATCATCACCCGTTGCGGTCCTGCCGTCAAAATCAAGATTGTACATGGTATTCACCTGAGACCCGTAATATTTAAGACCGCCTTCAAGCTGCTCATTTACTTCA
>JAHEHF010000006.1 GCA_024644745.1 Flavobacteriaceae bacterium
ATGCACATTTCCCTAAAAGGCCTAAAAAGATCGAAGCCGATATCGTAAGGTTCCATAATGAATCGGAAAAATGGCTTGCTGTTGTCGGACTTATTGATGAGCGGCCCTATGAGATCTTTACCGGAAAGATGAAGGATGCCTTTAATTTGCCGCAATGGCTCGAAAAAGGCTGGGTGATCAAGAACAGAGACGAGAACGGAGAGGCGAGATACGATTTTCAATACCTCGACAAAGAGGGATACAAGATCACTATTGAAGGGCTTTCAAGGTCTTTTGACAAGGAATTCTGGAACTATGCCAAACTCATTTCTGGAATCCTGCGTCACAAAATGCCGATGCCTTATGTGGTTGACCTGATCCAGAACCTCAATATGTATGATGACCATATCAATACCTGGAAAAACGGGGTGGCAAGGGCTTTAAAACGCTATGTTCCGGATGGTTCGGCAGCAGCAGATAAAAAATGTACCGAATGTGGTGACCCTGAAGGGCTCATCTATTCTGAAGGATGTTTGAAATGCGTGAGCTGCGGGCATTCTAAGTGTGGTTGATGGGATGCTTTACTTCCTAAGACGGAAGGAAGCATTGAATCCTTTTTGTCCTTTTGCCTTGATGCAAAAGAACGAAAAGATCAAGTGCGGCATAAATTTTAACGACCAAAATCATCCTCAATCCGGATTTTGAAGAACTCGCTGTGCTCAAACAGCTCCAAAATCTCTCGGATTTCCGGTGTTTTGGTGCCCGTTAAATTTATGATGCACGGCCTGATTTCCGAATTTTTTACGGTCGGATGCGATGACGAAATCTCTTTTAATCTCAGTTAAATTTACATCGGAGGGAATCTTTTACGTCAGTGTAGTTTAAAAAACACATTAGTAAAAGATTAAAGGCTCCTTTTCCTGCCTGCCGGCAGGCAGGTTTGGTCCTTTTTTTGGAGCAGCAAAAAAAGGAATAGTATTGTATCATTGACAAGGACTAAGGATTAAGTTTAGATTTCTAGTTTAAAAATTCAGCATTCACGCATTCATTCATTGAAGCATTGTAGCATTGCATCATTCCTTATTCAAAAGTCAAATTCAAATAGATTCCCCTGGTACCCATAAAGTCAATTGGTCCTGTCCAAGGGCTGGTATACATCGGATTATCTGTTGGATTATAATCATTGATCATTTCATTGTTCATGGCAAAGATGCCCCTGATGGAAGGGGTGAACTTGAAGAAATACATATAAAAGTCAACACCGATGCCCACTTCATACATAAAATTACTTGAGGTCATTCTGAATTCCTGTTCAAAATTATCCTTGCCGTTCTTTTCATTGCTGGAGAAATTGTAGTCATAAGAAACACCTCCAATGATGTAGGGCCTGATATTGTTCAGCCGGTTGGTGCTTAGTTTGAGCAGCAGGGGCAGGTGCAAATAAGTTCCGGACACTTCGCGGACAGGATTTGTAGTTGAGGTTGGATAGAGTACATTTCCAAAATCATCATACAAATTCGGATCTATGAAGGTGATGGTTTTTGCATTTGACATCAGTCCGGGCTCAAACCTCAGGTTGATATTGTTGTGCAGGCGGTAATCGATCACAAAACCGATATTAAAGCCCAGAGAAGCATCAACAGAAACGAACATGTCTTGATCTGGAGTTGGGAAAACAGGAGAATTTTCAGTTTTTTGATCAAAATAATTGATCTCAAAACTATTTTTATTGATCCCGAGATAATAACCGAAATGAAGTGTTCTTTTATCAAAATTGGGCAAATATTCTATACGTTCTTTCTGGGCAAAAGCAGCAGGAAGACTGATAAAGAAGATCATATATAAAATGAGATACCTGTTCATGGTCTTATTTGATTGCGTGGTAAATAGTTGCGACGCCCAAGGTCTGCGGATACACTTTTGATGTATTAAACCCCGTTTTCAACAAAATATTGTTGAAGGCTTCTCCATATGGGAAGGCGGCAGCAGATTCGGGTAAATAATCGTAGGCATTTTTATCTTTGGAAAAAAGTTTTCCTACATTCGGGATAATGTATTTGGAATAAAACTGAAAGCCCTGTTTAACAAACATTGAACCCGGTTGTGAGGTTTCCAGAACAATAAAAGATCCCTTTGGTTTTAAAACCCTGTATATTTCAGCCAGGCCCTTTTCAAGATTTTCAAAATTCCTGACCCCGAAAGCAACGGTAATGGCGTCAAAGCTGTCATCCTTAAAGGGGAGTTCCTCTGAATCACCAATGATCATGTCTACCTTTTTGTCCAGTCCTTCCGCACTTACTTTTTTCTTCCCAATGTCAAGCATGCCGGGTGAAATGTCGAGACCGGTTATGGAATCTATATTTTTTTTGGCCATCATGATGGCAAGATCACCGGTACCTGTGGCAATATCAAGAACAGTTTTTGCTTTACGCTCCAAAACGATTTTCACCACATTTTTTCTCCAGCTGATATCAATTCCAAAAGTGAGAATCCTGTTCAACAGGTCGTAATTCGATGAAACATTATCAAACATGGCAGTCACCTGCTCCTTCTTCCCCAGTTCAGAATCCTTGTATGGAATTACTTTTTTTGACATTGCAAAATTTTGGGTAAAGATAATGATTCGAAAGGCAATTTCAAGCATCGGGCCAAAAATCCAATTTAATTGTCAAAACACTTGACAAAGGGGTGGTTGAGATTGTATCTTTGCACGCATTTAAATTAAAAAAGTAACAATTATGAAATTATCGAACTTCAATTTTGACCTTCCTGATGGTTTGTTGGCCGAGTATCCGTCTGAACAACGCGATGAAGCCAAGTTGATGGTGCTTAACAGAAAAGAAGGAGCAATTGAACACAAACATTTTAAGGATCTTGTTGATTATTTTGATGAAGGAGACATTATGGTATTCAACAATACCAAGGTTTTTCCAGCCAGGCTTTACGGGAACAAAGAAAAAACCGGAGCAAGGATCGAGGTATTTTTGTTGCGTGAGTTGAATTCTGAAAGCAGGCTATGGGATGTTTTGGTAGATCCGGCAAGAAAGATAAGAATTGGAAACAAACTTTTCTTTGGAGAGGACAGTGGTCTGGTGGCAGAAGTAATTGATAACACAACCTCAAGAGGAAGGACTTTGCGTTTTCTTTACGACGGATCTTATGAAGAGTTCAGGAAAAAACTGAATGAAATGGGTGAAACGCCTTTACCCAAGTACATTAAAAGAGATGTTGAACCTTCTGACGAGGAAAGATATCAGACCATATATGCCAAGCATGAAGGAGCGGTTGCGGCTCCTACTGCAGGCCTGCACTTTTCAAAGCATTTGTTGAAGAGGCTTGAAATTAAAGGAATCGACCTGAAAGAGCTGACCCTGCACGTTGGGCTTGGAACTTTTAACCCGGTTGAGGTTGAGGACCTTTCAAAACACAGAATGGATTCTGAGGAGGTTTACATTCCGGAGGCTACTGCCGACGCGGTGAATAAGGCCATAGACAATAAAAAACGGGTCTGTGCGGTTGGAACGACAGTGATGCGTTCTATGGAGAGTTCGGTTTCGGCTGATTCGCATTTAAAACCATATGAGGGATGGACCAATAAATTTATTTTTCCTCCTTATGAATTTAGTGTTGCCAATTGCATGATCACGAACTTTCATACCCCAAAATCAACATTGATGATGATGACCTCTGCATTTGCAGGTCATGACCTGTTGAAGAAGGCCTATGAAGAAGCCATCAAGGAAGGATACAAATTCTACTCCTATGGTGATGCCATGCTGATCATTTAAGGCACAAAACAAAACAACGGCGTCCGGTCTGTCGATTGACAAGCGGACGCTTTTTTTATGAAGAATGACAGGTAAAACAGACATAAGGTCGTTAACAAAGGAAGCTTTGAGGGAATTCTTTGAAGCAAAAGGGATGAAGGCCTTTCGGGGAAATCAGGTTTATGAATGGTTATGGCACAAGGGGGCGCATGATTTTTCTGTGATGACCAATATTTCAAAGGAGACAAGGCATTTTCTTGAGGATCATTTTGTCATCAACCATATTGAAGTTGATGACATGCAACAGTCCTCCGACGGGACCGTTAAAAATGCGATCAAGCTGCATGACGGCCTTGTGGTTGAATCTGTATTTATTCCTACGACAAGCCGAACCACGGCTTGTGTGTCGAGTCAGGTGGGTTGCAGTTTGAATTGCACTTTTTGTGCCACGGCCCGTTTGAAGAAAATGAGAAACCTGAATCCCGATGAGATTTTTGACCAGGTTGTCGCCATAGACAAGCAAAGCAGGTTGTACAAGAACCATAAGCTGAGCAATATCGTTTTTATGGGAATGGGCGAACCTTTGCTCAATTATAAAAATGTGCTGAAGTCCATTGAAATGATCACTTCAGATGAAGGATTGGGCATGTCACCCAGAAGAATTACCCTGTCGACGGTCGGACTGCACAAAATGATCATGAAGCTTGCGGATGATGAGGTAAAGTTCAATCTGGCAGTATCCCTTCATTCGGCCATCGATGAGGTGCGGTCCAAAATGATGCCGATCAATGAAAAGTCAACACTGGCAGACCTTTTGTCTTCCTTACAGTACTGGTATGCCAAAACCGGTCGTGTCATCACCTTTGAATACGTTGTTTGGAAAGGGATCAATGACAAGAAGAAAGATATTGATGCCCTGGTGGCCTACTGCAAAAAGGTTCCATCGAAGGTAAACCTCATAGAATACAATGCCATTGAGGAAGACGGATTTGAGCAGGCTGATGAGGCAGCCATCGCTTTTTATAAAAGAGAACTGGAAAGGAACCAGATCACGGTGAACATCAGGCGAAGCAGGGGCAAGGATATCGATGCCGCCTGTGGCCAACTGGCCAATAAAACTTCTGTTTAAAATTCCATTTCCACGCCGATGGGGCAGTGGTCACTGTGTTTGGCTTCCGGCAAGATAAAAGCTCTTTTGAGTTTGGGTTCCAGCGGCTTGCTGGCCATGCAGTAATCAATTCTCCAGCCTTTGTTATTGTTCCTTGCGTTGGCACGATAGCTCCACCAGCTGTACTGGTGCGGCTCCTTGTTAAAATACCTGAAGGTGTCAATAAATCCGCTTTTGATAAAATTGTCTATCCATTTTCTCTCGACGGGAAGAAACCCTGAGGTGTTTTTGTTTTGGACCGGATTGTGAATATCGATGGCTTCATGACAGATATTGTAGTCGCCACAGATCAACAGGTTTGGAATGTCCTTTTTCAAATGATCAATGTACTCCTGAAACTGATCCATGTAATTCAGCTTGAATTCAAGCCTGTCTCCATTGGTACCCGAAGGCAAATAAAGGCTCATTACTGAAAAGTCATCAAAATCAAGGCGCAGGTTTCTACCCTCGAAATCCATACTTTCAATGTCTGTGCCATAAGCAACATTATTGGGCTTGTGTTTTGACAGAATGGCTACTCCGCTATACCCTTTTTTGTTGGCGGAATACCAGTACTGATAGCCATAACCCAGGTCTTCGAATTCCTTCAGTTCCAATTGTTCTTTCAGGGCCTTGATTTCCTGAAGACAGATCACATCAGGATTGGCGGCTTTGAGCCAGTCGAGAAATCCTTTTTTTATGGCGGCACGTATGCCGTTTACATTGTATGACAATACTTTCATTCCTGAATTTTTTGGTTCCGCCAAAGATCGTAAAATTAAGTGAATTGGAAAAAGCAGGAGGGTGCCGCTATGGCGCAGGGTAAAGAGATCCGATAAAAATCAAAATGCCGTCGGTACGCTTGCAATTAAGACAGATCCCTTAACTTTCTTCTCATGACCTTACCTGAAGCTGTACGTGGCAAAACGTCAATGTCAATGAGTTTTTCAACTTTGAACAAAGGGTTCAGTTTTTCTCTGATGCTCTTTTTTACCATCGCCAGCCTTTCTCCCATTTGATAGCCGGACGGGTTATTGACGATGTAAACATATAATTGACCGGGCCCTCCTCCTTTGGGAGATACTGCCACCGCTGCACACTCTTTAACAAAATCAAGCTGGTTGATCACTTTTTCAATCTGTACCGCACTGACCTTGATACCGCCAAGGTTCATCGCGTCATCAGCTCTTCCTTGGGCACGGTAATATCCATTCGGCAGCCGTTCGAGCTGGTCACCATGTCTTCTTAAGGTCACACCATTATACTTGGGATTGTTTTTATAATACACCTCATGGTGATCTCTGTTGAGCAGGGTATTTGACAAACCCAGAATTGGGGGAACAAGAAACATTTCTCCGCTGTTGCTGACCTTTTTATTTTCATCCAGCAGGATAAATTCCCCACCCAATGCTTGTGTCGAAAAAGTACTCGCAATATTAGGTTGTACGACAGTGCTTGTGACATAGCCTCCTCCGATCTCAGTACCACCACAGTACTCAATCACGGGCTTGTTCCTGCCCAGCGCCATCAAATATTTCATTTCTTCCGGGTTGGAAGCCTCTCCGGTTGAGCTAAAGCATTTTATGGATTCCCAATTGTACTGCTCCATGCACCCGCTGTTTTTCCAATGTCTCACAATGCTCGGTACGACCCCAAGCATGTTGACTTTGGCATTTTGCACAAATGCACCGAATTCATTTCCCATCGGGGCACCGTAATAGAGAGCCAGTGTTCCTTTGTTGATCAGGGCAGCGAAAATAAGCCAGGGCCCCATCATCCAGCCCAGATTCGTTGGCCAGCAAACCACATCGCCCTTTTGTATATTGTGATGGTAATACCCGTCAGAAGCACTTTTTATAGGAGTGTTGTGTGTCCAGGGAATCGCTTTGGGAGCTCCTGTTGTTCCCGAGGAAAACAGCACGGTTATAGTCTTTTCAGGATCCTGATAACAGGTTTTTAACTGATCGTCCTCAACCAGGAAGTCAGAAAATTCAAGATCCTGCCTTCTCAAGGCAAGGTCCATAGAATTTGTCCTGATCACAATGGTTGCAGGAGCCTTGGCTTCCAGAACTTTTTCATAAAGCGGCAAAACTTTACCAGACCGGAGGATCACATCCTGTGTAAACATGAGTTTTGGTCTTGTGATTGAAAGCCGCACCTCAATTTCGTTGGAACTGAAACTGTCGGCAATGGTCACCACAGGGAACCCTGCTCTGACTGCCCCCAGATATATGGCCACAGCCTCGAGGGTCATGGGCATATCAATGGCGATGGGATCTCCTTCTTTTAATCCGAGTTTTTTGATGCTGTTCGCGATCCTGTTGACGTATTTTTCAAGTGCCAGTTGTGTCACTTTGACCAGTTCTCCCCCTTCTTTCTGATAGATTACCGCAATGTCTTCGCCATCATTTTGAAAACAGGAATCAACGATGTTGAGTTCGGCGCCTGTCAGCCATCGGGCCTTTTCCGGGCCCATGGAGGAATCAAGTATCTTTTTGTAAGGCTTGTGAAATCTGATGTTGAGGTTTTCAACAGTCTGTTCCCAGAAAACTTCCTTATGATTTACCGACCATTTCCAAAGATCCTCATATTGGGTAAAACCATTTTTTTGCATCATCTGATAGATGTTGCTCTTTTTGATCAGGTCATCTTGGGGTGTCCAGGAAGGCTTCATAAGGTTTAAAAATCTATTTCACCATTCGGATCAGGTTTCTTTTTATCTTCTTCTGCGTTTTCTTCTTTGGGTAGATCACAATCGATATTGATCGTCAGTTCTTCTGGTTCTTCAAAAGCTTCTTTGCTGATGTTCAATTCTTCATCAGCATAATTTCTTTTCATGTACAGTGCCCAGATCGGCAATGCCATGGAAGCGCCCTGCCCCCTGTTCAAATCGACAAAATGGACAGATCTGTCTTCCGCACCAACCCATACACCCGTCGAAAGGTTCGGAACAAGACCTATAAACCACCCGTCTGACTGGTTTTGGGTTGTACCCGTTTTTCCGGCTATGGGGTTGTCAAACTGATACGGATAACCTGTGGCAACATTATCAGGATACTTTGCCCCCGAAGTTCGCAAACGGACCCCTGATCCGTACCGCGTGACGCCTTCCATAAGGCTGATGGTTGTATACGCAATGCTTTCACTTAGAACCTCGCGGGTCTCGGGTGTAAATTCTTCCAGAATGGTACCGTTTTTATCTTCAATTCGAAGGATCATCATCGGTTTTACATACATGCCCTTGTTGGCAAAAGTATTGAGGGCTCCGACCATTTCATAAAGGCTCAGATCAACGGTGCCAAGAGCCACTGAAGGAACTGCAGGAATTTCGGTTTCCACACCAAGGTTCTTCGCCATCCTGACCACATTCTGTGGTGTTGTTTTGTCGATCAGATTTGCTGAAATCACATTGATCGAGTTGGCCAGTGCATTTTTTAGGGTTCTCAAACCTCCGTATTCATCGCCCGAGTTTCGGGGTGTCCAGTCTTCATCCAAATGGTATTTTCCTGCCGGAATGGTGTAAGGTGTATTTGGAAATTCGTCACAGGGAGACAAACCCAGCTGATTGATGGCCGTAGCATAGACAAAAGGCTTGAAAGTAGAGCCCACCTGTCTTTTTCCCTGCTTCACATGGTCGTACTGGAAATGTTTGTAATTGATTCCACCCACCCAGGCTTTGACGTGCCCGGTCGTTGGGTCTGTGGACAACAGGCCAGACTGCAGTATGAATTTATTGTATCGTATGGAATCATAAGGAGTAAGAACCGTGTCAATTTCTCCTTTCCACGAAAACAATTTCATGGGTGTCTCCACATAGAAGGAACTTTTGATGTCTTCCTCTGATAAGCCGGCAGCTTTCATTTTCCTCCATCTTTCACTTCTTTTCATGGCCGAGAGCATGGTCGACTCTATCTGCTCCGGCTCAAGATCATAAAAGGGGGCCGTTTTATTATTTTTTTGCTGCTTGAAAAATATTTCCTGAAGATTGCTCAGGTGCTCGGTCATGGCTTCCTCTGCATTGTGCTGTAACCTGGAATCAAGGGTTACATATATTTTTAATCCGTCCCGGTAAATATTGTAGCTCTCACCATCGGGTTTCGGGTTTTTAGTGATCCATTTTTTCATAAAATCCCTGACATATTCCCTGAAATAAGTAGCCGTTCCGTCACTGTGTCCCTCCATGTTGATATCGAGTGCAAGGGGTAGTTTTTGCAAAGAATCTTTTTCCTTTTCTGTGAGGAATTCATTTCGGACCATTTGTTTCAATACAACGTTACGTCTTTGTTGTACCATTTCTGGACGGCGTATGGGGTTGTAAAGGGAAGAGTTTTTGAGCATGCCAACCAGCATGGCAGATTCTTCTGTAATGAGTTCAGAAGGTTCTTTCCCAAAATAGATCCTGCTTGCCGAACGTATGCCGACTGCCGCATGTCCAAAATCGTACTTGTTAAAGTACATGGTAATGATCTCATTCTTGGTATATTGTTTTTCGAGCCTGATGGCGATCACCCATTCCTTTACTTTTTGAATCAGCCTTTTGAAGATATTTCCTGAGGCTTTTTTGGTAAAGAGCATTTTTGCAAGTTGCTGCGTAATGGTACTCGCACCTCCGTCTTTTCCCAGTTTGATGGCAGCTCTGAGCGTTCCTTGAAAATCGATCCCTGAATGCTCATAAAAGCGTTCATCCTCTGTGGCTGTCAGTGCATCGATCAAATTTTCGGGCAGCTCACTGAATTTTACAGGCGTTCTGTTTTCCCGGTAATATTTACCCAGGGTTTTTCCATCGATAGAAATCACCTCAGTGGCAAGGTTGTTTTCAGGATTTTCCAGTTCCTCAAAAGTGGGCAGTTTTCCGAAGACCCCTAAGGCAGCCAGGGAAAATATTAAAAACAAAAACAACAGTCCCCCAAAGAATAATCTCCATATCCATTTTGTGAACTTGCTGGATCCACCTGATTTCGGATTTTTTTTTGTCATTATTTTACTTTTTCAATTTGCACTCCAACGTCTGATATTCCATTCAGGCTTTCAAGACCTTCGATATCTCTTGTTTTTCGCATGGCCTGTTGTACTGAAATATTGTAATCTCCTTTTAAAGAAAAGGTTACATTGGTTTTATATTCTAATTTATTTTCTTTTGTGTCAGAGATTCCTGTACCCAGGAAACGACCTTCGGGCGTTGTCATTTCATATTCGAGCGTATCAATGATCTGATAGTTGTTGGGAAACCTGATGCCAACGATCAGGAACAGGTTGCTGAATTCATAATCCTTGTTGTTTCTCAGGGTAATATAGATATTATTTTTTTGCAGTGTATCTGATGTGTTTATGGTAAAATTGACAATCGAATCTTTGTGCCATTGGTTGTTTTCAATGGTCTTATACTGATTGTAAACCATATCCCTGGTACAGGCGGAAGTATAAAGTGCAAGGGTAAAAAACAATATTATTTTCCCAAGACCCTGAGCTTTCATCTTCATTTGAATTTTCATTCTCAATTTTTCTTTTTTTGCAGATTGTTTTTGTTATTCTTATTGCTTTTGGTGCCCCTGAAATTTCGATTTCGTTTATTTTTCTGCTTTCGTTTATTTTTACTGTACTTCGGTTTGTCAAATCTGGTCAAACTGTCCTGGCCAACAACATCCGTGAATTTAGAAGCGTCTGCCACTTCAAACTCAAGTTCCAGGGCATATTCTTCCAGGCTCGTTGCTTTCTTGTTATTTTTATTCAGTTCTAAGATCTGATTGGCCTGATCCACAGTAAGTTTGTGCCAGACTACAGGACTTTCCTTATAAGCATACCACAACCAACCTTTAAAAATGTCCATTTTTTGAAAAATTGCAGGGCCTTTTTCTGTTTGTAACCAGATGCTGGTCTTGGGAAATTTTTTAAGGGAATCCAGATAGGAATCGAGTTCATAGTTGAGGCAGCATTTCAACTTCCCGCATTGTCCGGCTAATTTTTGAGGATTCAGTGAAAGTTGCTGATATCGGGCTGCCGAGGTGCTGACCGACCTGAAGTCAGTGAGCCAGGTGGAACAACACAATTCTCTTCCGCAGGAACCTATTCCGCCAAGGCGCGACGCTTCCTGACGCAATCCAACTTGTTTCATTTCTACCCTGAGGCTGAAGGTTCCGGCGAGTTCTCTGATCAATTGCCTGAAATCAACTCTTTCTTCTGCCGTGTAATAAAAGGTTGCTTTATTGCCATCTCCCTGATACTCCACATCAGATAATTTCATCTTCAATCCTAGGCGGCTGATAATCAGCCTGGATTTTTTTTGAACTTCTTTTTCTTTTCCCCTGGCACTGGTCCAGATGTCGATATCTTTTTGGGAGGCCTTTCTGTAAACCTGTTTCAGGTCTTCACTTTTCACAGAGACCTTCTTCTTTCGCATTTGAACTTTCACAAGTTCTCCGGTGAGCGATACAACACCGATATCGTGGCCGGGCGAAGTTTCAACAGCAACAATATCACCAATACATATTTGGAGGTTTTTCAGGTTCCTGTAAAAGCTCTTTCTGCCATTCTTAAATCTCACTTCAACAATGTCAAAAGGTATTTGGTTTCCCGGCAAAGCCATGTTCGACAGCCAGTCAAAAACGGTAAGTTTGTCGCAACTTCCTGAGGCACAGGCGCCATTGCTTTTACAGCCCAGAGGCAATCCATTTATAGAGGATGAGCAAGAGTTACAGCTCATAAGATGTCTTTATTTTGAATTGAGAATCATTATTTACTTTCTCCTTTAGTCGTGTCACCAATCATTTATCCTTTAGCTTCACCGAATTTATTTAAAGTAAATTCTCAATATGAGTTCGAAAAATTTTAGGTAAATATACTCAATATTGATAAACTAAAGACAAAGGTTCGAATTATTGAAAAAGCCCATTACTTTTCCTTGACACTGATAATTTTCACCGGACAGGCTTCCTTGGCTTTCTCGGCGTTCTCCAGGATTGAATCATCTGGAGATTTCAATGTAAAAAAACCTTTTTTATCTGTTGAATGGAGTAAAACCGATTTTCCGTCTTTTTTGGACATCTGAAATTGCTTGGGCGCCAGTTCAACGCAATAATTGCAACCGATACACTTATTTCTTTGTAATGTAATGATGACCATAACCTAATTTAACGAGGAACTGTTTCTCTGCGCTGCTCAACAGTGAAAATGCTTTGATTCCGTTGAAATTTTTGCAAAAATAGGGTTTTTTAAAGAATAAAAGCAGCAAGAAAATAGTGATTGAATCTTCAGCAAAATCCTAAGTTTTTTGTTTTCTTTGTAAATCAAGAATCTCAGAAATGCTTTTTTCAGATATCATAGGGCAGGAAAACATCAAAAAACATTTGATCAGAACCGTAGAGAACGGCAGAATTTCACATGCCCAGTTGTTCGTGGGACCAACCGGTAGTGGTGCGCTTCCCATGGCCATCGCCTATGCCCGGTATATCCTTTGTCAGAATAAGCATGGCGAAAACAATACAGGAGATGCGGCCTGCAATACCAAATTTGAAAAATTAATGCACCCTGATCTTCATTTTTCTTTTCCGGTGACAACCAATGAGAAGGTGAAAAAACATCCAACCAGCAACTCCTTTATGCACGACTGGAGAATCTTTGTTGAAGAGACCCCTTATGGGAGCTTGTTCAACTGGTATCAGTTACTGGGCATTGAGAACAAACAGGGTCAGATTGGAGTAGACGAGGCCGAAGAAATTGTTAAAAAGCTCATTTTAAAGCCCTATGAAGGAGGTTATAAGGTGATGATCATCTGGAGGGCCGAGAAGATGAACACTGCTGCTTCGAATAAACTGCTAAAGCTGATTGAAGAGCCGCCTGAAAAAACACTTTTTTTGCTGGTCGCTGAAAATGAGGAGCAGATCATCAAGACCATTTTATCGCGATGTCAGGTGCTTCATTTTCAAGCCCTGACAGAACAGAATATCATAGACACCTTAATGGCAAAGCACAGTGTTGATGAAAACCAGGCCATTAAGATCGCACATCAGTGCAATGGAAACTGGAACAAGGCCCTGCACCTGTTGCACCACGATGACAATGAGCTGGTCTTTGAGAAATGGTTCATTACCTGGATTCGATCAGCTTTCAGGGCGAAAGGAGATGCCAGCGTGGTACAGGACCTTATCAAATGGAGTGAAGAGATTGCCAAAACAGGAAGAGAAACACAAAAACGATTTTTAAAATACTGCTCCCATTTTTTCAGGCAGGCATTGCTTACAAATTACAATGCCAGATCCCTGGTCTTTTTCGAATCTCATACTGAAAATTTTGATCTTGAAAAGTTTGCCCCTTTTGTTCACGGTGCAAATATTGAAGACATCAATACGGCCATTGAGGATGCGATCTATCACATCGAAAGGAATGGCAATGCCAAAATCATTTTGCTTGACCTGTCGATGCAGCTCACCAGGAGTCTTCACCAAAAAGAGGAAAAATAATTATTTGGAAGGTAGCACGTAGAAGAAGATGGCCATAAAGTGACAGAAACTTCCAAGGAGCACGCAGACGTGAAATATGGCATGGTTAAAACGAATTCGTTTGATGCTGTAAAACAATGCTCCGATGCTGTAGGCCAACCCTCCTGAAAACAACCACAATAGACCGGGAAGAGGAAAATTGTCTATAAGAGGTTTGATTGCTAAAATAATGACCCAACCCATCAATACATAGGCAATCGTTGATATTTTATCGTATTTTCCAAAATAAAATACTTTAAAAATAATACCAATAATGGCCAGGCCCCATGACAATCCGAAGATGGTCCAGCCTACCCAACCTTTCAGGATTACGAGGGTAAAAGGGGTGTAGGTCCCGGCGATCAGCACATAAATAGCGGCGTGATCAAGAATGTTTAACTTGATCCTTAGATCGGGGTTCTGGGTGTAATGATACAGGGTAGAAGCCGCATATAAGAAAATCAGACTTGCCCCAAAAATAGAAAAACTGGTCAAGTGCCATACATTTCCGTCCCTGGAGGCGTAAACCATCAGCAGGACCAGGGCAGCGATGCTCAATAAGAACCCGATGCCATGGGTGATGACATTCAGGGTTTCTTCTTTGGAGTCGTAAAATGTGGTGTTCTTTTTCAAAGTATTCAAAAATAATAAAATTAATGCAGATGAGGTACCGGACATTTTGGACCATCTGGTTTTCTCTTGAAATTTTTGTTTAAATTTATAAGATATTAACCAAATTAAACGCGTAATTATGAGTTTTATCTATTTTATAATCATCGGGGCAATCGCAGGTTGGCTTGCAGGAAAAATAATGGCCGGAGGTGGTTTTGGCCTTGCCATGAATATGGTTTTAGGAATCATTGGAGGTGTCGTGGGAGGTTGGCTATTTGGCCTGTTCGGAATCAGCACCGATGGCGGACTCATCGGTTCATTGGTTACAGCACTGGTCGGGGCGATATTGATTCTGTATGTAGGAAGGTTGATCAAGAAATAAATGAGATTGTTTTTCGACATCAAAACTTAGTAAGGATCACTTAGTCCTTATGACTTATTTCCTTATTTTTGCCCTTTAATTTTTAAGAAAGACAAATGTCAAGAATACTTACAGGGGTTCAGAGTACCGGCACACCTCATTTAGGAAACTTATTGGGCGCCATCATACCGGCGATTAAAATGTCAAAGGAATCTGAAGAAGAATCTTTTTTGTTCATTGCCGATATGCATTCTTTGACCCAGATAAAAGATGCGAAGGAATTAAGGCTAAATACCTACAGTACTGCAGCAACCTGGCTTGCATTTGGGGTAGATACGAAAAAAACGGTTTTTTACAGACAGAGCGACGTTCCGCAGGTAACTGAACTTGCCTGGTATTTGAGTTGTTTTTATCCCTACCAGCGTCTTACACTGGCCCATAGTTTCAAGGATAAGGCCGACAGACTGGAAGATGTGAATTCCGGATTGTTTGCTTATCCGATGTTGATGGCGGCTGACATTTTACTCTATGATGCTGATGAGGTTCCTGTGGGCAAGGACCAGTTACAGCATTTGGAAATGTCAAGGGATGTGGCAAACCGATTCAACCATCAAATGGGTGAGACCCTTATTGCCCCCAAGGCAAAAATGAGGGAAAGCACCATGTTGGTTCCCGGAACGGACGGGCAGAAAATGAGCAAATCAAAAGGCAACATCATCAATATCTTTCTGGCCGACAAACAGTTGAGAAAACAGATCATGAAAATCAAGACGGATTCGACACCTCTTGAGGATCCTAAAAACCCAGATACCTGTAATTTGTTTGCCCTGTATAAATTAGTGGCAAGTGAGGAACAGATCGTAAAGATGCGCAGCAATTATGAAGGAGGAAACTATGGTTACGGTCATGCCAAGCAGGAATTTTATGAGCTGCTTATAGAAAAGTTCAAAACAGAAAGAGAGCGTTATCATTATTATATGGCTCATTTGTCGGAAGTTGATCAGATATTGCTACAGGGGGCGGAAAAAGCACACTTGGTAGCAGATAAAGTGCTGAAAAGGGTCAGAGAAAAACTAGGCTACTGAAGAAAGACTTATTCATAAATTTAAAAGATGATATGCAAAGAAGATTGATCAGTTCGGGTTCTGAATTTGAAAGAAAAGTTGGCTATTCAAGAGCTGTTGTCGCCGGAGACATGATTTTTGTTGCCGGTACCACGGGATATGATTATGAATCTATGGAGATATCAGAGGATGTTGCCATACAGGCAGAGCAATGCTTCAAGAATATTGCAAAGGCTTTACACGAGGCAGACTCATCGCTAAAGGACATCGTGAGAGTAAGCTATATCCTTCCCAATGCTGATGATTTTGAGGCCTGCTGGCCCGTATTGAAAAAGTATTTAGGGAACATCAGGCCCGCTGCAACAATGATCTCGGCAGGTCTTGCGGACCAAAAAATGAAAATTGAAATAGAGGCAACGGCCATGAAAACAATATAGACCTTCTACTGTTGTCTGATCTGGTCAAAAATCAATTTACCTCCATACGGATAATCGTGTCGATTGAATCTTTTGCTGTTGCAGGAATGGTAAAGGTCAAACCGTAATCATCAATCTTGTATGACACATTTTTGCCGCTGTCGTAATATTCCATTTTTTTAACCTTGCCTTTGAAATGAGGGATGATATAAGTGTCTTTTTGCTGGTCCAGAACATGTAGGTAAACCACTCCGTCTTTCTGTGTTGACACCATGTCTTTAGTCGGTGCAACGGGTCCCTGCCTTGTGCCGTAAATGGTTTCTCCATGAGCATCAAGCCACTTCCCGATACTGTGCAAGGAGTTGATATGCTCCGTTTGGATTTTTCCGTTGGGCATAGGGCCTACATTGAGCAGCAGGTTGCTGCCGTAACCTGCGGCATTGATCAGGTATTGTATCAGTTCCTTGTCTGATTTATGTTTGTAATCCTGCAGATTGAATCCCCAGGAGCCATTGATGGTCTCACAAACTTCTTTTGGCAGCTGACCTATGTCGGAAGCATCGGTGCCCCATCCTGTTGTATTACGACCAGGAAGATCTTTCTCGAACATTTGAAAATCTTCGCCAGGAATCGGGGCCAGGTGGTGGTTGTTCCCGATGAGGCAATTCGGTTGAAGGGTATGTATCAAGGTATAGAGTTCATCATAATGCCAGTCAACTTTTACCTTACCGAATTTTTTTCCGTCCCATTCTTTCTGATCCCAGTGTCCGTCAAACCAGATCCCTGCTATATCGCCATAATTGGTTAAAAGCTCGGTGAGCTGGGTCTTCATAAAAGCGATATAATTGTCCCAGTTCCCACTTGCAGCTCTTCCTGCGATCCCATTACCTGTTCTCCCTCTGGGAAAATAATCATCGTGATGCCAGTCGAGAAGGGAATAATAAAAGAACAATTTGATGCCCTCTTTCTTGCATGCATCAGACAAAGCTTTTAATACGTCCTTTCTATAATTGGTTTTCTGTATGATATTATAATCGGTTGCCTTTGTGTCAAACATGGAAAACCCATCATGATGCCTGCTTGTTATGGTAATGTATTTCATTCCTGCAGCTTTGGCCATGGCCACCCAGGCTTCAGCATCAAAATCAACCGGATTAAAAAAAGCCGGTAATTTTTCATAGGCCTCAATGGCTATATTTTGATTGTTCATCACCCATTCGCCATCACCCAGAACGCTGTAAACGCCCCAGTGGATAAACAAGCCGAATTTTGCATCTTCGAACCATTTCCTTGCTTCAAGGTTTTCTTTTGTAGGATTGTAATTTTGTTGAGAGAGCCCCGATTGCATGCTCAAGACGAGCAAAAGGACAGTAATAATGCGTTTCATTCCGGATACTTTAAATAGGAGGATTAAATATACTAATTAAAGCAGACCTATGCTCTTTTGAGCAACATTATTTCTGACAGAAAGCCTTTAGATCATGAACAATTAAGGAGCAGGATTGGGTTGCAGGTGTTGAACATCATCAATTTCCTTCAAGATTTCATCCGATAAGGAAATATCGATGCTGCTTATGTTCTCCTTCAGCTGCTCCATGGTTGTGGCTCCAATGATGTTACTGGTCACAAAAGGTCTTTGATTTACAAAGGCCAGGCTCAAATGGGAAAGACTAAGGTTGTGTTTTTTCGCAAGTTCAGCATAATATTCTGTAAGTTTTATGGCCTGCGGATTACTGTATCTTGAATAGGCAGGAAACAGTTTGAGTCTCGATTTTTCAGGCATTTGACCCTTGAGATATTTTCCCGAAAGTACGCCAAAAGCCAGAGGCGAATAGGCAAGTAGTCCTACGTTTTCTCTGAGGGAAACTTCGGCCAGGTTGATCTCAAAGGTTCTGTTCAGAAGTGAATATGGGTTCTGAATCGTCTTGCAGCGTGTCAGCCGGTTGTTTTTGCTTTCATGAAGTTGTTTCATGACCCCCCATGAAGATTCATTGGAAACCCCGTAATGTCTGATTTTACCTTCTTTGACAAGTCCGTCAAGGGTTTCAATAACAGATTTAAAATTATCGGTCCATTTCTCATCAGGGTCATGGGTATAATTCCGCTGTCCAAAGAAATTCACATTCCTTTCTGGCCAATGCAGCTGGTAGAGGTCAACATAATCTGTTTGCAACCTTTTCAGGCTTTTGTTGATGGCCTCATGGATCACCTCTTTTGAAAAGCCCAGGTTTTCTCTGATGTAATTAAAATAGGGCAGGGGCCCAGTGATCTTTGTAGCAACCACCAAACGGTCCCTTTTCTGGTCCTTCAGCCAGCTTCCTATAAATCTTTCTGTACTGCCCTGGGTTTCTTTTCTTCCCGGAATGGAATACATCTCAGCAGTATCAATAAAGTTGATTCCCTGTGCAACTGCATAATTCAATTGTTCATGAGCCTCTGCTTCTGTGTTCTGCTGCCCATAGGTCATGGTGCCCAGGCAAATTTTACTTACCTCAATGTCGGTATTTGGAATTTTAGTGTATTTCATTCTTTAAAAGGAATAGGAATAAATATGTTCTGAAGCCACATTTCGGACTTTTATGATCATGATGTTTCAGATTGATCCGCTTTGCAATGCCTGGCAAATCCCAATATCAATTTAATTTGTTCTCAGCTTGCGGTAAATTTACTCAGACAGGATTGCTGCGATCCCGGGCAGGGTTTTCCCTTCCAGCATTTCCAGCATGGCGCCTCCTCCTGTGGAAACATAACTCACTTTGTCCTGAAATCCAAACTGTTTTACAGCAGCAACAGAATCTCCTCCCCCTACAAGTGAAAAGGCCCCGTCAGCAGTCGCATCCGCAATGGCATTGCCCAATTCAATGGTTCCTTTGGCGAATTTCGGCATTTCAAATACACCGACCGGCCCGTTCCATAAAATTGTTTTTGACTGCGCGATGACGTAAGAGAATCCTACATTGGTTTTGGGCCCTGCATCCAGTCCTTCCCAGCCGTCAGGAATATTTTTGATATCGACAACTTGTGTGTTGGCTGTATTACTGAAATCATCAGCGGCAACTACGTCTACAGGAAGGTGAATTTTGACACCCTTTTCTTCCGCTTGCTTCAAAATGCTCAGGGCAAGATCCTGTTTATCGTCTTCACAGATGGAATTACCAATTTTACCCCCAAGCGCCTTGATAAAGGTAAAACTCATGCCACCACCAATGATCAGGTGATCTATTTTATCTAAAATATTTTCGATCACAGTGATCTTTGAAGATACTTTAGAACCTCCAAGTACCGCAGTAACAGGTTTTTCACTGTTGCCCAACACTTTTTCAAGGCTTTCTATTTCCTTGGCCAGCAGCAATCCAAAACATTTGTTATTTGGAAAATGATCTGCGATAATCGCTGTAGAGGCATGTGCCCTGTGCGCCGTTCCGAAGGCATCATTGACATAAATATCCCCGTTCTTTGCAAGTTGGGCGGCAAATTCTTTGTCTCCTGCCTTTTCTTCACTGTGGAATCTAAGATTTTCCAAAAGAAGAACTTCTCCATTTTGAAGCTCTGCCACAGCCTGTTCAACGGTTTCTCCCACACAATTGTCAACAAATTTAACTTCCACACCAATAATATTGCTGACCGTATCAACAATGTGCCTGAGTGAGAATTTTTCCTCAGCTCCTTTTGGCCTCCCTAAATGAGACATCAATACGGCGCTTCCACCGTCTTCAAGCACTTTCATAATAGTGGGTTTGGCTGCTTCAATTCTTGTTGCATCCGTAACATTTTGCTCTTCGTCCAAGGGCACATTAAAATCTACTCTTATCAGGGCTTTTTTGTCTTCGAAATTAAAATCGTTTACTGTTTTCATCTGTTTAATTCAGTTGGTTTGTATAGATCAGAAGAAACATTCATTGCATCTTGATATCATTCGATTGATTTTTGATCAGGAATGTTTCGGGTTCTTTTTAAAATGGATGACAAATATACTAAAAAGATGTGCTTTTTAGCCCCAGAACAGGCAATTATTAGGGGATTTTTTGGAAGGACCTCAAACGCATTTGTGTCACATAACTGGGTCAGCGGAACACGTTAAACTCACAACAGGCATATTCAAAAAAAAACTGCCGGATTTTTTTAATCCGGCAGGCTTATATTACTGCTTGACAGGAACACTTTCTTTAAGATACTTGTCAAGAAATGTCAGGATCTGCCCGTATCCTTTAATTTCATTTTCTTTTTTCCTGAAACCGTGGCCTTCATCCGGAAACAAGACATATTCGACCGGAATATTGTTTTGTCTCATGGCGGCAACGATCTCATCAGATTCTACCTGAAGTACCCTGGGATCATTCGCACCCTGAAGCACCATTACAGGATTCTTGACATTTTCAGCGTGAAAAAGCGGCGATATTTCATAGAGTCTTGTAGAATCGGCTGTATTCGGATCACCCAATTCTTTGTATAGAGCTTCTCTGAAAGATTCCCAGTGAGGAGGGACAGACTTTAAGGTACGGAGCCAGTTGGTAACGCCAAAGATGTTGACTCCGGTTTTAAATTCATCAGGGGTAAAGGTCATAGCAGCCATGGTCATATAACCACCATAGCTTCCTCCGATGATTCCTATTTTATCTGCATCGATATAGTTTTGCTCCTGTAACCATTTTTTACCCCAGATACAATCTTTAAGATCCTTGTCTCCATGGTTCAGGTCATCCATTTTGTAGAAGGTCTTTCCGTAGCCACTGCTTCCCCTGTTGTTGACAGCCAGAATGGCATAGCCGTGATTTACGAGAAACTGGATGAGTCCGAAATAGCCAACCCTTGATTGCCCGCCCGGACCTCCGTGAACCCAAACCAATGCAGGTACCTTGTTATCTTCACTCGCGGTAAGCGGTTTGTAATAGATAGCCGGAATTTCCAAGCCATCAAAAGATTTGTATCGTACAACCTGCGCCGAAACCAATTGATCGGGGTCTAATTCACTGCTCATGGTATTGGTCAATCGATTTAAAGTGTTGGATTCAAAATCATAGATATAAATATCACTGGAGGTTTTTGAGGTTCCAACAATAAGGCGCATCATTTTTTCACTTTCTGAAATGTTGACCGCTTGGATATCTCCGTCAGGAATGTTAGGGAAATCAACATTCTTACCCGTTTTGTTATTGATGATCTTCAAATTTGTTTTACCATCCTCGTTGATCCCGATGACCCTGTAGGTATCATCCTCACTCAAATAACTGAACATGACGTCCCAATTGTCTTCATAAATAACTTCGGTAGCTCCCGATGCAATTTCATATCTGACCAGATAAGAAAATTCTTTGCCTATGTCAGAAGTATAGAAGAAATATTTGTCATCCTTACTGAATCCTGAACCGCCGTACGATCCTGGCTCTTTTGACAGTTCAATTTTTTCACCTGTTTCGGGATACATTAAAAACAATTGATTCTCACTCGTGGTAATGCTTTTCGAAATACTGTATATTTTCTCATTGTGTGAGACATTGTTAATATTAAGTCCCTCATCATTTTGATAGACCATTTTTGACTCCCTGGTTTCAAGATTCATTTTATACATATCAAAAAACCGAGGATCTCTGAGGTTGGAGAAATACATCATGTGTTTCTTGTCTTCCGTCCAGCCGTTAAAGCTCGCTTTCACATTGTCGCCAGGGGTGAGGTCAGTTGAGATCCCTTCCTTGTCAAGAAGGTAAAGATGGTTGTTCTCATTTCCCCCTTTGTCTGCAGTATACAGGATCAATTCGGAATTGGGAACCTCGTCCATGGCAAAATAGGATTCTTTCTCAGAAAAAGTAAGCTGTTTCTTTTCTCCCGTTTTGATTTCGATCTCATAAACATTGAAGATTCCGGTTTTGTTACTGCTCAAAATCAGCCTGCTTTCGTCGTTGCTGAAGGACCCTCCGGTCACGCTTTCATTTTTATAAAATTGCTCTATGCTGTATTGTGCAATTTCTTTAGGGGGTTCCGGAATTTGTTTTTCTGCTGGATTCTGGCAAGACATTGCGAAAATCAGTATCAAGGCAAATAGAATGTTTTTCATTTTGGAAAATTTTTGAGTTGGATCATTAGAATTCAGAACCTTGGAGTCCTGTTTTCTTGCGAAGTTAAGGATATATTTTATTCTATAAAGTTTTTTTGGCTTTCCTTGTTCAATCCTTTATGATATTCAGCCCTTCCCAGTTCAGGTCGATGTCATTATAAACCTGCTCTCCCATGTCTTCACCCGATTCAAACCTTTTCTGTTCAGGAATTGGAGTCGCCACAGAATCTATTTCATTGATAAAGAAAACCTGACCCACATTGATATTGGAGTTTTCATTGGCGTCAAAAGTGTGCTTTTTGGTCAGATTGATTTTGGCATCCCACCTGAATAGCTCCGGATACCATTGATCCCTGTATTTTTGATAGTTGATCACGGTGCTGAAAGTGGGATTTTCGATTTTGAGACCCACAAAAAAAAGGATGGGTTTTACAATAAAAGGGATACTGAATTTTCCGGTCTGTTCAATGGATACGATAGCATAATCTTCTGTATTGATCAGGATTTTTCCAGAATCTTTCTTGTGATCAATACTTCTTTTTGCCTTAAAATTTATAGTGACAAGCCTTTCACCGTTCAGAGAAGTTTCTTCTCCAAAACTGTACTCGTATTTTTTAAAATGTTTAGGGTCAAGATAAAAGTCTCTTTTCCTGTTGATGTCAAGATCAAGTACTGTTTCAGGCCCCCCAAAATCCATTTTCATATCGCTGTCATATTCCTCTTCGTCAAATTCTTCTCCTTTTTTAATGGCTTTTTTTCTTCTTTTTTCCTGCTTTGCTTCAAACCATTCCCGCATGAACTGGAATTGTTTAGGGTCTTCTTCGGGTTCGTACAAGAGGAGCTGGTGCTGGTTCTTGGTCGAATCCATTGCTTTAGCGTAGTAAGTTTTAAAAACACCTTTATCCATGTTGATCACTTCACCGTTCTCGATAAATTTTGACCGGTAATAGGCGAGGGTCTGGTAGTCCTTCTGAGGATAATTTTCTGACAGGCTTTCCAAAGCTTTTTTGATATAATCCAAAGGGTCTTTTTCTGTCAGGATCACCTCATCCAAAACATTGGTGCTTGGGGATAATTTAATCGTCAACGGGCCTTTGATGTTCAGAAGTGGTATTTCATAGGTGTTGAATCCTATGAAACTGATGTTGAGGGTATCATTTCTTTTGGATCCTGGGATATAGAAATCAAAGGCTCCTTCGTCATTACTTACGGTTCCTATGGGATGGTTTTTGAGTCTGATGGAGGCAAAGGGCAGTGGCTCACTGTTCTCACGGTTTAATACGTTTCCCGAAACAACGTTGCTATCCTGAGAGAACGACAGAACGGTGCCTGCGAAAAAACACACAAGCAAACTTATAAATGAGTTAAAATGCATAGAATAATTTTAAGATTCGACGAATCAATCCCTTGAATGTTACATGCCTTGCAATATACATTTTATGAAAGGCTTTGGATCATTTATTCTCTTTTGATCAGCAAAAAGAAATCATTATCCAGTTCAAGATAACCCTGATCGTATACATAATAGTACACATTGCCTGTTTTGGTCGTATAGACAGAAGTAAAAAGAGAAAAATCAAAGTTATGGTTATTCAACGTGCTTTTGACAACCTTGGTCTTACCTGTTCGATTCAGTTCAGATAAAATCCGGTAATTTTTACGCAATCTGTTGTTCGTATTTCTGATCAGGTTCTTGCTGTCTGCATTTACTTTATTGTTGTATGCATTTCTGCAATAATCGCCACAGAACTTCTTGTCACTTCGGCCCTGAATGCGCTCTCCGCATTCCAAGCATGTTTTCTGATCCTTCATTTCTTATTTTTTATGGGATTAAAGTATAATGGCCATGTATGCAAAGCCACTTGTTGTTTTCTCTGACAAAGATTCTCGTTGATTTGCCTCTCGTTTCAAAAACCTCTCCATGAGTTGTTCCGCGGTCTCTCCAATAGTAAACAATCCAGGCAACGTCTCCTTTGACCGTAACCCTGGGTTCATCCATTTCTGTATGAATATCCCTGGATTCATCCAGCCAGGCCCCGATACCCTTGATCTCGGCTTCTTTCCCTGCTCTCAGGATGGTGTCAGTTTCTCCAAACTGGGTAAAATCAGGATGGATGAAGCTGGCGTAGCGATCCAGATCTTCCTTTTCTATGGCGTCCCACATGTCTGTCAGGGTTTGTTTAATGACTTCTTTTTGATCTTGTTCATTCGGGTTTTTGCCGGTTTTTGTCCTGTCTGAGCATCCCAGGGAAATGAATAAGAGCAGGGCAGGAAAAAAGAGGAGTTGAGGATACTTCATAAATTGAAAATTTTAAACTGATAGGGGTCTATTTGGGATTAATAAAAAAAGAGGGGACATAAAAATTACGGTCTACCTGCAAGTCGATTTTATCTGCTTCAAAAGGCATTTTTTGCCAGCTTGTTTTAGGATAAACCCATTTTTCTTGTCCGTTGAGCTTTATTTTTAAAGGCATGTCAAAATCCTGGATGGCATTGGTCCAGCGGTATGATAATGTTTGGTCAAAGAAATGGTATTCGAAAACAGGGATTTCATTGGTTCTTAAGTACTGGTCCCAAAAGTGATCCAGCTTTAACCCGGCTTGCGCTGCGATGTAATCTTCAATCATCCGGGAAGTAACTGTCTTGTGGTAAAACTTTTCGTTGAGCCCCCTTAAAATACTGCGCCATTTTACATCATCATTCACGATCTGTCTCAACATATGCAATACGGTACTTCCTTTTGGATAATTGTCGCCTGAATAAGCGATATCGTTAACCCCGTAGTTTCCGATCATGGGCCGATCGTTCATGATTTTATTTCTTTTCGAGATCTGATAGCCATCACCAGCTTCTTTCCCATAGTGATATTCCACATAGAGCCCTTCAGAATAGGTCGTGAAAGATTCATGGATCCAGATGTCAGCGATGTCTTTAAACGTGATATTGTTGGCAAACCATTCATGGCCTGACTCGTGAACAATAATGAAATCAAACTTGTCACCATATCCCGATTGGCTCCTATCTTTTCCCTTCCATCCATTTTGAAAATTATTGCCGTAAGTAATCGCGCTCTGATGTTCCATTCCCGGGTAGGGGACCTCTACAAGTTTGTAACTGTCTTCATAAAACGGGTAGGGACCGAACCAGTATTCAAATGCCTCGAGCATCAGAGGAACCTGCTTAAAATGCTCTTTGGCCTTGTCAAGATTTTGTTCCAGCACATAATAACTGCAGGTCAGGGATCCTTTTTCGCCTTGGTAGGTCTCTGAAAAATCGGCATAGTTGGCAATATTGAAACTGATGCCATAGTTGTTGATCGGGTTTGAGACATACCAGTGAAAGGTTCTTGTTTTATTTTTCCCCTTATCAATTTTAAGGAGCCTCCCATTGCCCACAGCCACAAGATCCCTGGGTACATTGATGCTGAATGCCAGGCTGTCAACCTCATCGTACATATGGTCTTTCAGAGGCCACCACTGACTGGATCCTGCACCCCAGCTCACGCTTGAGACAAAAGGTTTTCCCTGGTCATCTTTTTTCCAGACCATTCCTGAATCCCAGGGTGGGTTAGGGGCAATTCTCGGTTTTCCGCCAAAATAGACCACGAGTTCATTGATGTCACTGGGTTGTTGCTTTTTGATCAATTCGATATAGTAGGCATTACCGTCTCTGGAATAACTGAGCTCTTGACCTTCCTGGATAACTTTAGAAATGGTCATCGGGGGTTGCAGGTCCAGTTGCATACGCTGGTTGGCCTGAAGCACCTTGTATTGGATGGTGTTTGAACCCTTGACGGCCTGGTTTTCAATATCTACTTCTATATTGAGATGATAGTAAGAAAGGTCCCACCAGGCTCTTTCAGGTGTTACAGAACCCCGCAGAGTGTCTTTTTTTGTGTAGGATTGGCCATTGGCGCTTATCATAAAAATGAGAGCGCATAAAAGGGATGGCAGGAATTTCATAGGAGAAGTTTTGTGAAGGCCAAATATAGTCATAATTATCCGATTACAAACGACTACATTCATTTACATACGAAAGTAAGTGTTTAAAAGGACAACCTATTGGATTTCTCGTCACAAATTTGCAGAAGCGGATCGGATCTGGTCCGGCAGAAGTTTAACAGCTCAGAGCAAATGAGCATAAAATCCATTACCATGAATAAATTGAGAAACAGAGTACAATTGATCGGGCATCTGGGAATGAACCCTGAGGTCAAAACACTTGAATCAGGAACCAAACTGGCAAAGTTCTCCCTGGCCACAAATGACAGCTATGTGAACACCAAAGGGGAAAAAGTAGAGGAAACGGAATGGCACAATGTGATTGCCTGGAACAAAACGGCAGATCTGGTCGAATCTTATTTGGAAAAGGGCAGAGAGGTGGCACTTGAAGGGAAATTGACCAGCAGGTCCTGGGACGACGAGAACGGAAACAAGAGGTATATCACTGAAGTCGTATGCCATGAGATTCTGTTTTTGGGAGGAAAGGGGTGATGTATGAATGCTACAATGCTACAATGCTACAATGCTACAATGCTACAATGCTACAATGAAAAAATATGATATTAAAGATAGATTAAAATGACTGAAAAACACCAATTTATTGAAAGAATGAAAGATAAAACGAAAGGCTTTGCCGTAAAAGTAATTACATTTTGTAGTTCACTTAAATCAAACAGGGCTTCTGGTGTCATTTCATATCAAATAATAAAATCTGCAACATCTACTGGAGCGAATTATAGAGCTGCCTGTAAGGCACGTTCCAAGAGAGAGTTTTTCAGCAAATTAAGTGTCGTTGTTGAGGAGGTGGATGAAACCAAATATTGGTTGGAAGTTATTTTGGAGGCAAATTTATCTAACCGAGTGAAGTTTTGTAAAAAATTGTATCAAGAAGCAGACGAGATCACGAAGGTCATGTCTTCAGCGAGAAATACTGTATATCAAAGAGAAAACAAATTTATTTAAGCATTGCATCATTGTAGCATTGTAGCATTTCCTTAACTTTCCATCACCAAACCGGATAAGAATCATCGTATGAAATCTTTTCAAAAAGAGATTACTTTAAAACCTTTTCCAAGGGGCTATCATTTGATCACGCGTCTCATTTTAGAAGAGATACCCGAAATAAAGGAAATAAGCATCGGCATGCTTCAGGTATTTATCAAACATACTTCAGCGAGCCTGACGATCAATGAAAATGCGGACCCCACAGTAAGGTCTGATTTTGAAAGTTATATAAATGAGCTTGTGCCCGAAGATGCCCCTTATTATGTGCATACCTATGAAGGATCAGATGACATGCCTGCCCATATCAAGGCCTCTCTGATGGGGGCTTCGGTTCAGATCCCCATCACAAACGGGCATCTCAATATGGGGACGTGGCAGGGGATATATCTATGTGAGCACAGAAATTACGGGGGTTCCAGAAAATTGGTGCTCACTTTGCTTGGAAATTAAGCCCAGAGGTTTATTATAATTCACCGGTTCAGGAGTTCGGTGTAAGTTTGGCATCCATCCTGGCCTGACCAGATTGCACTTTAAAGTTTTTTTCAGCCAGCTGTTCATGAACCTCTGCAACAAGTTTGTTCAGGGTGTCATTATGCCCGGTCAGTTCTTTTTTAAACCTGCTCAGGGTGCTGTGACCGGGCACACTGTCTTCCATGGTAAGACCACAAAACTTAAGCGCAGAAATACTGTCCCAGACCATGGTTTCAGTTTGGGTGTCAGAGAGCTGGTACCATTCTGAGATCAGGTGCATTTTAAACAGTAATAGTGGTGAATAGGCCTTCGCCCCACGGTCGGTCAGACCCTTGGTATAGGTTTTTTTAAGTTTTGTTGTGATGGGTTTCCAATCGATAATTTTCTGAACCCTAGCAAAAAACTCATTTTTACGGCTGTGTTTGTCCACAAAGGGGGCCACAAAACTTCGTTGGGGGTCATTGATGTTTTTATAACTTTTCACCTCTCTAAGGTACAAAGTAATTGCTTGGTTTGCAAGGGTGTGAAACCAAATTATTAAATTCATGTTTAGAAGTAAATCTTTTTTAAGCCGCAATTCAATTCTTCTCGGTGATTGATTTAAGAAACAATCTTAAGGATCGTATGTCATAAAACTTTAAACCAGAAAGTTTCTCATATTAATCATTATTTTAGCAAGTATAAATTTAATTCCGAATTATGCTCAAGATCAAATTTTTAAAATGGGGAATTCTAATGTTTTTAACCCTGTTTGTTTTTGGGGAATCCCTTGCACAGAAAAAGAAGAAAAAGCAAAATGAAGAGGCCCCGGCCCAATACAAAGAATCACTTTACGAAGGACTTGAGTACAGGCTCGTAGGCCCTTTCAGAGGAGGAAGATCTGCAGCGGTCACGGGGGTTCCGGGCACACCGAATCTTTTTTATTTTGGTTCAACAGGTGGAGGGATCTGGAAAACGCTGGACGGCGGAAGAACCTGGGATAATGTTTCTGATGGTTATTTCGGCGGGAGCATCGGGGCCATTGCGGTTGCTGAATCGGATAACAATGTTTTATACGCAGGAGGAGGGGAAAAAACGGTCCGGGGAAATGTATCTTCGGGTTACGGGGTTTGGAAAAGTGTTGATGCGGGGAAAACATGGACAGCTTCCGGTCTGACCACGTCCCGGCATATTTCAAGGATCGCCATCCATCCAAAAGACCATCAAACGGCCTATGCTGCTGTGATGGGCAATATTTATAAACCAACCGATGAAAGAGGGGTTTTTAAAACGACGGACGGAGGGCGTTCATGGAAGAAAATACTTTTTTCAAACGAGAATTCTGGTGCTGTTGATTTCAAGCTCGACCCGAACAATCCTCGGATCATGTATGCCTCTACCTGGAGGGTACAGCGGACACCTTACAGTCTGAGCAGCGGGGGTGAAGGATCAGCCCTGTGGAAAAGCACTGACAGCGGGGAAACCTGGAAAGAGATATCAAAGAACAAAGGGTTCCCGACAGATACCTTGGGAATAATCGGTGTGACAGTTTCACCCAAAAATTCACAAAAGGTCTGGGCCATGGTAGAGCACAAAGATAAAGGAGGGCTTTACAGAAGTGAAGACGGCGGAGACACCTGGACCAGAATTAATGAAGAACGAAAATTAAGGCAGAGGGCTTGGTATTACACTAGAGTTTATGCTGATACCGAAGATGAGAATACGGTTTATGTACTCAACGTGAGATATCACAAATCAACTGATGGAGGTAAATCCTTCAGCACTCATGTGGCACCACACGGAGATCATCACGACCTCTGGATTGATCCGGAAAATTCAAAAAGAATGATCATTGGTGATGACGGAGGCGCACAGGTCACTTATGACGGCGGAGACACATGGAGCACCTATCACAACCAGCCAACGTCTCAGTTTTACAGGGTCACGACGGATAATCATTTTCCTTTCAGGATCTATGCTGCCCAGCAGGATAACTCTACCATCAGGATAAGCCATAGGAGTAAGGGGTCAGGCATCACAGAAAATGACTGGGAATCAACGGCCGGCGGTGAATCGGCGCATATAGCGGTTGACCCGAATAATGATGATATCATTTACGGAGGAAGCTATGATGGTTTGCTCACCCGGATCAATCACAAATCCGGGACCATTCGGGCGATCAATGTTTGGCCCGATAACCCAATGGGTCATGGCGCAGAAGGGATGAAATACAGATTTCAATGGAATTTTCCGATTATATTCAGCAAGCATGATCCCAAGAAATTATACACCTTTTCAAATCATGTTCACCTGTCTGAAAATGAAGGGCAGAGCTGGAAACTGCTCAGTGAGGACCTGACGAGGAACGATCCTGAAAAACTGGTTTCGAGTGGCGGACCCATTACCCAGGATAACACCAGTGTTGAATATTACTGCACCATTTTTGCGGCCAATGAAAGTCCGCTTAAAGAGGGCTTGCTTTGGATCGGCACAGATGATGGTTTGGTTCACCTTACGAAGGATGGTGGGGCCAACTGGGAGAATATCACCCCATCCGGGATGCCGGAATGGATGATGATCAACAGCATTGAGCCTTCAAATTTTGATGAAGGGACCTGTTATATTGCCGGTACCCGATATAAATTGGGCGATTTTACTCCATATTTGTACAAAACCACAGATTATGGAAAGACCTGGGTCAAGATTACAAATGGAATAGATGCTGAGCATTTTACAAGGGTCCTGAGAGAAGACCCTTTACAAAAAGGACTCTTGTATGCGGGGACTGAAACCGGAATGTATGTCTCATTTAATGATGGAGCATCATGGCAAAAATTTCAATTGAATTTGCCCATTGTACCCATCACAGATCTTGTGATCAAAGAAAATAACCTGGTCGTGGCCACGCAGGGCAGAAGTCTTTGGATCCTTGATGACCTCGGCTTATTGCATCAATTGCCGAAAGCCAAAGCGGTCGATGGCGATTTTCTGTTTGCTCCCAAGGCAAGCTACAGGACTAGAGGAGGCGGAGGTAAAGAATCCAACAAAGCGGGAACAAATCTTGAGAATGGCGTAATCACTTATTTTAATCTGCCCGACTATGATGAAAAAGCAGACAGCATTCAGCTTAGTTACCTTTCAGTAAAAGGAGACACCCTGGCTAATTTCTTCAATCACACCAAAGAAAAGGAGCATAAATTAGAACTTGAAAAAGGAGCGAACAAGTTTGTTTGGAACAGCAGGATCGAAGGAGCAGAAAAGCTTGAGGGCATGATCCTTTGGTGGGCAAGTTTGCAAGGCCCCAAGGTGGTTCCGGGTGATTATAAGGTACGACTTGATGTCAACGGCAAAACACAGGAACATCCTTTTCAGATTCTTCCAGACCCAAATGCTGAGGTCAGCATTGCCCAGATGCAATCGCAATTTGATTTTATTTCAGAGGTCAATGCCACCATTGACAGGGCACACCAGTCCATTAAAAAAATACGAAAAATTAATGATCAGCTGGATGTATTCATCGATCAATACAAAAAGGATGATCGAGTCAAGGATTTGATAACAAAAGCGGAGGAATTAAAAAAATCTTTTGCAAGCATTGAAAAAGCCTTGTACCAGACCAAAAACAGGAGTGGTCAGGACCCCTTGAATTTTCCCATAAAACTGACCAATAAGCTGGGTCACCTCAACAGTTTGGTGGGCATCGATGATTTTCCCCCAACGGATCAGGACATCGCCGTAAAAAATGAGCTCACAGCTGAAATTGAAAGGGAACTGAATCAATTTGACAATTTGGTTGACAAGGAAATTCAGGAATTCAATGATGCCTTCAGCAGGTTAAAATTGGATTATTTGATCCCTGAATAAAAAAATACTGATTAACTTTGGACTAAGACCAATATTAAAACGATCCTTATTGTCTGGAAAAAATAATTGGCAGAATGATATAAACCATGAGAAAACTTAAATATTTATTCGTTTACATCCTTCCTTTAGGGGTTTATTTTGCTTTTAACAGACAGGACGTGGCAACTTTTTCTCCGGTTATTTTCTCATTCGTGCTTATTCCGTTGATGGAGCTTTTTCTGAAACCGGACCATAGTAATTTTGATCATGAGACGATGATCATGGAGAAGAACAATAAATTGTACGACTGGATCCTTTTTATGGCTGTGCCTGTCCAATTGCTGATGTTGGTTTCATTCCTTTATGTGATCGATCTGACTCCGGCCAACTCCCTTGGATTCTATGGGAAGATTTTCTCTATGGGCTTGTTATGTGGTGTGCTCGGGATCAATATAGGTCACGAATTGGGGCACCGCTCTTCCAGATGGGAACAATTTCTTGGTGAGATCCTTTTGCTCACTTCATTGAACACCCATTTTCTTCCATATCATAATGAAGGGCATCACAGGGAAGTAGCTACCCCTGATGATCCCGCTACAGCAAAAAAAGACCAATGGTTATTCTCGTTCTGGGTCACTTCTCATTTTGGAAGTTACGCCAAAGCCTGGAAAATTGAGAACAATCGGATGAGAAAAAAAGGAAGACCTGTTTTTTCTTTGTCAAACAGAATGGTGACTTATTCCATCGCAAATGTCATTTTGCTTTCGGGCATTTATTACTTTTTTGGTATCAAGGTCCTGCTTGCTTTCCTCATGGCAGCGCTTATTGGGATATTATTGCTGGAAACCGTCAATTATATTGAGCATTACGGCTTGAGAAGAATGAAAAATGACAAGGGGAGATATGAAAGGGTTCAACATGTTCACTCCTGGAATTCTGATCATCAGATTGGTCGTTTGATGCTTTTTAATTTGTCAAGACATTCTGATCACCATTATAAGGCCAGCAAAAAATACCAGACCCTTGATTCTTTGCCGGAGAGTCCTCAAATGCCAACAGGATATCCAGGTATGATGATGCTCGCCTTTTTACCTCCTTTGTGGTTCAGCATCATGAATAAGAGAATAAATCATATTTAATATTTACCCAGCCAAACCATACACATGAAGAAAATTTACGCCATTTTTATTGTCATTCTATTGTTTACCATCGGGAGCAATGCACAAAAAAGGAAAAACAAAACAAAGGAGACTGCCCCGGCTGCTGCATTGATCGATTCTACTTTCCATGGACTGAAATGGAGAAATATAGGCCCCTTTCGTGGTGGGAGAAGTGTGGCTTCAACAGGGGTGGTGAGTCAACCAATGACCTATTATTTCGGGGGTACAGGTGGTGGTATTTTTAAAACTGTTGATGACGGGATCACCTGGAAAAATGTTTCAGACGGATTTTTGAAAACAGGAACCGTTGGGGCTATAGCGGTTTCAGAATCCAATCCGAATATTGTAATCGCCGGTATGGGTGAACACGCCGCCCGGGGAGTCATGACATCTATGGGTGACGGGGTATACAAATCGGTCGATGCAGGCAAATCATGGAAGCATATTGGTTTGGATCATTCAAGACATATTTCTGATGTAGTGATTCATCCTGAAAATCCTGATATTATTTTTATCTCGGCCCAGGGGGCTCAATACGGCCCGTCGTCAGAAAGAGGGGTTTACAGGTCTCTTGACGGAGGAGATCATTGGGAAAAAGTGCTGTTCATTGATGAGAACACCGGTGCCTCGTCTTTGGTGATGGACATGAAAAACCCATTGATTCTCTATGCAGCCATGTGGGAACACAGAAGGTATCCATGGACCATGGAATCGGGAGGGGAGAAATCGGGATTGTATAAATCGACAGATGGAGGCGGTACCTGGAACAAAATGAAGGAAGGTTTACCTGAGATGATCGGAAAATCAGGAATTTCGGTGTCAAGAGCAAATCCTGACCGGGTATTTGCCGTGATCGAGGCAGAAGGTGACAAATCGGGTGTATACAGGTCTGATGACGCCGGTGAAAAGTGGAAACAGGTCAATAAGGACCGTATTAACATTACCAGATCCTGGTATTATATGGAGATATTTGCAGACCCGACCAATGAAAATATCGTTTGGGTGATGAATGCCCCCGCCATGAAATCAATTGATGGAGGCAAAAGCTTTTTCAGGGTACCCACCCCCCACGGCGATAACCATCATTTATGGATCAACCCGAATGACAATTTAAAAATGATCAACTCAAATGATGGTGGTGCGAATGTGACCAATAATGGAGGAAAGAGTTGGAGCAGTCAAAAATATCAGGCCACTTCCCAATTTTACAGAGTGATCACAGACAACCAGGTTCCTTATCATGTATACGGAGGCCAACAGGATAATTCGGCCATTGCCATAGCAAGCAGGACCAATGGCTTTGGCATTGGCTGGAAAGACTGGTATTCTGTTGCAGGATGTGAAAGTGCTTTTCTGGCTTTTGATCCGGATGATCCTCAAGTGGTTTTAGGGGGCTGTTATCAGGGAATTATTGAAAGGTGGTACAGGAATTCAAATACCGGAAAGCAGGTCAAAGAATACCCGGAGCTATCCTTGGGAAATGCTCCGGAGGACTTTAAATACAGGTATAACTGGAACGCTCCCATCATCAGCTCTCCTCATGACAGAAAAACGATCTATCACGCCGGAAATGTCGTTTTTAAAACAACGGACCAGGGTAATACCTGGAGCGTCATCAGTCCGGATTTAACGAGAAATGAATCAGACAAACACGGACCGGGAGGCAGGCCTTTTACCAATGAGGCTGCCGGCGGGGAAAATTACAATACCTTGATGTCACTGGTTGAATCACCTCATGAAAAAGGGGTTATATGGGCGGGTTCTGACGATGGTTTGGTCCATATCACAAGGGATGGAGGCACAAACTGGAAAAATGTTACTCCTGCCGGAATGTTGGAAGGTATTGTGAATTCTATAGAAGTTTCTCCCCATGACCCTGCGGTGGCTTATATGACCCTGATGCGGTACAAATCAATGGATTTGAGGCCTTATATTTATAAAACCAGCAACTATGGCCAGTCATGGTCAAAACTGGTGAATGGCTTTTCTGATGAACACACCTTTGTCAGAGTGGTTAGAGAAGATCCTGTTAAAAAGGGCCTGTTGTATGCCGGTACTGAAACAGGCTTATATATATCCTTGGATGATGGACAAAAATGGCAGCCATTTCAATTGAATTTACCGGTGGTGCCGATCAATGATCTGGTGATTCAGGACAATGATCTTGTGGCAGCTACAGCGGGAAGGTCATTTTGGATTTTAGATGATTTAGGGACATTGCAACAATGGTCTGAAGAACAGGACAAATTAAGGTTATTTCGACCTAAGGACACTTATTTGATTTTTGGAGGAAGTGCTGATAAACCAGTTCCGGGATGGGGCCAAAATCCAAAGTCAGGGGTTACTTTTGATTACTTTCTGGCGGAAGATTCAGATTCACTCGATCTGAAACTCGAAGTGCTGCAAAACAACAAGGTCATCAGGACCTATACGAATAGAAAGCCCAAAGATTTTAAATCCTGGCCGGGAGGCCCTTCAAAGCCACAGGTGTTACCCGCTAAAAAAGGATTTAACAGGTTTACTTGGGACTTCAGAAGAGCTCCTTTGCCCGCCGTGGACCACGTTTTTGTTTATGGCAATTACAACGGGTCAAGGGTGGCTCCCGGCGGCTATACCCTGAGGTTGCGCCTTGAACAGGACAGTGTTGAAACCAAGGTGAGGATTCTCCCAAATCCAAAAATACGGACATCGTCGGCACATTATGAGGAGCAACAGTTGTTTTTAAAAGAAATTGAAGAAATGATTGCTGAAATGCACGAGTCGGTCAATCAGATGAGGTCCGCAAAAAAGCAGCTAAATAACTATGCCAAGTTACTGAAGAGTGATGAAAAGGCGGATACCTTGATAAGAACAGGGGAAAACCTGATCAGTAGAATTGACTCCTGGGAGGCAAATTTGATCCAGCCCAAACAAAAAACCTTTCAGGATGTGATCAATTACAACAATCAGTTAAATGCAGAACTGATGTATTTGAAGGATTTTGCTGATACGGCAGATCCTGTGATCACAGGTGGGGCCAAAGAACGGTTAATTGATTTGAAAAAGGACTGGAGTCTTTATGCAAAAGAAAGGGATGCTATTGTGAACGATGAAATGCCCTTATATAATGAACTGTACAGGTCCTTGGAAATTCCTGCGCTCATTATAGATTGATGTCTTAATCTGTATTTTCAGAACCGTTCTGAATGATTCTTCTTACAGGAGCAGGTGCCTGGATACCTTCTTCTTTAAGTTTCTTGTATATGAGCAGCGCGATTTCGCTGTCAGTTTTCAAGGTATCCGAAAAAGTGGTCCAGTACATTAATGCAAAATTCAAGTTGCCGTCTGGTCCGTAACCATAGAAATAAGTCTTGGGAGCTGGTTCTTCACTCGTGTTGGGATGGTCCATGGCAATTTGATTGAACAATTCGATAACTTTTTCCGGATCAGCATCAGGGGAGGTTTTCATGGGAACCTTGCTTCTTCTGTTCCTGTTTGACAAGGTCCAGTTGATCACTTTTTTGGAGATCAGATCCCCGTTTGGAATGATGACTTCTGCGCCGGAATAGGCCCTTATGTTACTTGATCTTACCCCGATGTTGGTAACGACTCCCTTTTCCATGTCTACTTCAATGGTATCTCCTAAATTAATGGGTCTTTCAAAGGCGAGGATCAATCCTGAAACAAAATTCAGCACAACGTTTTGTAAACCAAAGCCGATACCAACCCCAAGAGCGCCAAGTATAAAACCAAGTTTGCTGAGATCAACACCGGCAGCTACAAAACCGGCATATAAACCTAAAGTGATCACCACTATTCGCAATACCAGAGAAATGGCAGGAGCTACACCTCTTGGTAAAACGGCAACCATCCATTCATCCTGAAATAAGGTCGCAGCGATTTTGGCAATAAACAAAGTAAAAATAAAAATTCCAACAAAGGCTAAAATACCACCAAGAGAAATGGTCATTTCACCAATTCGCCAATTCATGGCGATCAGGTCATTGTAGCCATTGATGATGTAATCATATAGTTCGAATCCATTCAAGGTAAAAAACAACCAGAACAACAGACCAATAAAATTGAACAGTGGCCTAATCCTTTGGTGGGTAGCCTTCACCATTGCAGTGAGGGTCTGTATATTTGTGGTCGTCCTTAACTTGAATATAAGTATGAAGATACTTGTAAATACTTTTATGGCCAGGTAAGTGACAACACCAAAACTAAGCGATACGATAACCGATTTTGTCAGATAGTTTGACAGTGCCACCATACCAATTACATTGGCAATGATTGAGATTATAAGCAGAAGTATATACAGCACCGAAATGAACTTAAAAGGCTTGATGATTTGAGAAAATTGTTCCGGTTTTTCTTTCACAATTTTTCGGCCGATGTACAAGGAAGCAATTAATAGCAAAGCATCGGTAATCAAAAGTCCTCGCACCAAATGTGCTTTGACTCCAATAAAGGCTTCAAAAGTGTTGATCATATAAACGAGAAACAGAAGCCATAAAAAGACATACAATCTTTTATCAGTTAGTTTTGGAAGCAATAAAACAGTGGCTAAGAGCACGATCATGATATGGAATTCTGCATAAGCTGGAACCATGGAATCATAAAAGAAAGCTGAAACCAACACACCAATTGACATGGTGGTCAGGAAAGGATTTTGAAGAACTTTTTTCGCTTGTTTTTCAATTGGATTCTTTATGGAAGTGATTTTCTTTTTCCACTTCATATTGGCCATAATGAGAAAGACCATAAACAAAACTAGAAATGCAATTTGGAAAACAAAGGTTTTTGTATTTAAATGAAAGAAATGGAGAAATTGAGATTTATTTTGCTTTATACCCTTGTAGATCAGCGAAGTAGAAGATAATGATTCGGTAGAGATACTATCTCCAATCATTAATTTATCACTTTTTTCCCATATGGGTTTGCTATCAATAACAAAATAATCTTTTCGCCTTTGATTTTCAGCAAATTCAATATTTGAAATTTCTTCATCTATGATGAGCACCAATTCCGTGACTTTTTTCTGAATGACAAAGACGCTATCCAATCTGGTATGGGCGGCTTTCATGACATCTTCCAAAGCAGCAATAGCTTTATCAAAGCTTTCTGCCATTTCTTTGGATTCACTTCTATCAGCCAGTTGTTTTTTAGTGAGTTCCCAACGATTTAATTCATAGAACACATCATTAATGATCTTACTGATCTCTTCTGATCTATCTTTAATGCTGCTTTGATAGTCATTTAAAACCGTTTTATAATTCGTCCATTCAACTTTTCGAACTTTAAGATCTCTGAGGGTTACATCTTCTCTTTTTAAAAACGAAGAATCCACTAATTTGAGAATTTCAGGAGCAGTAGCCATAACCATAGAGTCAATTTCAAGGATTCTTTCACTTTGATCCAAGGTTCCTTTGAGTTTCAATAATTGTTGGCCGAGTTTTTCGGATTCTTCTGAAATATCCCCAATAGCAATCGATTTATTTGAAACAGACGTACTGTCAGTTTTGTTCTCCTGTGCCTCAAGACTAAGAGACATCAACAAAATGAACACGAAAAGTGGATAAAATCTAAGGCTTGTATATTTCATAAATAGCTGTTTCAAAGGAACAATATACTTATTTTTTTATTTAACTCATGGGGCTGGTCATGGTAAGCTATGGTTTGAATTCTCAAAAAACAACCTATATTTAAGAACCCTTTTATTAGCTCTAATAAAATTATAAACAATGGCAAATTCGGATACTATTTTAAGAGTTGGAATGGCTCAGATTTCACCGGTATGGTTAGACAAGCAAAGTACCATTAAAAAGATCATTGATCAGATTACAGCGGCAGGAAGGCAGCATTGTGAATTACTTGTTTTTGGGGAAGGATTATTACCCGGTTATCCTTTTTGGTTGAGTCTTACCAAAGCAACTGTTTTTGATTCCAGGATACAAAAGGAAATCCATGCCCACTATGTTCGAAATGCGATTCAGGTTGAATCCGGTGAGCTGGATGACATATGCAAGGCATGTAAAACCCATAAAATTGCAATTTATCTTGGAATCATTGAAAGGCCGGCCAGCAGGGGAGGGCACAGCCTTTATTGCTCCCTGGTGTTTATTGACGCTGGTGGAAATATTTGTTCTGTGCATAGAAAATTGCAACCAACCTATGATGAAAGACTTACCTGGTCTCCAGGTGATGGGCATGGCTTACAGGTTCATCCTCTTAAAAAATTTTCTGTTGGGGGTTTAAATTGCTGGGAAAACTGGATGCCTTTGACGCGAACAGCACTTTATGGTTTAGGAGAAAACCTGCACGTGGCGGTCTGGCCGGGATCGGATTATAATACCAGAGATATTACCAGGTTTATCGCTCGTGAGTCCAGATCTTTTGTGGTTTCTGTATCGAGTCTGATGGGTAAAACTGATTTTCCAAAATCTACACCGCATTTGGACAGTATTTTAGCAGATTGCCCTGAAGTACTTGCCAATGGGGGTTCGTGTATAGCGGGCCCTGATGGAGAATGGCTGGTTGAACCATTAATTGGAAAAGAAGGACTGATCATACAGGATATAGACCATAATCGGGTTTTGGAGGAGCGACAGAATTTTGACCCGGTCGGACATTATTCAAGACCTGATGTAACTCGTTTAGAGGTGAATAGAACAAGGCAATCCGTCGTTGATTTCAATGAAGAATTCAAAGATCAATAGTAGTATGAAAAAAATTGGATTGATAGGAGGAATGAGTTGGGAATCGACCCTGATGTATTATGAATTGATCAATAAAAAAGTGAAGGCAATGCTGGGAGGTTTGCATTCCTCGAATTGTGTATTGGAGTCAGTTGATTTTTCCGAAATTGCTGAACTTCAGGCAGAGGAAAACTGGAAGGCCCTTGATGCTTTGATGATCTCAAGGGCAAAATCACTTCAAAATTCCGGAGCGGAACTCCTTGTGATCTGTGCCAATACCATGCATTTATGTGTTGACGCCATTGAACAGCACACCAGCATCCCCGTGGTCCATATTGCGAAGGTAACGGCGGATGAGATCAAAGAGGCCCGTCTTGACAAGGTGGCATTGCTTGGAACAAAATTTACCATGGAAAAGGATTTCTTTAAAAACATCCTGATCAACGCCGGAATAGATGTCATCGTACCTGAAGAAGAGGACCGCGATTTGATACATGATATCATTTACAATGAATTGGTCAGGGGAGAAGTGCAACCGGCATCGAAGAAAACTTACCTGCGTATCATTGAGGCCCTCAAAGGGCAAGGGGCACAGGGAGTCATTTTGGGATGTACAGAAATTCCTTTGCTGATAGGCCAGGAAGACACAGACCTTCCTCTTTTTAATACGACCAAAATTCACGCCGAAAAAGCGGTTGAGCGTGCCCTGGAAGGGTAATTATATGCTTAGACTTTGCTGTGAAGGGAGAGTTGAATTCTTTTTCGAACTTTGTCAATATCCAGAACTTTCACAATCACTTGCTGGTGCAGATTGACGATCTCGTTTACATCTTTTACAAAGGTGTCGGACAGGTTGGATACATGGATCAGTCCGTTTTCCTTAATTCCGATGTCCACAAAACATCCAAAATTTGTGATGTTGTTGACGATGCCGGGAAGCAATTGTCCCTCCTTCAGGTCCTCAAGGGTATTGATATTCTGGTCAAAAGTAAAAATCCTGGCTTTTTCTCTGGGATCCGCACCCGGTTTTACCAGTTCTTTGACAATGTCCTTCAAAGTAGGCAGCCCTGTGCTTTCAGAACAGTATTTTATGAGATCGATCTGGTCAAGCAGGGTCTTGTTCCCGATCAATTCAGACACAGTCTTGTTTTCATCTTTGGCCATTTGCTCAACGATAGGGTAACTCTCGGGATGAACTGCTGAGTCATCGAGCGGGTTTTCCGGATTTTTGATCCTCAGGAATCCTGCGCTTTGCTGAAAGGCCTTGGGGCCCAGTCCCGTTACTTTCCTGATATCCTTCCGGCTTGAAAAAGGGCCGTTTTCTTTCCTGTAATCAACGATGTGATGAGCTGTTTTTTCTCCGATTCCTGAAACATGTTTCAATAAGGAAACACTGGCCGTATTGAGATTGACCCCAATGGTATTCACGCAGCTTTCCACCACGGCTTCCAGACTCTGTTTTAACTTGCTTTGGTCCACATCATGCTGGTACTGACCCACACCTATTGATTTGGGATCAATTTTCACAAGTTCTGCCAACGGATCTGCCAATCTTCTGCCAATTGATACTGCTCCCCTGACCGTGACGTCAAAATCAGGAAATTCATCCCTGGCAATTTTAGAGGCTGAATAAATTGAGGCTCCTGCCTCATTGACCACAAATACTTCAATTTCTTTATTAAAATGCATCTTGCGGATCAGGGCCTCTGTCTCTCTTGATGCCGTCCCGTTGCCAATAGCAATGGCCTGAATTTTGTAGGCATCTACCAGAGAGCTTATTTTTCTCATCGCACCCTTACGGTCATTTTGCGGGGCATGGGGGTAAATATTTTCATTGTATTCCAATCCTCCCTGGGCATTCAGGCAGACCAGTTTGCAACCTGAGCGATATCCCGGATCGATGGCCAGAATTCTTTTCTCTCCCAGTGGTGCTCCAAGCAGCAATTGCCTGAGGTTTTTGGCAAAAACCTGAATGGATTTATCATCTGCTTTTTCTTTTGTTTCATGCAGCACCTCATTTGACAAAGAAGGGTAAAGCAATCTTTTATATGCGTCTTCAATGGCCAGTTCGATCTGATCGGCACATTCGTTTTGGCTGTGAATCACTTTCTGTTTTATTTCCTTCAGAACCCTCTCGTGGTCGATCTCGATCTTTACCCGGATAAAACCTTCTCTTTCTGCTCTTAATATAGCCAATAGCCTGTGAGAGGGGCAGGAATGGAGTTCCTCTTCCCACTGAAAATAATTCTTGAATTTAAGGGCCTTTTCATCTTCGGCTTTGGTCTTGATGACCCTTGTGTGAATGCGAGCGAATTTGTTGAGGTGCCAGCGCAGTTTATTTCTTATGCTCTGTCTTTCATTTATCCATTCTGAAATAATATGGCGACTCCCTTGCAGTGCAATTTCTGTATTCGTCACCTCATCATTGATGTACCTTGCCGCAATGGTGCCAAGAAAATCTGCCTTTTGACTCATCACGATTTTTGCGAGTGGTTCCAATCCATTGTTACGGGCTTTCTCTGCCTTTGTCTTTCGGTTTCTTTTAAAGGGAAGATACAGGTCTTCAAGTGAAGTCAGATCTCCGGTGGCCTCAATCTTGGTCTTTAATTCGTCGGTGAGGACCTCCTGCTCCTCAAGGGTTTTTAAAATACTGCTTTTGCGTTTTTCCAGAGCCTCAAAAAGCTGCTTAAATTTAAGGATGTCACCAATCTGTACTTCATCCATATTTCCCGTGAGCTCTTTTCGATATCGTGAAATAAAGGGGATGGTACAATCTTCATTGATCAATTGAATCGTATTGGCTATTCCTGCTGCAGGAAGGTTTGTTTTTGAGGCTATGAAGCTTGATAATTGCATGTTTCGAATTTGAAAACACAAAGGTATTGTTTCAAAGAGATAAATTAAAGATGAATCCTAAAAACCAATAAAAAAAGGCCCCCTTTTTCTTAAACTCTAATTTAAATTTCATAGCGCAATCTGAATGTAATCAAGCGGGGTTGTATAAAAATTCGTGATTGGGAAACAAAAAGATTTGTAGCCGTATTGGTCAGTTTTGAGTCAATATCCAGTAAATTCGTCGCCACTATTTCATATTCCCATTTGGCATCTCTGTTTTTTCTGTAAGCCAGGGATGCATTCCAGGTTTGAAAGGAACCGCTATTACCGCCTTTTAAAGTTTGTCGCGTGTAGGTATAGTCTGTTCTTAAAGTCACCGACTGCCAGATATAGGCATCAAAATCTATGGATGGGGCACTGGTATAAAACGTAGTTTCATTTGTTCCCTGGTTATTTGTGGCGATCCTGTAGTTGTATTTTATGCTCACATTTGGAGCCTTTCTGAAATTGGTGCGCAGCCCCGGGGTATAACTTTGCGTAAACCCTGTGTTAACCGACCTTCTGGTATCAATGAACTGGTTTATTTTACTGTAATTCAAATTTAAATTCACAGATGCGATCAACTTCCCGAAGGTACGCTGCACGCGTCCAAAGGCAGTGGCGGTCTCGTCAGCAAAATTGGAATTGAAAAAAGTACTTGTGTTGATGACATTTTCAAAAAAAGTAACATTCCTGATCTGATCAATATTTTTAGTATAGGCCACGCGTGCGAAAACATTGGTATAATTAAATAAATTAAAGCTGGTATAGAGCAGACTCAAGTTATGTGCCAATGCATTCTGCAATTCCGGTTCACCGAACTGAATACTGCTGAAATTATTTAAAACCAGGCCTCTTGCGAGCTTGGTGACGTCCGTGAATTGATTTTGCATATTATACCTGAAGGTCAGGCTTTCACTGTTTTTAAATTGAATTCGTGTTTCAAAATCAGGCATTATTCTAAAAAAATCGTCTTTGAATTTCTGACCCAACTGCCTGTTATTATTGCCGTAAGAATGAATGGAAAATCCTGGCGTAATGGTGAATTTTCCTGCTTTTAAACGATAATGGGCCCCTAAGTATACATCCTTAAAATTATATTCAACATCATTACTGGCAAGGCCGTCATTGAACGCAGGGGTAGGGTCAAATGTGGACCCGTCATCCAAAAATTGAAATAAATTCGATTTGAATTTTTGATGGCTTAAAATGGTTCCCAATGTTAAATTAAGATTGCTTTTTGGATTGATAATGTAAAAATAATCGAGTTTTGCGTCGAGTTGATTTGATTGAATGCGTCGGTCCTGAGCAATGTTATAATCCTGCTGATCCGGGTCCAACCCTAAATTGTCTGCAGTGGCTTCATAATTGTCTTTATCTTCCAGGATTGAATTGTAAAAAGGGTCCTCATCTCTAAGTAAATGCTGTGCCTCAAAGGCAAAAATATTATTCTCATTCAGCGTATGGTAAAAATTTATATTTTGATTGATGCTGTAAGGAGTTGTTTCATCCAATTGGTAGGTATTCCCTACAACAGATGACAACAAATTCTGAACTTGTGAATCATTGGAAACCCGGCTCAGGATGTCATAATCCAATTGGTTGTTCACATTTGGCTGATAAGAGGCACTGAGTTTTAATAAGCCCTGTTTGGATCGTTCCTGACTTGTCTGATCAGTTGTTTCAATGGGGATGCCCAGATCGGAATCTGTATATTGCGTAATACTGCTTTGTTTTGAATCAATGAGGCTGTTGCTATAGATGGCAAAGCCGCTAATATCTAAGGCAGCATTTGGTGACCAGCTGAAATTTGTAGCACCGAGGATATTTTCAACAGACAAGGCATTATTTTGACTGGTCAGAAAACTCAGGTCATTATTTCCTAAATTCAAGTTTGTGCCACTGGCTCTGCTCGGCATTCTAAAGCCTCCCCCAAATCCTCGTATATCTCTGGGCGTTAAGACAACTTCTCCTATATTGTTGATGTCACCAATAAAGTTGAATGTGAATTTCGGGGAATAATAAAAGAGTTTCGGTTGCAGTAAATAGAGTCCTTTTTCTGCTGTTGAATAGCCGGCTCCTCCACTGATATTTCCAAACCAAAAATTCTCTTTACCTTCTTTCAGTTTAATGTTCAAGGCAACATTGTCGCTGTTATTCGTCACGTTTCTCAGTTGTCCGACTTCCGAGAAATTACGCAAGACCTGAACCTTATCTACCGCATTCGAAGGAATATTTTTCGTTGCAATTTTCGTGTCCCCGTCAAAAAAATCTTTTCCGTTTACCATGAGCTTATTGACGACCTTACCCTCTACTTCAACCTGTCCCTCTTCGTTTATCTCAACGCCGGGAAGTTTTTCCAGGACATCTTCCAGTTTTCTTTCGGAGCCGTTTTTAAAGGAATCTGCATTGTAAACTATGGTATCACCCTTGACGGTTACCGGCATTTCATAGGTCAATTCAATCTCGTCCAGGGCTTTGTCCGGTTTGAGGATAAAATCTCGTGTCACATCTGTTTCCTGCGTAGAAATAATTTCTTCAAGGCTCTTCATTCCTATATAACTCACTTGAAACTTATAGGAGGTGTTTTGTAACAGGTTAAGAGAAAAATAACCTTTTTCATTCGTTATGGCAAAAGACTCTAAAGCGTTGGTTGATTGATTTATTGCAATTACATTGGCTAATTCCAGTGGGCTGTCAATACTGTCTTTTACAATACCGTCAAATTTAATTTGTGAGAAAGTCAAATTTATGGAGCAGAGCAGTAGCGCAAAAATTATTTTTTTCATGCGGTATGGTTCGTTGATGACTTCCATTGAAAAAAATAAAATTAATTTCTTCTGACCCCTGGTCTGCCACGGTTGTTTCTCATTTCCTGCATTTTTCCGGATATGATCTCCTGGTATTCTTTTTTGTTTACGATCTTTCCTTTGTCAGGAGCTTTGATTTTGGTTTTCTCCTCAGGATTTATAATAATTTTTGAACACAACATGGTCGTTTTATCATAACTCACTTCAAGAATCAGACCCGGAAGTCCCCAGTATTCCAAAGGACCCTGACTCACTGGAATCTGTGGTGAATACCAGGCAACCACTTCGGTCATCTGAATTTCTTCTTCCTTTTCCGGACCCTTGATAGAGTCAGATTTAGTCTCGTTGTTATTTCTCAGGCGATTCCAGGAAAAGTCATACCAGGTAAGATCATAAGAAGGAATCCTGGCCGTAGCTTTAAAACAGGTGTATTTTCCTATCTGCTTTGTTTCGGAGCCCATTTGCCAGTCAATAGAAAGCAAGGCATCTTTGACTAAAAATTGCTTCCCGTAAAATTCTTGTTTTTGAAGTAAGGACTTGTCTTTAATATTTTTATACTGCTCACCTGGAGAGAAATTTTTTCCCCAGGTATCTGTTGCTCCCGAGATCGCATCAATTTTTTCATCTTCTTTAAAAACGGATTCTTCCTTGTTGAAGGATAAAATATAAGTTTTCTCCAGTCTGTTTTTCAATTGTTCCTGAATTTGCTTTTTCTGAGCCTCACTCATCGTGGCTCCAAAGCTCCCGAGTTCCATAACAGACTTTGAATTGTAATAGGCCTTGCCTTGAAAATCTTGTGCGGCAATAATTAAAGGCAATAACATTGCACAAAAAATCAAATTTCTTTTCAAAAATAAATGTCTCATGATAGGTCTGCAATTCAGTATTGTTTAACAAAAATACAAAAAAAGTTAGACAAATTAGCAGGATGTATCAAATTTTAATTTGATGTGTCACGCCTTTCCACTTTTTAAAATGAACATCAAAATCAAGATCCTTGAATTTGAGTCCTGTTAAAGTACTGTTTTTAGTTGACTTAAAGAGGGGGCAGAAGAAAGTATTTCATGGAGACCTATAGGATGCTCAACAATGTATGGGACTGAAGACCCATGCATTGTTGAGCGATAGAAAGTTCTACAAATCGAACCTGATCCCCAGGGAGATATTATGTTGCTTAGGGTTCGGTTCATTGAAAATCCTGTTTAAATCATATTTCACGTATAAGGAAATATCATCAGCCCCAATATAGCTGCTCAGACCGTAAATCAGGTTACTTGTGTTGTAGCTCTGGGTAATTTTATCTTTCTCCTTGGATCCATTTACAGAATATTTTAATTTTTGACGTGTTCGCATGTTGAAACCGAAATATCCCCCAATGCCATATTTGAATTTTTTCCTTGTTGAGTACCTGAAATAACTCCCTTTATCAATTTTTTTGGAGGGCCCGAACTCAAAATGAACCGGCAGGACCAGGTTGTCCATTCTGAGTTTTGATTTGGTCAGGTTTCCCTCGAATTCCTCGAGGTAGGTTAAATCTCCGTCTTGAACGAAATACATATTGTCGGTAGGGTTCAGGCCATTGAACTGGAAAGCAAACCCGTATCTGAAACGAACCGCATTTGAATGCTTGAGCAACCTGGTGGACCAGGTCCATCCCATTTCAAAAAACTTACTTTTCCCCATTTTATAAGGAGAATTGTTCATCGATTCGCCTTCAATAATGGCATTGTTAAAACCAAATGCGACCAATAAATTTGAATGTGTCCTTTTGTCGTATTTTTTTTGCTGGCCATAATAAATATCTACGAGAGGATCCTCTTCATCAAAAACCTTAATTTCAATCCGGGAGATTTCCTTGTCCGGTTTGTCAATGGTATCACGGCTGTCTACAACAAGACCTTCTCGCTCAGACAAGGCGTGGGTATTCTCCAAAATGGCGATTTTATTCTCAATGTTCAGCGCGTGTTTTTCCGCAGCGGCCTCCTTTAACCTTTTGGCCTCTTCAGAGGTGATCTCACCATTGTTGAATCGTTCATTTATGGCGACAACTTCTTTTTTGAGGGCTTCTTTTTCCTCATTAACAGCCTGTTCTTTCTGTTGTTCTAAATTTTCCTTATGCTGACTTGTCGCAGGAGTTTCCTGTCCTGAAACCTGGAGGCTCAAAAAAATCTGGCTCAATAGAAGTATGGTGAATAGTATTTTTTTCATGAGATGCTTTTTCGGGGATTAATTATTTTGATAGGTTACTGCTTCTTTCGGGTGTTTGACTGTGTTTATTATTTTCTCAAACAATTTTTGCTTCAGCGCCTTGTCCAAATCGTCTTCAATTTCATTTAAAAGAGCATTTGCGCTGACTGCTTTTCTGGCTTCCGGACTCTCTGTATTTAACTTAATTTTGGACCGCTGCAACAACTGGTTTATTTCATCTTCAATGGCTTGCTCATCAGAAAAATCTTGTTCCAAGACAGATATTGTTCCTTCGGAAACATTCTCTTCAAGCTTAACAGCCATCATTGTTTCGGGTATGTTCAAATCAGGTTCAGGGGTATTGTACACAATTCTTTCCTGCTGAATTATTTCCTTTTCTGGCTGAATTGCTTCATTCTTTTTGGCCGTTTCCTTTGGTGCAGAAATTTTTGGGGAAGCGGCGACTTCCGTTTTTGTAGCATCATCAGTTTGAGGAAGGCTTTTTGAATTCTCATTAAATGAGGGAGCAGCAAGCTCCGGTATATTTTTGTTTACCTCTCCGGGTTGAAAAAAATAGATTCCCACAGAGATCAAAACCAAAATAACGGCTGCATATTTCAATAATGGCCAATAGTTCTGACGTTTTTTATTTTCAAATTGGCTTAACTTCTTTTCCAACTTTTCCCATGAATCCTGGGAAGGTTCAAGGGTTCTGTTCTGGAGCGCTTTTCTGTATTTAACTTCTTTCATAATACTTTTTTTGATTTAAGGAGATCATTTCCTTTAGAGCTTTCCGCGCTCTGAACAACTGTGTTTTGGATGTTCCTGCGCTTATGTTCAGCATATCAGCTATTTCATGGTGCTTGTAACCTTCAATGACATACATATTGAAAATAATCCTGCACCCTTCTGGCAGTTCTTTGATATGGTTATGAAGTTCCTCAACTGCAATAGTCAGTTCAACTTCATTTTCAACCAGAGGTTCATAATTTTCAATTTTATCGGTGAAGAGGTATTTATTTTTGGTACGCAAATAGGAAATACACTCGAATACCATTATTTTTCTGATCCATCCTTCAAAACTTCCTTTGTTCGAAAACTGGTTTAATTTTGTAAACACTTTCAAAAAGCCATTCAGCATGACTTCCTCCGATTGTTGAATGTCTTTGATATAATACGCGCACAGATTCAACATTTTAGGCGCAAATTTTTCATACAACTTTTTTTGAGCCTTTCTGTTGTTTTGAAGCGACTGCTTGATTAATTCTGTATTTTGATTGATTTGAATGACTTTCAACATGCTTTAAAAGGCCTTATATCTATAAAGACGCAAAAAGGATCAATAGGGTTGACAAGGCCGGTGATTTTTTAAAGGAAAACAATTTAGGGCATAAAAAAACATGAAACAAATTGGAGGTTTCATGTTTTGATATAAGTTCATCGCAAGGCTAACTCACTTTCTCACCATTTTCAACTGTATCTTTATCGGGTTCTATAAAGCTGAGTTTGCCATCAGGGGTGTCACTCATCAGAATCATTCCCTGACTTTCAACACCTCTTAATTTTCTCGGAGCAAGGTTGACAAGAACCGTAACTTTCTGTCCAATAATGTCTTTGGCTTCGAAACTTTCGGCTATTCCGCTGACAATGGTTCTCACATCAATTCCCACGTCTACTTTTAGCTTTAGTAACTTTTTCGTTTTTGGGATCTTTTCGGCCTCAAGAATGGTACCGACCCTGATATCGAGTTTACTGAAATCATCAAATTCAATGGTCTGCTTCTGAGGTTCCAGCGGCTGTTTCTCAACCTGTTTCTTGGAGGCCTCTAGTTTGTCAATCTGAACCTGGATTTCCTTGTCCTCAATTTTCGCAAAAAGTAATTCAGGCTTGTTGATTTTATGCCCTGCTTTGAGCAAGGTTCTACCGTCAGTAACAGTTTCCCAGGTCAAAGTATCTGAATCTTTCAAGTCAAGCATACCCTTGAGCCTTTTGCTTGTGAAAGGTAAAAACGGTTCACATAAAACAGAGAGCCCGGCAGCGATCTGAAGGGCAATATTCATAATGGTCTCTACCCGTTTCGGGTTCGTTTTGATCTGTTTCCACGGTTCTTCGTCCGCAAGGTACTTGTTGCCAAGTCGCGCCAGGTTGATCAATTCCGAAAGGGCCTCTCTGAACCTGAAGCGCTCTATGGATTTTGAAATGATATCCGGGAAAGCCGCCAGCTGCTCAAGTGTTTGTTCATCCACAGCGGTGAGGTCTTTAGCCTCGGGAACCTGCCCGTCATAATATTTATTGGTCAGTACAATGACCCGGTTGATGAAATTCCCGAAAATGGCCACCAGCTCATTGTTGTTTCTGGCCTGAAAATCTTTCCAGGTAAAATCATTATCCTTTGTTTCAGGTGCATTGGCTGTTAACACATATCTTAAGACATCCTGTTTGTCAGGAAAGTCAATCAGGTATTCATGAAGCCAGACTGCCCAGTTCTTTGAAGTAGAGATCTTGTTGCCCTCTAAATTCAAAAATTCATTGGCAGGAACATTTTCCGGAAGGATATAACTGCCCTGTGCCTTTAGCATGGCCGGAAAAATAATACAGTGAAAAACAATATTGTCTTTTCCTATAAAATGAATCAAACTGGTCTCTTTGTCCTTCCAGTAGGGCTCCCAGTCTTTCCCAACCCGTTCTGCCCACTCTTTGGTGGAAGAAATATATCCGATAGGAGCATCAAACCAGACATAAAGTACTTTGCCTTCACCTCCCTCGACCGGTACCGGGATACCCCAGTCCAGATCACGCGTTACGGCTCTTGGTTTTAAACCGTCATCGATCCAGGATTTAACCTGTCCGAGCACATTGGCTTTCCAATCGTTCTTGTGCCCTTTTAAGATCCAGTCATTCAGCCAGCTTTCGTATTGGTCGAGCGGAAGATACCAGTGCTTGGTTTCCTTCAGGGATGGCACGTTGCCTGTGATTACCGATCTGGGATTGATCAGGTCCTGTGCATTGTGACTCGTTCCGCAATTTTCGCATTGATCTCCATAGCTCTCTTCATTACCGCATTTTGGACAAGTTCCAACCACAAAACGGTCAGCTAAAAACTGATTTGCCTCCTCGTCATAAAGCTGTGCAGCTGTTTCCTCAATAAATTTTCCATGATCATACAGGTCCTTAAAAAAAGCGGAAGCCGTTTCATGATGAACGCGGGCAGAGGTTCTTGAGTAATTATCAAAACTAATACCGAAGGCAGCAAAGGATGATTTAATGATCTCGTGATATTTGTCAACAACAGCCTGAGGTGAAACACCCTCGGCTTTTGCTTTTAAAGTTATGGGAACTCCGTGCTCATCAGAACCACATACAAAAGCCACATCCTTGTTGTTCAAACGTAGGTATCTGGCATAAATATCTGCAGGAACATATACCCCTGCCAAATGTCCTATATGAACCGGGCCGTTAGTATAGGGCAATGCTGCAGTTATGGTATATCTTTTTGGATTTTGCATGAGAAAAATTTAAGCCACAAAAGTAAGAAAAAGAGCAAACATGTCCTTTTTTATTTTCATAATTCCCGGTAGCTTCTGATACTTCTGATCACATTTGTGAAAATCGGATTTTATATTCTATTTTTATGAAAAATTTTAAAGATGGATATGACACTTAAAGGCTGCTTTTTGGCAGCGCTTACAACGCTTTTTATCATTCTTGGCGTGCAAGGCCAAAATGACCAGGAAATGACCATTACCCGAGACCTTGCAAAACCTCCTTACCTTAAAAAGGGGGATACCATCATTATTTTATCTCCTGCGGGAAAGCTCAAAGACAGGACTGCAGTTGATCCGGGGATTGAACTGGCCAATCACTGGGGGCTGGTGGTTTTTTTTGGGAACCATCTGTTGTCTCAGGACCATTCCTTTGCAGGAACAGACCAGGAAAGACTTGAGGACCTGCAGAAGGCCCTTGACGATCCGAGTATAAAAGCCATATGGGCGGCTCGCGGGGGCTACGGCACCATCAGGCTCGTAGATGATCTTGATTTTTCAGGATTTACGGAGCATCCCAAATGGATCATTGGTTATTCTGACATTACCGCTCTTCATAACAAGATCCATAACCTGGGATACCAGTCTGTTCACGGACAAATGCCGCTCACCCTGAATTTGGAGGAACCGATTCAAAAGGAATCGATACAAACCCTTTACAGGACTTTGTTTGGCAAGAAGTTGCAATATAAAATTGAATCCTCAGAACACAACCGAACGGGAGAGAGCACGGGTCAGCTGGTTGGGGGCAATCTTTCACTTGTTTACAGCATGCTTGGTTCTGACACTAATTTGAGTATGGGTGGAAAGATCCTTTTTATCGAAGATGTTGGAGAGGCCCTTTATCATATTGACCGGATGATGATCAGCCTCAAAAGGGCAGGGTTCTTTGAGCAATGTCAAGGTGTGATCGTGGGCGATTTTAAACTTAAGAAGAATGAGGGAAATGCTTTTGGCAAGACCCTCGAGGATATTGTATTGGAGGCCGTCGAAGGGACTGACTTCCCTGTTGTTTTTGATTTTCCGGCAGGTCATTTAGAAGATAACAGGGCATTGTTACTTGGCTCGTATGTAGATATGAGTGTGTCAAAGAAAAGGACCAGCATAAGATTCAGATAGGATATGGCTGCTCATAATGAACTTGGTAAGGCAGGAGAGCAGCTCGCTTTTGATTATTTGATCGGCAAGGGTTACCGGATCAAGGAAAGAAACTGGAGGTGTCAAAAGGCCGAAGTGGATATCATTGCTCAAAAAGGAACCGTTCTGGCCATAGTGGAAGTGAAGACCAGGTCAACGCGTTTTTTCGGTGACCCTCAGGATTTCATAAACAGCAAAAAGATAAAATTACTGACCTCAGCAGTAGATTCCTATGTCAACAACCTGGATTTAGATGTAGAGGTCAGGTTTGACGTCATCGGGATCATCTCAAAAGGTACTTCAAATGAAATTGTACATTTTGAAGACGCTTTTTATCATTTTTAAAACCGTGCAGAGTCTTGTTCAAAACAGGTTTTGCTGACACAAATAATTTAAATGTTACCTGGTTTCAAACATGGATTTCAATTCTTTGAAATCTGTTGGTTTTGCGAGTATTGTTTTATCAGCATCAAGAACAAAATAAGAGGGAATTGCATTTACACCATAGCTTTTTACTTTGTCACTTGACCATTTGTCGAGATCCAGAATATTCATAAATTCTTTGTAGCCCTGGGTCATGGTTTCCCAGCTTTCTTTTGAAGTCTCAAGACCTACCGCAACAACTTTGATGTTCTCTATGCCCTTGATAAAAGAGTAAAACTCAGGAATTTCAATCTGGCAGTGCGGGCAATTGGAACTAAAGAACAAGACAATATAGTAATCTGTTCCTTGGATTCCGTATAAGTGTTTCTTTACACCATCCTGATCCCATTCAAAATCCGGGGCCTTGGTGCCAACAGCTGTTTTTAGGCTTGCGGAGACCCTTTGCATCAATTCTTCATCCTGGAGTTCCGCGGGCAGGGAACGATAATGATGGTCCATGACAAAGTTGAGCATCGCCGCATTTTCTTCTATTAAATAGGTTTCTATCAGTCCCGTTTCAAATGCTGTTAAAATGTCAAGTTCCTCACCGATCCAATCAACGGCATTATCAATTGATTCGCGGTGCATTTCATTCATGGTTTCCATATTATCGGCCTGATTGAGGTAAAAGACATAGTCATTTAAACGGTTGTTTATAAAGGCAGAGTGAACCAAAACCGTATCATGGAGATCGATCGCGTCAAAAAAGTGCTTTTTTATGCCTTCAATATAATCTGCAGTATTTTTATAGGGCACCTCAGGGTTGAATTGTTTGCTTGCCCTGATAAAATGATTTGCCAATTTTCCCTGTGATTTGTCCTCATAAGTTGATTGCAAGGCATCAAGTTCATACAAATATTCCTGATAACTTTTCAGCATCTCTTGCTCCTGAGTGCTGGAGACGGGATCAAAGAAAAGCGCCTGCAGAGAATCAAGTGATCCCTGGGTACTGCGAATCTGATCATAATATTCATGTGTGAGGTTATTTTCCTCAGACTGAGAAAAGCGAATAGACTCTTCCGGATCATTCGGGTCAAATGAAAAAACGATCTCTTCCCTGTTGTAAATGAATTCAACATAGAGGTTGTTCTCGATCTGATAATAGGCTCTGAATATGCCTGAAGGCTCTTTTTCGGGAATATTGAACTCAAAGGCACCTTCAACCACGTCTGCATTGTCCATATAGGTCTGAGTCCCGTTTTCAAGTTTATAAAGTAATATCCAGGTAAAATCCTGATCAGAATCAAAGGACCCTTTTATTGAATATTGAGCGTATGAGGTATAGGTGAATAAAAAGAGGATCAGTATTAGGATTCTGGCCATTTCCATTTTGTTTTTTTCAAAGGTACAATTTATCCTAGGATCTTGAAGAAATTGCTTTCTTGGCATGGTTCAGGTTTAATGAGTGAATCCTTATATTTGATGTAAAATAGTAAAATGAATTTTGAAAACAAGGTCATTTGGATCACGGGAGCCTCTTCGGGTATCGGGAAGGCCCTGGCAATTGAATTCTCCGGATTCAAGGTCAGGCTCATTCTTTCTTCCAGGAACAAGAAGGAACTTTTGTCTGTTAGGTCGCGTTGTAAAAACCCTGAAAACGTCAAAGTACTGGCATTTGATCTTATTGATACAGACAGATCAGAAGCCATTGTTTCGGATGCAATTGCGCTTTTTAACGGAATAGACATTCTTGTCAATAATGCGGGAATCAGCCAAAGATCTTTAGCTGCAACTACCAGAATTGAGGTGGACCGGATGCTTTTTAATATCAATTATTTTGGAACATTGGCGCTGACCAAAGCCTTGTTGCCTCATTTAAAAAGCAAACAGGAAGGACAATTGGTCGTGATCAGCAGCGTGGTAGGAAAAATTGGGACGCCCCTCAGGTCTTCCTATGCTGCTTCCAAGCATGCTTTGCATGGTTTTTTTGATAGCTTAAGGGCCGAATTATATGAAGACAATATCAGTGTGACCATCATATGTCCGGGTTATGTGAACACCAATGTTTCGATCAATGCTTTAACCGCTGACGGATCCCGGCAAGGCACTTTAGACGAAGCGACGGCCAAGGGGCTCAGTCCGGAAAAATTTGCCAAGAAGGCTGTAAAAGCTATTGGCAGAGGCCGGCAGGAAGTGGTGATCAGCGGGTATCAGGAGAAACTGGCCGTTTATGTAAAGCGGCTTTTTCCCTTAGTGCTGTCAGCAGTGATCAGAAAAGTTAAAGTAACCTGAATGATCATTTACCTGTATCAAGGGTTTAGTTGACCAAATCTTCAAGATCTGTCTGGCTCAAATTGGTTTTTAAGCCCAAAAGAACCAATTCATCCCCCGAACTGATCTCTAAAGCAATTTCCCTGATGCGGTCCTCTTTTTCAAGGGTAAAGAATGCCAATTGGTCGTCATCATCTTTGATTTTCACCATTTTTTCAAATTTTGACCTATTGATGAATTTTTGAAATGCGACCGTTTTATCTTCAGCTTGTTCTGTAAAAACCAGGATGCGCACGTGTTTTGCTTTTTTCAGCAAGGGTTTGATGTCTTCGGCGTCTTCATCAGAAAGAAAACTTGCTACCAGAGAGCTGCTCAGCCCGAAAGAAAAGTCTGAATCTTCCTGGTGGTCCTTGTAAAAAGTGTTGAAAGAGGTATGTGATGCACATGATGATGCGAATACTACAATCAGGAGTAAAATTAATTTTTTCATGGATAGGATTTATCCTAAGACGAATCAAGAACGAATTTGTAACAAAGTATTCGGGAAAAATAAAAAAAACCCAGGGATTCACTATAAGCGAAGCCCTGAGTCAGGAAAATTGTTAAAGCATTTCATTTGCTAGATTGGCTAATTCAGAACGTTCTCCTTTTTCCAGTTTGATGTGTGCAAATAAAGAATTTCCTTTTAGCCTGTCGATCAAATAGGTGAGCCCGTTACTGTGCTCATCCATATAAGGTGTGTCTATTTGATTGATGTCTCCGGTAAAGATGACCTTGGTGCCTTCTCCGGCCCTTGTAATGATCGTCTTGACCTCATGAGGTGTAAGGTTTTGTGCCTCATCAATGATGAATATGGCATTGGTCAGGCTTCGCCCTCTTATAAAGGCCAGAGCAGTAATGGTCAGCAGTCCTGAATCCTGAAGCTGTTCCAGAACCTTGCTCTTTTTTTCATTGGCTTTGAATTGATTTTTTATAAAGGTCAGATTGTCCCACAATGGCTGCATATAAGGTGATATCTTATCCTCGGCATCTCCCGGCAGAAAACCAATTTCCTTATTGCTCAAAGGAATAATGGGTCTGGCTAAAATAATCTGATCGTATTTGTTTTTTTGTTCCAGTGCTGAGGCCAGCGCCAATAATGTTTTACCCGTTCCGGCCACACCTTCCAGGGCGACCAGTTTGATGTCTTCGTTAAGTAAAGCATTTAATCCGAAGGTTTGTTCCGCATTTCTTGGTTTGATGCCAAAGACATATTTTTTATCAACTTTTTCAATGGCGTCGGTCAGGCCATTATACCTCGCAAGCACCGAATTGGAACAATTATTAAGGATGTAATATCCATTGGTCACTTTTTCTTTCCCAAGAATACCTTTCTCCTTTACCTGGCTCTTTTGATAAATATTTTGAATGACCGTAGCATCAATATTGTCGATCACGGGTAAGCCTTCAGAGAACTTTTTAATGTTTTTAACTTTACCGGTTTCGAAATCTTCAGAGATCAGGCCAATGGCTTTTGCTTTTATTCTCAAATTGATATCTTTCGTAACCAGGATGACCATCCGGTTCTTTGCCTCATTTTGCAATGAAAGTGCTGCATTGATAATTTTATGGTCATTTTTTGTGTTGCCATATATGGTCTCAGCGTCCATTTTGTTCAGGTGCAGAGAGTCCATAATGACTTTTAGTTTTCCCTTGTCATTTCCCAGCTTCATCCAGACATTCAGGCTTTTGTTTCCTGCCAGCTTGTCAAGGAACCGAATCACTTCTCTTGCTTCAAAGTTCTTCGTTTCATTACCAATTTTAAATTGATCAAGCTCTTCCAGAACCGTAATGGGTATGGCAACATCATTTTCTTCAAAGCTGGTTATTGAATTGTGATCAAATAATAAAACGGAAGTATCTAAAACATAAATTTTCTTTGTAGTACTTTTCTTCATATAAACTTTTTTTTGTTCTCTCGGACCATGGTGTCATGATCAGAACATTTTTTTCATAGGCGCAAATCTGAATTTCAGCTTCTAACTGATTCAAAAAGTACAAAAAATTAACATTGAAGGAAGTTACAATAGTTAAAAATGTCCTCCGACTTATCAACAGGAAATTAACTAAATATCTGTGAGGGTTTGAAGAGCTTTTTCTACGGAATCAATTCGAATAAAGGTAATTAGGAGTCTCAATCCTTTTTTTGTTTGCTTTTCTTTCATTACACATGTCTTCCCGTTCCTTTGAACATATGACAGCACACGCGTAAAATTGGGGCTCTGAAAGAATTCACTTTGCTGGTCCGAAATGAAATAGCCGACCATTCTTTTTTGTTTGAGAATGACCCTTTCCAGACCTATCGACCTGGCTGCCCATTTGAGCCGAACAGAGTTCAACAGGTCGACTGCCTGGGTGGGCAGATCCCCGAAACGATCGATGAGGTTTGTCTCAAAAACTTGAATTTCGGCTTCATTTTCAAGATCGCTCAACTCTTTGTACAAGCTGAGTCTTTCAGTAATGCTGCGGATGTAATCATCGGGGAAAAGGATCTCAAAATCCGAATCGATCTGCACTTCTTTGACAAATTCCCTGGTTTCGGGCCTTTGATGCTGATAGAGCTCCTTGAATTCATTCTCCTTCAATTCCTCGATGGCCTCATTTAAGATCTTTTGATAGGTCTCAAAACCAATGTCATTGATAAAACCGCTTTGTTCCCCTCCAAGCAGATCTCCTGCCCCGCGGATCTCAAGATCTTTCATGGCAATGTAAAAACCGCTCCCCAATTCAGAGTGTAGTTCCAGGGCCTGAATTCTTTTTCTCGCATCATCTGTCATCATATGATATGGAGGTGTGATCAGATAGCAAAAGGCTTTTTTATTCGACCGGCCCACTCTTCCGCGCATCTGATGCAGGTCACTCAATCCGAAATTATTGGCGTTATTGATAAATATGGTATTGGCATTGGGGACATCGAGTCCGCTTTCCACGATCGTGGTACTGACCAGAATGTCAAATTCACCATTGATGAACTGCAGCATGAGCTGTTCCAGTTTTTTTCCTTCCATCTGGCCGTGCCCTATACCAATCTTTGCATCGGGCACAAGGCGTTGAATGAGGCCGGCAACTTCCTGGATGTTTTCAATTCTGTTGTGAATGAAAAACACCTGCCCGCCTCTCTGAATCTCATAGCGTATGGCATCTCTGATGGATTCTTCCCCAAAGCGGACCACACTGGTTTCAATCGGGTGCCTGTTGGGAGGCGGTGTTTTGATCACAGACAGGTCACGGGCCGCCATTAAAGAGAATTGCAGTGTTCTTGGAATAGGCGTTGCAGTGAGGGTCAGGGTGTCAATATTTTCTTTTAAGGTCTTGAGTTTGTCCTTAACAGCCACGCCAAACTTTTGTTCCTCATCTATGATCAAAAGGCCAAGGTCCTTGAACTTCACATTTTTGCTCACCAGCTGATGGGTTCCTATGACGATATCGACTTCTCCGCTTGCAAGGCCATCAAGCGTATCCCTTCTCTGCTTGGTGCTCCTGAACCTGTTGAGGTAATCCACTCTTATGGGAAAATCTTTTAAACGGTCTCTGAAAGTTTTGGCGTGCTGAAATGCCAGAATCGTTGTAGGAACCAGAATAGCAACCTGTTTGCCGTTATCGGCAGCTTTAAAAGCGGCTCTTATGGCTATTTCGGTTTTGCCGAAACCAACGTCTCCACATATGAGCCGGTCCATGGGCTGGTCCTTTTCCATATCCTGTTTTACCGCTTCTGTCGCACTGAGCTGGTCCGGGGTATCTTCGTATATAAAACTGGCTTCCAGTTCATGTTGCATGTAGCTGTCCTTTCTGTAAGCGATACCTTTCTTTAATTTTCTCTTGGCATAAAGTTCAATGAGGTTGAAGGCAATGTGCTTGACCCGGGCTTTGGTTTTTTGCTTTAAGTTTTTCCATGTGTTTGAGCCCAGTTTATGCAATTTAGGGGCCTTCCCTTCTTTCCCGTTGTACTTGCTGATTTTATGCAGGGCATGAACGCTGATGTACAGGACATCTCTTTCTCCATAAATGAGTTTGATGGCCTCTTGTTTTTTACCTTCAACGTCAATTTTATGCAGACCTCCAAATTTGCCGATACCATGATCAATATGGGTCACGTAATCTCCGATTTCTAAATTTGTAAGTTCCTTCAGCTTGATCGATTGCCTTTTTGCAAACCCACTTTTCAACCGGAACTTGTGATATCTTTCAAAGATCTGATGATCGGTATAGCACGCAATTTTCAGGTCTTTATCTATAAAACCCTGATACAATGGAGTTGTAAGAGTTTGGTATTTTACATTTGGATCAATGTCGTCAAAAATATCATGAAACCTTTTTGCTTGATTTTCATTGTCGCAAAACAAGTAGTTTTGAATACCCTCTTTGGTATTGTCATTCAGGTTCTCAATCAACAAATCGAATTGTTTGTTGAATGAAGGCTGAGGGCGACTGTTGAACATGATGCGATTTTGTTGCTCATCGCCTCTGATATGATTGATCTTTACCAAAGAAAATTCTTTCAACTGCCCCGTGATCAAATCTCCGTTGCAAAAAAGTTCCTCAGGATCCAGGGGTCTGATCTCGCCTTTTAAATTTTCAAAAGCCTCCTTCGACTTGAGAAATAATTTGTCCATCTGTGCCTTGATCAATTCAGGGCTTTTTGCGAAAACAACCGTTTTAGAGGAAATATATTTTAAAAAACTCTGGCGTTTTTCTTCAAGAAATTTATTTTCGACATTTGGCATGATGTCAATCCTGTTCATGCGGTCAACCGATAATTGAGATTCAATATCAAAGGTCCTGATGCTGTCTATTTCGTCTCCGAAAAATTCAATTCGATAGGGGTGGTCATTCGAAAATGAAAAAACGTCTATAATCCCTCCGCGAATGGCAAAATCACCCGGATCAACCACAAAATCAACCCTGTTGAATTTATATTCATGTAAAAGGTCATGAATAAAGCCAAGCGACAAGGAATCGCCTACCGCAATTTTCAGCGTATTTCTCTTTAATTCACTTTTGGTAATGACCTGTTCAAAAAGGGCTTCCGAATAGGTGACCACCAGGGCGTGTTTCTTCTGAGAATTGATTCGATTCAGTACTTCAGCCCTTAAGAGGATGTTTGCATTGTCAGTATCTTCTATTTGATAAGGGCGCCTGTATGAACCCGGATAAAAAAGGACATCGTGTCTTTTGTTTGGGTGGTCAGCAATTAAAAACTGTTCAAGGTCATTGAAATAATAGGCGGCCTCTTCTTTGTCATTACAGATCAATAATAAGGGGCGATCGATCTTCTGGTATACTGAAGAGATCACAAAAGACAATGACGATCCCTCCAAATTCGCTATTTGAATTTGGTTGGAATCTTTTTTGACGGCATCTGCAATTTGGTCAACCTTGTCAAAATTCTTATAAAGTTCAGCAATGACCTGCTTACTCAAGTTCCTTTGATTTTTTTCAAAGATAAGGGTTAACCTTGAAATAGGCCTGAATTTTCAAAAGAATGAGTTCCTTTTTATGGCATAGTTTCGTATCTTTGATAGAAACCATTAATTCCTGTATTATGGGTATTTCTGATCTTTATATGAGTATCGGGCAAAAGAGAAACATCAGTCATTTTGCCAATATTGTTCGAATTGCCAAAGCCGATAACAATGTCTCTGCAGAGGAAATTGAATTTTTGTCAAAGATCTCCAACAAATACAATATTACAGATGAAAAATTCAGGGAAATTCTCAGGCACCCTGAAAGTTTTCCTACGATAGCTCATCTGGAATGTGTAGAAAGAATTGAAAGGCTTTATGAACTGTTGGAAATGGTCAAGGCTGATCATAAAGTAGCCGATAACGAGGTTTCAATGCTGAAAAGGATCGTTACGGGTCTGGCCTTCCCTGTAGGCAAGGTAGACCTCATCGTAGATAAATCCCTCGCCCTGGACACGGACAATATTTCTGTTGAAGAATTTACCAGCACCATGCTGGAAATGTTTAAGAAGAAATGATTCCGGAATTATAAAAAGGATGACCTGCTTCGGTCCGTAACGAATAGTATTCGTTGTATTATTATTTTTTTTGGTAAAATCATTTGTTTGTCAGGCTTTTAAGTACTCAAAAGTTAAAATCAGCATCTTTATTTAGACATATCTAAAATAATATTTATATTTGCAAAAAAATATCATGTATTCGCAGGCAGAAGAAAATTATTTGAAGACCATATACGCCTTGGAAAGGGAATATGGGAATGAGGTGAGCACGAACCTGATTGCCAACAAGATCAAGACCAAGGCTTCTTCAGTAACAGACATGTTGAAGAAACTGGCACTGAAGAAACTGGTGATATACAAGAAATATCAAGGGGTGTATCTCACTGAGCCGGGTCGTTTGACAGCCCTCAGGGTCATCAGAAAGCACAGGCTCTGGGAGTGTTTTCTGGTTCAAAAATTAAATTTTAAATGGGATGAAGTGCATGATATTGCAGAACAGCTCGAACATGTAAAATCGGAGCTTCTGATCAGTAAACTAGATGCTTTTTTACGATTTCCAAAACTGGACCCTCATGGCGATCCCATCCCGGATGAACAGGGAAGGATCATCAAGAGACAAACGATGAGTATTGTAGAGATGAAGATTGGAGCTTCAGGCACCCTTGTGGGCGTAAAGGATTCATCTGAGACTTTTTTGAAGTATTTGAACAAAAAAAATCTCGGTCTGGGAGACAAGGTCAAGGTCATTGACATTGAACCCTATGATAATTCATACCATATTGAAACAAAAACGCATCGCCTTGTAATTACAAGCAATGTAGCAGAGAATTTATTAATCAAGAATGTGAAACGATGACCTATAATCCAGTCATAGCGCTTGTCATTTTTTCAGGGATCGTTATTTTATCCTTTGTGCTGTTCAGACCTGTTAAGGGATGGTACTGGGTTTTCAAAAATAACCTGAGTTCTAATGAGAAAACAATCATGGAGGATATTCTCAAACAACTTTATCGTTTGGAGAATAACGGATCGGAGACAGATATTATCGCTCTTACGAATTCTTTACAGATCAAAAACCGACTGATCATTGATGCCATTCATAAAATGACCGTCAACGATCTGGTATTCTTTGAAAATGACCTGTTAAAACTGACCAAAGAAGGCAGAAAATATGCCTTGCGAATCATCAGGGTACACAGGTTATGGGAAAAATATCTTGCAGAAAAAACGGGTTTTGACAAATCGGAATGGCATGGCAGGGCTGAAGAAATGGAACACCTGCTCAGCAAGGAAGAAACTGAAATGTTGGCGGCCCAGCTCGGGAACCCAATGTACGATCCTCATGGTGACCCCATTCCCAACGTTTTGGGAAAAATCAAACGAATTGAGGGCATTCCGCTGGCATCGATGCAAGTCAACAGTGTTGGAATGATCGTGCACATTGAGGATGAACCGGATGTTATTTATAAGCAGATCCTGGCCGAAAATATCCACATAGGATCCCTGGTCAGAATCGAGGAAAAAAGCAGCGAAAGGATCGTTTTTTATTCTGAAGGCGAAGAGTTTGTCCTGGCACCCATTGTCGCTTCCAATATTACTGTGGCAGAAAGAAAAAAAGAACTTGAAGAAAATGACCAGACTGTAAGGCTGTCAAGTCTGAAAGAAGATGAGATCGCAAGAATCGCAGGTATCTCAAAGGAGTGCAGAGGTGAAAACAGAAGACGGCTATTGGATCTTGGATTTGTCAAGGGGACTGAGATCAGAATAGACCTGAATAGTCCGCTAGGAAACCCTGTTGCGTATGCAGTGAAAGGGACCAGCATCGCCCTGAGAAAGGATCAGGCTTCTAAAATTCTCATCAATAAAATTTAAAAGATGAAAAAGAAAGTAGAAAGTCCATGTGAATCATGTGCGCATTATAATGAAGAGGGACTTAAAAAATTGGGCTTAAACCTGAGTGACTTTGACCATGTCATTGCCCTGGCAGGGAACCCAAATACAGGCAAGAGCACTGTTTTCAATGCTTTGACAGGATTGAGGCAACACACCGGAAACTGGCCGGGGAAAACCGTAATGAGAGCCGAAGGAGCGTTCGCCTATGGAGAAAAAAAATACAAACTGGTCGATCTTCCGGGAACCTATTCCTTATTGTCAACCTCTGAGGATGAGGAAGTGGCAAGGAATTTTATTCTTTTCGGAAAGCCGGATGTCACGGTCATTGTAGCAGATGCGAGCCGCCTGGAAAGAAATTTAAACCTGGTACTGCAGATACTGGAAATCACCAGCAAAGCTGTATTGTGCCTGAATTTAATGGATGAAGCCAGGCGAAATAAGGTAGAGATTGACCTCAGAACGCTTTCGAGAGAACTTGGGATTCCTGTGGTTCCCACCAGTGCAAGGTATCAGGAGGGAATACCCGAATTGATTCAAACCATCGATGATATTGCAAATGGAAAAATTGTGTGCAGACCAAGAAAAATAAAGAATGTACCCAAAAAAATACTGCAGGCCGTGAACACTTTGAGTGAGGAAATTGAAACGGAGTTTCCGGGGGTTCCCAACAGCAGGTGGATTGCATTGAGATTACTGGAAGGGGATCATCGTATTATTGAAGCTTTAAGATTAGGAGAATTGGTATAGCATGGAAAAAAAATCAGTAGATAAACTTTTAACATTGACCAGTGAATTGCGCTGGATGATCGGTGAAGATTTTCACGACAGCCTGGCTGAGGGAATCTATGCTGATGCTTCAGAAATTGCAGAAAGCTCGGTCAGCACGGTTCCGGGGAAGCAAAAATTTCGACTCGACAGAAAGATTGACCAGATCGTTACGAGCCGTACCTGGGGATTCCCGATTATGTTCCTGATTCTTGCAGTGGTGCTGTGGTTGACAATTCAGGGGGCCAATTATCCTTCAGCCATGCTTGCGAATTTGCTTTTGGACAACCTGCATCCGTTTTTAAAAAATGTGGCGCTGAACTTGGGAATGCCCTGGTGGCTTGACGGATTTCTGATTGACGGGGTATACCTTGCCGTGGCTTGGGTTATTGCTGTGATGTTGCCTCCCATGGCGATCTTTTTCCCGATGTTTACTTTATTGGAAGACTTTGGGTATTTGCCGAGGGTGGCCTTCAATATGGATAATCTTTTCAGAAAATCAGGAGCTCACGGAAAACAGGCGCTCACCATGAGTATGGGTTTCGGATGTAACGCAGCAGGTGTGGTGGCCACAAGGATCATTGACAGTCCAAGGGAAAGATTGATCGCTATTATTACCAATAATTTTTCGCTTTGCAACGGGCGCTGGCCCACGCAGATTCTTATAGCAACCATTTTCGTAGGTGCCGTTGTGCCTGAGTCCTTCTCAAGTCTGGCATCTTTAATGGCAGTGATCGGAATTGCCGTTTTAGGAATAGCATTCATGTTTCTGGTATCCTGGGGTCTTTCAAAAACAGCCCTTAAAGGAGAGGTGTCGACATTTAATCTTGAACTCCCCCCATACAGACCGCCAAGGTTCTGGAAAACCATTTATACTTCGATCATTGACAGAACCCTGATCGTTTTATGGAGGGCTATTGTTTTTGCCGCTCCGGCAGGGGCTGTGATCTGGATGATTTCAAACATCTATATAGGAAATGAAAGTATTGCGGCCTGGGCGATACATTCACTTGACGGATTTGGCTTCCTTCTCGGACTCAATGGTGTTATTTTAGTAGCTTATGTTGTAGCCATTCCTGCGAACGAGATCGTTATTCCAACCATATTGATGCTTACCGTTCTGGTCACAGGGATCACCGCAGGGGAAGGTGCCGGCGTGATGTTCGAACTGGATTCTGCTTCAGATACGGCTACCATTTTGAAAACCGGAGGATGGACACTGCTCACAGCAATAAACCTGATGCTGTTTAGTTTGTTGCACAATCCTTGCAGCACAACCATCTATACGATTTATAAGGAAACCAAAAGCACCAAATGGACCATAGTTGCTTCTGTACTGCCTGTCATTATGGGTTTTGTGGTGACTTTTTTAGTGGCCCAAATATGGAGGATCCTCACCTGATATAAACTTAGGCGATTCCGCCCGGCTAAAAATCAAATTCAATTAAAAAATGAAAGAACACAAGACATTTGTCATAGGTATATTCTGTCTGATCCATTCCTTTGCGACGGCTCAAAAAATAGTAACTGACAGGCCCGATCAGACCGAAAGCTCCTCAACGATCCCTAAGAAAAGTTTGCAAATTGAGAGCGGGATCTTGCTTGGATATGCCGAAGAGGATGGTATTTCATTGCGTGAAATTGCTGTTCCAAGCACTTTGTTCAGGTACGGGATCACTAAAAATGTGGAAGTGAGGCTTGTAAGTCAGTATTTGAATTTAAGGGAAGAAAATACTGAAATGGAAATATCCGGAATTGCTGATCTTGAAATAGGGGCAAAAATTCAATTGTTTAAGAAGGAGAACAGCCGTACGGAAATTGCATTTTTGTCGCACCTTTTGGTGCCCACGGGTACAGAAGAGGTATCCCTCGGAAATGTGGGCACCATCAATAAGCTTTCAGTATCCCATGAGTTAAGTGATACTATGGGTTTGGGCTATAATATAGGGTATAACTATTTTGGACTTAAAAATGGATTTTTGACCTATTCCCTGGCCCTGGCCATTGAGATCAATGACAAGGCGGGGGTTTATATTGAGCCATATGGTGAAATAGGCCTGTTTGACAAATACTTTTCCAATATTGACGCCGGAATGACCTACTTGCTGAAAGATAATTTTCAGCTTGACTTTTCCTTCGGCACAGGGCTCAATTATACCATGAATTATCTGTCTGCGGGTTTTAGCTGGAATATCGCAGCGGATAAAAATTAGCCGCCTTGCAATTGTCTTGATCAGGATGCCATAATTTTCAGATAATTCAATCGGATTAGGGTCATTTTCATTACTTTTATTCAAAATTCAAATTGTTGTCAGGCCCTTCTACATTTCAGGTTTATAATGCATCTGCAGGCAGCGGAAAGACCTTCACCCTGGTAAAGGAATACCTCAAGATCATTCTTCTGGATCAGGACACGAGACGCTATCAGCAGATTCTTGCCATAACCTTTACCAACAAAGCCGCAAATGAAATGAAAGACAGGGTTCTCGAGAATCTTTTACAATTTTCGGTCATGGATTTTTCATCAGAGACGAATGACATGGCGCTTACCCTGATGAAAGAGACCGGACTGAGCCTGCCAATGATTCAGAAAAGGGCGAAAGAAAGGCTGCAGGATATTTTAAAAAACTATGCCTCTTTCCATATCAAGACCATTGACAGTTTTACCAACAAACTGATCAAATCTTTTGCATTTGATCTTGGGCTGACCATGGATTTTGAGGTTGAGCTCGATACGGATTCCATTTTGAAAGAATCTGTCGATGCCGTGATTTCAAGAATTGGGACAGACAAAGAGCTTACAGAAGTTCTGGTAAATTTTGCCAGAGAGAAAACCCTGGAGGATAAATCATGGGATATAAGCAGAGAATTATTTGAGGTTTCCAAACTTTTATTGAATGAGAACCATATTCACGAATTGGAAAGATTATCGGATAAAAGATTATCCGATTTCAAAATTCTCGCCAAGAAGCTTCAGAAGGATCAAAGAAGTATAAAGAAATTACTCGCTGAAATCGGTGGCAAGGCCATTGATTTGATTCGTGCCAATGGAATCGACACAAAAGATTTTTACAGAGCCCAATGGCCCAACTTCTTTTTAAAAATGGTCGATAGTCCCGAAAAGCTTGATTTTGATCCTCAGGGAAGCCTGGCGCGGAATATCGATGCAAGGATATTTTACGCGAAGTCAAAACCAGAGCAGGTTAAAAAGGCCATCGATCAGTTGGAGGAGCCTTTGATGGGTTTGTATTTTGAGGCCAAAAAAATATATGAGCGTTACAGCCTGAATGACATGGTGCTCAAAAATTTGATACCCCTCGCCGTGATCAATGCCATCCAAGGTGCCCTGGAAGAAATCAAGGTGAACAATAATATCCGACTTCATGCTGAGTTCAACCAAATGATCAGCGATCATCTGACCCGTGAGCCGGTGGCCTTTATCTATGAAAAACTTGGTGAAAAATTCAAGCATTTTTTTATTGATGAGATGCAGGACACCTCTGTTCTTCAATGGCAAAACCTGATTCCGCTTATCGATAATGCCTTGAGCAGCGAAGACGCATCGGCTCTTTTGGTAGGCGATGCAAAACAGGCTATTTACAGGTGGCGTGGCGGAAGGGCCGAACAATTCATCGATTTGTCTTCTGACGAACCCGCGATCGGAGCCAACCCTTTCAACATACCAAAAAAGACCAGCAACCTGGATACCAATTACAGAAGTCATGCCGGGATTATTGGGTTTAACAATCAGTTCTTTACCCATATTGCGAAGCATTTTGAAAATAAGAACTATGCCGACCTTTATTTAACGGGTAATAACCAGCTTACAAACCGTAAAGAAGGGGGTTATGTGCAGCTCCAGTTTATTGAGGAGGTGAAGACCGCAGAACTTAAAGATGAGATCTATCCCAGAAAGGTCTTTGAGACGATTCAGGGCCTTAAAAATGATTGTGAACTTGGTGATATCTGTGTGCTGGTCAGAAAGAAAAAGGAAGGCGTGGCCATCGCTAAATATCTTACAGAAAAGGAAATACCCATCGTAAGTTCAGAGACATTATTGGTCAAGAATAATAAAAAGGTCGGATTTGTGATCAGTTTGTTAAAATTGATCGCTGAAAATAAAAATGATGATGCCAAATTTGAAGTTCTTGATTTTCTCCATGGCCATTTAAAGGTTCCGGAAGACAAGCATGATTTTATACAAGGCCTGGTAAAGCTTGAACCGGCAGCATTATTTTCGGAATTAGAGGCGTATCAGATCAATTACAATATGCAGCGATTCAATGCATATTCCATATTTGAAGGTGTTGAAGATATCATCAGGAGTTTTAAACTTACCCAGGGCTCAGATGCTTTTTTGCAGTTCTTTCTGGATTTTGTTTTTGATTATACCCAGAGGAAGTCCCAAAAGAATATTTCCTTTTTGGAGTTTTGGGAAGAAAAAAATGACAAACTCAATATTGTTAATTCTGATGGGATTCCGGCGGTTCAGATCATGACCATTCACAAGTCTAAAGGACTTGAATTTCCTGTTGTCATATTTCCTTATGATCTCGACATTTATTTTGAAAGAAGCCCCAAAGCCTGGTACAAGGATCTGGATCAGGAAGATTTTAACGGATTTGAAAGTATTTTGGTCGATTCATCTTCAAAGATTCAAAAAGCAGGAGTCCACGGAGAAATGATTCTTGAGTCACAGCGAAAGGAAAAGCAACTCGACAGTTTTAACTTATTATATGTTTGTCTGACAAGGGCGATAGAACAACTTTATATTATTTCAGAGAACAAGGAACCTAAGGAAAAATTGGGATGGAGCTCGCTGCTGTTTAAAGATTTTCTCGACAAGAAGGGTTGCTGGGCAGCGGGAAAATCGATTTATGAGTTTGGTGAGCGTAAGCCTTTCTCTTACAAACAATCCTCGGATTCAAACGCTGAAATCCAAACCGATTTTATAAGCAGTTCATGGAAGGATCACCAGATTAACATTGTCGCAAATTCATCCTTGCTTTGGGATTCAAAAAGGGGATCAGCGATTGGTTATGGGAATTTAATTCATGAAATGATGTCGCATATTTATTCAGAAAGCGACATTGAAAAAACAATTGAAGGATTTGTCAATAAAGGACTTCTGCCAAGGAGCCAAATGGCAGACGGCGTAAAAACAATAAAAAATATTGTTCTGCACCCTGAATTAAATGCCTATTTTGATCCGGGAAAGAGGGTTTTTACAGAAAGAGAGATCCTTACCGATACGGGGCAGATTCTGATCCCAGACAGGCTTGTGTTCCAGGGGAACCAGGTTGTTGTGATCGATTACAAAACGGGTCTGGCGAATTCAGAGCACCAGCGTCAAATAGACTCATATGCTGGAGTTTTGGAAAAATTAAAGCATGAGGTCATTGAAAAAGTATTGGTATATATTGATAAGGAAATAACGATAATCAAAAGTTAATTATAAAGATGAATACAATTGATATTATTTTAGCGGTGATCCTGATTTTTGGCGCTATCAACGGCTTTTTAAAGGGATTGTTTATTGAGGTGACCACCTTGGTCGGATTGGTACTCGGGGTATACGGAGCCATACATTTCTCTCATTTTTTAGGTGATTTTCTCAAGGACAGCGTTAGTTGGGAAGAATCAATGATACAGGTAGTTTCCTTTGCAGGGACCTTTTTGATCATCTTGGTTGCCCTTGTTTTACTGGGTAAAACACTGACAAAAATAGCCGAAACAATTGCGCTTGGCTTTTTCAACAAGATCGTGGGGGCGATTTTTGGATTTTTAAAATACGCCCTGATCCTGAGCATTGTTTTAATGGTTTATGACCAGATCAGCGGTTCTTTTCCATTTGTTGAAAAGAAAAAAGTAAAGGAGTCCGTACTATATGAACCGGTCAAAAATTTAGCACCTGCCATTTTTCCTAATCTGATCAAAGTGTCTGACTAGACTTGGGAAAAAACAGGTTCCATGTCATCAGGTTGAAATTTGATCAAGGACTTGAGTTTGAGATAAAAATTATCGCTATTTTTACATCGCAAAATTAGAAATATGTCGGCAGCAAATAAGAAATATAAAAGAATTACGACCAAAACCCTGGTCGAGATGAAAAAGAATGGCGAAAAAATTGCCATGCTTACGGCGTATGATTACACCATGGCGAAAATTGTGGATCATGCAGGTATAGACATTATTCTTGTCGGAGATTCGGCATCTAATGTCATGGCTGGCCACGAAACGACATTACCCATCACTCTGGATCAAATGATCTACCATGCCTCTTCTGTAGTGCGCGCCACTGAAAGAGCACTGGTTGTCGTCGACCTCCCTTTTGGCACATACCAGGGGAACTCCAGGCAGGCACTGGATTCGGCCATAAGGATCATGAAAGAATCAGGAGGGCATTCGGTCAAACTCGAGGGAGGAGCGGAAATCTCTGAGTCCATAAGCCGTATATTGTCGGCAGGGATTCCGGTTATGGGTCATTTGGGATTAACACCCCAGTCGATTTATAAATTCGGAACTTATACCGTCAGAGCCCGTGAAGAAGAAGAGGCCAATAAATTGAAGGCCGATGCCAAATTACTTGAAGAACTGGGTTGCTTTGCGGTAGTGCTTGAAAAAGTTCCTTCAAAGCTTGCTCGGGAGGTGGCCGAAAGCATTTCTATTCCCGTTATTGGAATAGGCGCGGGTGACGGGGTCGACGGACAGGTTCTTGTGACCCATGACATGCTTGGGATGACTCACGAATTCAGCCCGAGGTTCTTAAGGAGATATCTTGATCTTTATGCCGAGATGGGCAATGCCTTCAAAAGTTATATCTCTGATGTGAAAAGCAAGGATTTCCCAAATAAAAAAGAACAGTATTAACACATATTTCTCGCCTTTTTGGCGAGTTTTTTTTGTTTGATACTTTTAACCAAATTTTAACAAGGAAAAACTAACCTAACCCTTAGTTTTGTTGACCTTGTCGAAGAAAACGAATTGAATTTAAAAAAGATAAATGGAATCACAGAACACGAATGTTGATATCAGACTGATCAACGAAAAAATAGAGAGAGAAAGTGCCTTTGTAGACCTTCTTCAACTTGAAATGAATAAGGTCATTGTCGGTCAGAAGCATATGCTCGAAAGATTGCTCATTGGTTTGCTTGGAGACGGACATATTTTATTGGAAGGTGTCCCGGGTCTGGCAAAAACCCTCGCAATTAATACCCTGTCAAAGGCGGTCAAAGGAACATTCAGCAGAATTCAATTCACCCCTGATTTATTGCCTGCCGATGTCATTGGAACGATGATCTTTAATATGAAGGAGAATGATTTCTCGATAAAGAAAGGGCCCATTTTCGCCAATTTCGTATTGGCGGATGAGATCAACAGAGCCCCGGCCAAAGTGCAATCGGCTTTGCTGGAGGCAATGCAGGAACACCAGGTAACGATTGGTGACAGCACCTTTAAATTGCCGGAACCATTTTTGGTTCTCGCCACTCAAAACCCGATTGAACAGGAAGGAACTTATCCTTTGCCGGAAGCACAGGTTGACAGGTTCATGCTGAAGACGGTAATTGATTATCCCAAAATGGATGACGAGCAAATGATCATGCGATTGAATCTGACGGGAGGATTTGATAAAGTCAATCCGGTAGTTTCCATTGAACAAATTGGAAAGGCACGGGAGTCTGTCAAGGAAGTTTATATGGATGAAAAGATTGAAAAATATATCCTCAATATTGTTTTTGCTTCGCGTTTTCCTGAAGAATACAGGCTGGCAGATCTAAAACCACTGATCAGCTTTGGAGCCTCACCAAGGGGAAGCATCAATTTGGCCATGGCCTCAAAATGTTATGCTTTTATTAAAAGAAGAGGCTATGTCATTCCAGAAGATGTGAGGGCCGTTGTTCACGATGTGCTGCGTCACAGGATAGGAATAACCTACGAAGCAGAAGCAGAAAACATCACCTCCGTTGATATTATCAATAAAATTGTCAACGAAGTAGAAGTTCCTTAACCAACCTTGATTGATTGAATACGTCCCGGGACCGACAAAATCATTTGTTTTGTCAGGTCAGAAGAGATGTCCATTTCATTTAGAAAAACAGACCAGTGGATACGAAAGAGTTACTAAAAAAGGTAAGAAAGATCGAGATCAAGACAAGGAGGTTGTCTGATCACATCTTTTCAGGAGAATATCACAGTTCTTTTAAAGGGCGTGGTATGACCTTTTCTGAAGTGCGGCAGTATCAGTTCGGAGACGATATCAGATCGATCGACTGGAATGTGACAGCGAGATATAACGAACCCTATGTCAAGGTTTTCGAAGAAGAAAGGGAACTTACGATGATGTTGGTCGTCGATATCAGTGGTTCTGAATCTTTCGGCACCCAGCAACAGTTTAAAAAAGACATACTTACTGAAATCAGCGCCACCCTTGCATTTTCTGCCATACAGAATAATGACAAAGTTGGCTTGCTTTTGTTTTCAGATAAAATAGAACTTTTTATTCCACCTAAAAAAGGAAAGACCCACGTGCTTCGTATCATCAGAGAATTGATAGAATTTGAGCCTGAGAGCAGAAAAACGGACCTTACTTTTGCCTTGAAATACCTCTCAAATGTGATGAAAAAAAAGGCCATTGTGTTTATTTTATCTGATTTTGTAGATCAGGGCTATGACAATGCCTTGAAAATTGTTGCCAAAAAACACGATGTAACAGGAATCAGGGTTTATGACAAACTTGAAGAAGACATTCCAAAATTGGGGATGGTTCCTGTAAAAGACGCAGAAAGCGGAGAGATTGTTCTGGTGAACACGAATTCAAAAAAAGTAAGATTAAATTATCGTGCTTACTATTTGAAAATGGTCGATTATTTTGAAGAAGCTTTTACGAAAAGCGGTTCAGGTATAATACATACAAGAATTGACGAAAGTTATGTTAAAAAACTACTGGGATATTTTAAAAGAAGAGGATAGCCGGCACTTGTGCTTTGGCAGGATATGAAAATTTGAAAAACTGGAATGAGAAATTTATTTTGTTTGCCATATAAAGGGGAGAAATTCCTGAAGGGCGAAAACCCATTAAAGAAGCATGCCTTGGTAAGGTTACTTCTTCTGGGGGGCTTTTTGTTCATGTGGTTTTCCGGATTTTCGCAGGTATCGAGCAAAATAGATACCACAAGTATAAGAATCGGGGAGCAATTCAATTATGAGATCACAGTGGAGGAAACCAAAGATGTTCGATTCCCTAAATTTGAATCTGACAGCCTGAACCGGATAGGCGTGGTCACCTCTCATAAAATTGATTCCCTGAAGAATCAACTGATCAAAAAATATACTTTAACCAGTTTTGACAGTGGACGCTATGTCCTGCCCGGCCAGGAAATTTTTATAAAAGACAAAAGGTTCTTAACCGAAGAGGTAGTGATAAACGTAGGAACGGTTCCGGTCGATACCCTCAAACAACCCATGTATCATATCAAAGAGATCAACAACGAACCTTATTTGTTCAGTGATTATCTGAATTACTTTTGGGGCTTGATTCTTTTGTTGATCATCATTGCTGTTATTTTGTACTTCGTGTTAAAAGATAAACCGACCCCGGAAGAAATCATTTCAAGAATTCCACCGTTTGATGCGGCAAAAATGAGGTTGAAGGAATTGGACCAAAAGGAACTCATTTCCAAAAACAAAATCAAACTCTATTATGTGGAACTCACTGATATTGTGAGGACCTTCATCGAAAAGGAAATGAATATTCCTGCGCTGGAATCCACAACGGATGAGCTTATGGAGATCATCACAGATTTTAACAGCAGTAGTCACTTGAATATCTCAGGGGATACCCTTTTAAAATTAAAACAATTGCTGAAGGAGGCTGATCTGGTGAAATTTGCGAAGTCCAGGCCGCTGCAAAATCAGATAGCCCTGCACAGAGAAGATGCCGAGGGCATCATAGATACTTTGCACCCTAAGAAAGTTGAACCTAAACCGGAAGAAGATGATAGGGAATAACATGGAATTTACCAACCCCGGTTTGCTCTGGCTGCTTTTATTGATACCGATATTGGCAGGTTGGTACTTTTTTGTCCGGAAAAAGGACAATGCAAATTTAAATATGCCAAGCATAGCTGGGTTTGCCTATAAAAATATGTGGTCAAAATTAAAGCCATTGCTTTATGTATTCAGACTATTGGCGGTTGCCTTACTCATCATTGCACTGGCAAGACCCCGAAACGTGGAGGTGAGTAAGAGAACCAAGACCACACGTGGGATAGACATTGTCATGGCCATTGATGTTTCGGCAAGTATGCTCGCCAAGGATCTCAAACCCAACCGACTGGAAGCCTTAAAGGAGGTGGCCAGCAAATTTGTTCAAAAGAGACCCAACGACAGAATCGGTATTGTCGTTTATGCCGGGGAGAGCTTTACTCAAACCCCGATTACAAGTGACAAGGTGATCATACAAAATACGATCAGGAAGATCAGGTGGGGTCAAATTGATGACGGAACCGCTATTGGAATGGGACTCGGATCAGCAGTGAACAGGTTAAAAGACAGTAAGGCAAAAAGCAAGGTGATCATTCTGCTTACAGACGGTGTCAACAATACGGGTTTTGTAGACCCCAAAACCGCAACTGAGCTTGCAAAGGAACTCAACATTAAGGTCTATACCATAGGTTTGGGAACCAACGGCACGGCTTTGTTCCCAGTTGCCAAGGATCTCAATGGTAAACTAATTTTTAGAAATGCTCCCGTGGAGATCGATGAGGACCTTTTAAAATACATTGCCAGTGAAACAGATGGTAAATATTTCAGGGCAACCGGGAACAAAAAGCTTGAATCTGTTTACAATGAAATAAATAAACTCGAGAAAACAGAGATCGAGGAATTTAAATATTACAATTATCAGGAAAAATTCAGACCATTGATCCTGGCAGCCGGATTTTTAATTATGCTGGAGATGCTTTTGAGATTTACGGTTTACAGAAGTTTTATATAGGTTAGTAAGAAAGAAAATGTATCAAATAGAAGAGCCGAAATATTTTTATTTTTTCATCGCCGTTGCGACGCTGTTACTGGTGTATTTGCTGAACTTGTTGTGGAAGCGAAAAAAGCAGAGAGAGTTTGCCGATGCTTCACTACTGGATCAGTTGAGCCCTGAAAAATCTGTTTTTAAACCCGCCTTGAAAATGGTATTTGTTTTATTGGCAATGTCATTTCTGGTCCTGGCCCTGGTCAATCCAAAAATGGGAACTCAGTTGAAAACGGTGAAAAGGCAGGGTGTGGATATTGTTTTTGCCCTTGATGTTTCAAAAAGCATGCTGGCTGAAGATATTGCCCCCAACAGGCTTGAAAAATCAAAGCAGATTATTTCCAGGATCATTGACAAGCTTGGCAGTGACAGAGTAGGCATTATCATCTATGCGGGAAATGCTTACCCGCTTTTACCTATTACCACTGATCACGGAGCGGCGAAAATGTTTTTGCAAAATGCAGGCCCGGATATGGTTTCCTCTCAGGGAACGGCCATCAATGAGGCGCTTGAATTGTCTAAAACCTTTTTTGATGATGATACACAGACCAACCGTTTCCTGTTCATCATTTCAGATGGTGAAGACCATGAGGAGAACTCTGAAAAAATTGCAAAGGAGATCGTGGATATCGGGATCAGAACATTCACTATAGGAGTGGGCTCCAACAAAGGAGGACCGATACCCATCAAAAGCAATGGAAAATTTGTAGGTTATAAGAAAGACAATAAAGACGAGGTGGTCATCACCAAACTCAATGTGAATACCTTAAAGGACATTGCGGAAAGCGGAGAAGGGAAGTATATTTACGGAAATAAAACCTCAAAAACCATTGAATATGTAGAGGAACTGTTGTTGAAAGCAGATAAAAAGGAGTTTGAGTCCAAACAGTTCTCTGATTACAAGGACCAGTTTCAATGGTTCGTCGGAATTGGTCTGCTGTTATTGGTTTTAGACGTTTTCTTACTCAATAAGAAAACAAAATGGGTACAAAAATTGAATTTGTTTAATGAAAGGTAAGATGAAATATATAATTTTTGTTTTGTTTCTTTTGCCTCTGGGCATGTTGTCTCAGGAAAAGGAGCAGGAAGAACCGGTGAAGATCAAATTGACCGAAAAACAGATTTTGAGGAAAGGAAACGATCTCTTCAAGCAGCAGAAATATGTTGATGCGGAAGTGAAGTATAAGAAGGCCCTGAAAGAAAACCCTTATTATGAAAAGGCAGGATATAATCTCGGGAATGCAGTTTACGAGCAAAAGCGATTTAAGGATGCCTTACCACAGTATGAATTGGTTGCGAAAAGCACCAGGGACCTGACAACCAAAAAGAAATCTTTTCACAACATTGGCAATGTGATGATGAAGGAAAAACAATACGATAAGGCCGTGGCTGCCTATAAGAATTCTTTATTGCTTGACCCGACAGATGAAGAGACAAGATATAACCTTGCACTGGCCCAGAAATTGTTGAAGGATCAGCAACAGCAGCAGGATCAAAATAAGGACCAGAATCAGGATCAAAATAAAGATCAGGAAAAGGACCAGAATCAGGACCAGAACAGCGAGAACAAGGACCAAAACCAGGACCAGGGAGAAGACGAGAAGAAAGAAGATGAAAACCAGGGAGACAATGAAAATGACCAACAGGATCAGCAGAATGAGGGTGACAAGAAGGAGGAGCAAAAGCAGCCTCAGCCCAATCAATTGAGCCAGCAGCAGATAGAGCAACTGTTGGAGGCCATGAACAATGAAGAAAATAAAACTCAGCAGAAAGTTAATGCCAAAAAAGCAAAAGGGAAAAAAGTAAAACAGGAAAAAGACTGGTAGCCGGGATTGCATTGTATATTTCAATAAACAACGGTAACCTCATCAAATGAAAAGGAATTATTTAACCATATTGATTCTTCTGATCACAGCACAAAGCCTTATCGCACAGGTAACGTTTAAAACTGCTGTGAGCAAAACTGAATTGGGACTCAATGAACGGTTGCGTATAGAATTTTCTATTGACAAACAAGGGGCAGATGATTTTACGCCTCCTGATTTCAAAAATTTCAAGGTACTTGCCGGGCCAAGTCAGTCAAGTAGTTTTTCATCGATAAACGGGAGAACTTCCTATAAGCTTACCTACACCTATATCATTCAGCCGCTGTCTAAGGGTACGTTTACCATCCCATCAGCCAGTATTACATACAATGACGAGGTGATCAGGTCCAATACAGTGAGGGTAACGGTGTCTGACGCAATTGAAATACCCGAAGACCCTGATGATCCGAGATATGTGGCACAGCAAAATATCCATCTGGTAGCCGAGGTATCGAATATGAGCCCTTATGTTGGAGAAAGTATTTCGGTGATTTACAAGTTATACGTAAACACGAATTTTGTGAATGTTCAGAATACCAGGGAAGTTTCCACCCCTTCATTTAGTGGATTCTGGAATCAGAATATCGATGTGAAAAAATGGGTGGCCAGAAACGGAACCTACGGAGGTAAGCCGCACCGTTATGTGATTGTCAGAAAAACAGTGTTGATCCCGCACAAGAGCGGTAGCCTGGAGATTGAGCCTCTGGAGATGGAAATAACTGCAGGAATACCCATTGGGAGACGAGATTTTTTTGGAAATATGCTCATGAACGATGTCAGTCTTACCATGACCTCGGGCAAAAAGACGATCAGGGTACAAGATTTGCCTTTAAAAGACAAACCCTTTGATTTTGAAGGTGCGGTTGGAGATTTTAAATTTAACGTAACACCGAGTAAAACTGACCTGGGAGCCAATGAATCTGCTCAGATCAAGGTTGAGCTCAGCGGACAGGGAAATCTTAAACTGATCAAATTGCCGGGTATAGAAACGCCGAATGGCCTGGAGGTTTACGAACCTGAGCACAAGGAAAATATCAAAACGACTTTAAACGGACTCTCGGGAAGTGTTTATGATCAATACGCCGTCGTTCCTCAGGCCAGGGGCAAATTCAAGATTCCCGGCGTATCCTTTTCGTATTTCAATCCGAAGGAAGAAAAGTATCATACCGTGATTACTGATCCCATTGTCTTGAATTCCTTGCAAGGAGCCACCTTTATTGATGAAACGGTTAGTTCGAACAAGGTTCCCGTGCTGAGTAAAGAGGGTGATATCAGGTTCATTCATTTGAACACAACCTTTGTTTCAAAATTAAAAGACAAGGACTTTTTTGGTTCGAATCTTTTTTACATCCTGATGATCCTTCCATTACTGTCGATTCCTTTGGGGATATTTATCGGGAAAAAGAAACTTGAGAGAGATAGTGACATTGTTGGAAACAAAAGAAGAAAGGCAGACAAGCTGGCCAGAAAATACCTGTCACAGGCCAGAAAGCAATTGGGTAAAAAGGAGGCATTCTATATCGCTTTAGAAAAGGCACTTCACAATTACCTCAAGGCCAAATTACAGGTGGAAACGTCTGAGATTTCCAAGGAAAAAATTGCGGAGATCCTTAACAAGAGAAAAGTGGATGAAAGTATTATTGAAGAATTCAATACGGTTCTTGACAATTGTGATTTTGCCCGCTATACGCCTACCACGGACGTGATGATGAAGCAGGAATATGAAAAGGCCAAGGAAGTCCTGGCCAGAATAGATAAAGAATTATAAAACTTGAATAGTAAAAAGGTTAAAGGTTTGAAAGTTAAATTGAACATCGTATTGGTTTTGTTAATGCACCTCTCGGGTGTGATGGCGCAATCACAAGAGCCCGATAGTTTATTTAGCGCTGCGAATAAATTTTATCAGCAGGAAAATTATGAGAAGGCCCTGGAACATTACCAGCAAATAGAAAAACAGCAGTTGGAATCGGCGGAACTCTTTTTCAACATGGCCAATATTTATTATAAAACAAACCAGGTGGCTCCTTCCGTTTATTATTATGAAAAGGCGCTGCAGTTGAGTCCCAATGATCAGGACATCAAATTCAACCTTGAATTTGCCAATGCCATGGTATTGGATAATATTGATCCATTGCCCAAAAGTCTCGGTCAGAAGTTCATAGATCTTATTGTTCTGAGGTTTACTTATGAAACATGGGCCAAGATCTCTGTAAGTCTGGCTTTTGTTTTTGCCATTTTATTTTTGCTATATCATTTTTCTTACAGTACGGTGAAGAAAAGATTTTATTTTGTTACGAGCATCCTTACCGTGATCCTTGTGACCACATTCCTCTTTTTTACTTACAGGAACAAACATTATGTTGACAATAATATACAGGCGATCATATTTTCAAGTCAGGCAGATGTCAAAAGTGCTCCAACCGGATCCAGTGATGTTTATTTTGAACTTCACGAAGGGACAAAAGTACTGGTGCTCGAAACCTTGGATAACTGGAAAAAGATTAAGATTGCCGACGGGAAAATGGGATGGATCAACGCTTCGGATCTGAAAGAGCTTTGAAACTGAGCTTAATTTTTCCTTCATCTCAAGGGCCTCTCTACACCTATTCTTTTCTGTTTCAAAAAAAACAGGAAGGATCTGAATAGGAGGTCTTGATCACATGTGCGAGGATATGAATTCTTATTTGGTACAAACAGGCAGGATCTCTCCCTTTGCCAGGCGATATCTTTCAACCAGTTCGGGTGAAAGCAAAGATGAATAGTTAATTTCCTTAACCCCAAAACCCGCCTTTCTCAAACGGTCAAAATAGTCTTTGCCATAAATACGCACATGATCGTATTGGCCAAAATGACGGGCGCGCTCCTGCGGATCGCTGATACTGAAATCTTCGTAGGATTTTTCAAGACTCAAATCCTGCGGTATTTGAAAGATGCCCCAGCCTCCCGGTTTCATGACCCTGTAAAGTTCGCACATGGCCTTGTGATCATCTTCGATATGTTCCAGTACATGGTTACAGAAAACCACGTCAAAAAGATCCGATTCAAAAGGGAGGTCAAGGATGTCTGCCTTGACATCTACAATTGGCGAATAAAGGTCTGCGGTTGTATAATCAAGGTTTTTCATTTTTTTAAACAAAGAAAGAAAGCATTGTTCGGGAGCCAGATGCAAAACCTTTAAGGGTTTATTAAAAAAATCTGTTTCACCTTGAAGATAGAGCCATAGCAGTCTGTGGCGTTCAAGTGAAAGGGTGCTGGGGGATAACACGTTTGGCCGTTGCTGGCCGTACCCGTAAGGTAAAAACCGTCTAAAACTTTTACCATCTATAGGATCAGTATAGGTATCACCTTTTAGCCATACGGACAAGAAAGGACGAACGAGATAACTCATTTTGATCAAGTAAGGACGGGGAATCGTATTGAGCAGGTATTTGAAGATCTTCATCAATAAAATTCTTATGAGGCGCTAAACTCGGCTTCTTCATTAGTCTCTATCCCCAGGGCTTCGTTGATATAAGCGAAAGTGGAAAGGAGCTGTGGCTTACCGTTAATGATGGCAACATCATGTTCAAAGTGGGCACTTGCCTTTTTATCTGCAGTTTTGATGGTCCATCCATCACTGTACTGTTTTATCCTGTGGGTTCCGAGGTTGATCATGGGCTCAATGGCTACGACCATTCCTTCAGCAAATTTTTTGCCCCTGCCACGTCTTCCGTAGTTTGGCATTTCAGGATCCTCGTGCATTTCTCTTCCCAATCCATGACCCACCAGTTCACGGACAACGCCATAACCGTGTTTTTCAGTATAATTTTGAATGGCATGTCCCACGTCTCCAACCCGATTCCCGGCTCTGAATTGGCGAATGCCCACATAGAGGCTCTCCCTGGTCACTTTCAGCAGCTTTTTTATATCATCATCAATTTCTCCCACAGCAAAGGTAAAGGCATGGTCACCATAAAAACCATTTTTCAATGCACCGCAGTCTACAGATATAATATCTCCTTCCTTCAAGGGCGTTTTGTTTGGAATACCATGAACGACCTGTTCATTGGGACTCATGCAAAGGGTATTGGGAAAATCATACAAACCCAAAAACCCGGGAGTGGCCCCGTGATCCCTGATAAACTCTTCGGCCAATTTGTCCAGTTCAAGAGTGGTAATACCAGGCCTGATCGCTTTGGCTATTTCTCCAAGCGTTTTTGAAACAATCAAGGCGCTTTCACGCATCAATTCTATTTCCTCAAGAGATTTAATTTTAATCATGCTTTGGTATTAACCGTGCAAAGATACTCCAAAAAGTAAAAAGATTGAAATAAAAGGAAGTGGAAAAAACACACGGATGGCTCAAAATCAATCGGTGAAAGCTCAGTCCTCAATAAACCTTATAAGGGTCTTCATCACCTGGTCAGGACTGATACTCGCCATACAATCTTCATAACCCTCAACGATCTTTTTCCCGTAAATGGA
>JAHEHF010000131.1 GCA_024644745.1 Flavobacteriaceae bacterium
ATTTCCGGAAACAAACCTGTTGACATCGTTATATTCGAGCTCAGGTTTCCAGTATTCAAACATGAGCCTTTCGTAATCTGGAAGACCTGAAACATGATTCAACAAATGTCTCACGGTGATTTCTTCATAAGGAAGATCTGGAATAAAATCTCGTATATCCTGATCATAGGATAGCTTTCCTTGCTCTTTTAATTGTACAATTGCCGCAGCTGTAAATTGCTTACTTACCGATGCCAATCTGAATCGATCTCCTAGTTGCAAAGAGTCAATTGGGTCAATGTTTTTTATTCCAAAGGCCCCTTGATACACCATTTCTCCTTTTTTTATGACCATGACATTCCCATTGAATTGTCCCCTTTCATGCATCGTGGCAAATAAATTTTGATATGGATTGATGTCCTTATCTGTAACGTCATTAGCCTGCTTACAAGAGGCGAGTAAAACAAAAAACAACAGGGTAATTGAATAAAACTGTTTCGGAAACTTTTGAATAGTCATGTGTATATCTGATTTGATTCGTGAAGGCTTAAATTTACTAAAAAAAAGACAAGCTAATACTAGCTTGTCTTTTTGGTTTTTTAGATGAAATCTATCTCAATTAAGATTCAGGAATGCTTATGGTTACTTTCTCAACGACTCCTGTAAACTCTGAATCGTCCACATCTTTAAATACTTTATCCGCTACCTGAGTGGCATCATCAAGTCCGACATCTGCCGTTTCATCAGCAGAAAAAACAGCAGGCTGGGTTTTTTCAATCCTACCTTCTGCCACCAGATCTCCATCCACAAATAATTTGGCTACTCCTCCTTTACCAGCACCACCACCATCATAAGTGAATTCCATTTTAATTTGGGCATTTTTATTCGTGATTGCCTTAGGAGCCTCAATTGTATAACGTTGCAAACCGAAATAATTATATGTATAGCCTGGTTTTCCATTATTCATATAGAGTGCCCAGCCACCAAATTTTCCACCTTGACAAAGAATAATTCCTCTGTCGTTTCCTTCTAAATTGACATCAGCAACAATGGTTTTAGAGGTGTTTTTTACATTCAAAAACGTATTTTCTAATATCCCATCCATTCCCTGAGCGAGTGTCAATGATTTTCTGTCACCCATTAAATCAGGTCTACCAGCGATAGCAGCATTAAATCTTTCATACAGTCTATCATCCAAAGGGTATACATTATTTGCAATTGCTTCCTTTTCAAACAAATCTTGCATTTCTTTTACTTTTTCTGGCTGATCCGCAGCAAGATTATTCGTCAAACTAAAATCTTCATCCACATGGTATAACTCCCATTCTTCCTCTTCTAAAGGTTTTCTTGGCTTACCTACCCATGGCACCATATGCACCACACGGGCCAGCCAGCCATCGTGATAAATAGCTCTATTTCCGAACATTTCAAAATACTGAACCTTATGCCGATCTTCGGCATTCTTATCTTTCGCAGCATAGAGCATACTCACACCATCCATTGGGATTTGATCTACACCGTTGATCGATTTAGGTGCTGGCAATCCGGTTGCTTCCAAAATCGTAGGGGCCACATCATTTACATGGTGAAATTGTTCTCTAATTTCTCCTTTGGCACTGATACCAGCTGGCCAGTGCATCACCATGGCATTTCTAGTTCCCCCAAAATCAGCTGCCATTTGTTTTGTCCATTTAAATGGAGCATCCGTAGCCACTGCCCAGGCCGCCGACATATGAGGAAATGAATTTGGTCCGCCCCAATCATCAGCGTGTTCAAGCATACTTTCAATTGTTTCTTCATCAAAAATTCCGTTCAAGTGAACCAATTCATTAAAGGTTCCTTCTAATCCACCTTCGGCACTAGAACCATTATCGCCCATTACATAAATGAATAAGGTGTTATCCATGGCACCCACTTCTTCAATGGCTTCCACCATTCTTCCTATTTCATTATCCGTATGATCCATAAAACCTGCAAATGTTTCCATTTGTAAGGCAAATAATTTCTTTTCATCTGCACTTAAGCTTTCCCAGTCTTTAATATCACTTGGCATAGGAGCCAGTTTTGTATTTTGGGGTATGATGCCCATTTCCTTTTGACGGGCGAAGGTTTCTTCTCTTAATTTCAGCCAACCAGCATCAAATTTACCTTTGTATTTTTCTATCCATTCCTTAGGTGCATGATGAGGTGCATGTACCGCTCCTGGAGCGTAATAAACCATAAAAGGTTTATCAGGAGTCATTGCCTTTTGAAACTTGATCCATTCAATCGCCTCATTGGTCATGTCGGTTGTAAAATGATAGTCCGGATCATCTTTTTTATGCACCTTGGTTACCCCATCAAAAATAACCGGATCCCATTGATTGGTCTCACCTCCAATAAATCCGTAAAATTTATCAAAACCTGAATTCGTTGGCCATCTAAAAAATGGGCCTGAAACCGATACCTCCCAGGTAGCCGTTTCATGCCATTTTCCAAAGGCAGCCGTGCTATATCCATTTTGACGAAGCGTTTCTGCGACATATTTCGCATTATCCGGTCTAATTCCTTGATTGCCGGGATATCCTGTGGCTATTTCCATTACTGAACCAACATTGACATTGTGATGATTTCTACCTGATAGTAAGGATGCTCTTGTTGGGGAGCATAAGGCAGTTGTATGAAACTGGTTAAATCGTAAACCATTATTGGCAAGACGATCAAAGGTAGGTGTTTCTATGGCTCCTCCAAAAGTATTTGTTGCTCCAAAACCAATATCATCTATCATAACCAATACGATATTAGGCGCTCCTTCAGGCGCTCCTACCTCGAAGCGTTCTGGTTTCTCAACATTTCTGGCATCCATCTCGGTGATGGCCGCTGTTTTTGGAGGTTGAATCGGAAGATGGGTTCGATCTAACTCATTTGGATTTTGCGAGGAAACTGGTTTTGAACTTTCGCTTTTTTGACAGGCTACTGTCAATCCTAACAAAAATAAAAACCCAATTTTTAAAAATTGCTTTTTCATGATACTAAGGTTTAGAAGATTAGTGATATAAAT
>JAHEHF010000040.1 GCA_024644745.1 Flavobacteriaceae bacterium
TCAGAATATTACAGCTAAATCGGTGAGTACTTTTAAAAAAACAAAGTACTCACCGAATCGCTCACCTTATTGACACAATTATTGAGTATTAATGGGATTTTTATAAATAAATATCGGAGGATTAACTGCGTTGATCCCAAAAGGGGGATCCTGAGCAAAGAAAAGCGGCCTCTACGATGCCTGCTTTTTATTCCTCTTCATTTATGAAAATGAATTTTCTGGACTTTAGGGATTAACTTCGTTGATCCCAGAGGGGGAATCCTGAGCATAAGTTTAAACCCTCTTCACGCTAAAGCGTGATTTGGTTTTTTGTTTTCTTGCACCGTTTTGAAGTAAACTTCAATGGTTCCAGAAAACAAAAAACCCGCAACTATCGTTGCGGGTTTAAACTTTCGCGGAGAAAGAGGGATTCGAACCCCCGGAGGTGTGACCCTCGCTGGTTTTCAAGACCAGTGCATTCGACCACTCTGCCATTTCTCCGATGCAAGATTTGATCGCTCAAATGCGTCGGCAAATATAATACCCTTTTTTTGTTTTCCTAAAACATTTTCCATTTTTTTTTATAATTTGATATTCCCTGAATTGTTCTATTTTTATCCTTAAATAGAATCCATGGAAGTTGAATTATTCTTTCTCGTGCTGATCGGTTTTGTTGCCGGAGTCATCAATATTCTTGCTGGCGGAGGTTCTCTCCTCACCCTTCCGATGTTGATTTTTCTGGGTCTCCCTCCAAGCATAGCCAATGGCACAAATCGTGTTGCCATACTCATTCAAAATGTGTTTTCAATATCAGGCTTCAGAAGCAAAGGCGTCAACACATTTCCATACAGTATTTATTTTGGTCTCTCTGCCATGCTGGGTGCCATCATCGGGGCACAGATCGCAATTGACATCAAAGGTGACCTCTTTAACAAGATCCTCGCCGTTATTATGGTTCTCGTGGTCACCTATCTTGTATTGAACCGCAAAACCCGGTATGAGGACCTTATTGAAAGAATAACAGGAAAACATCTATGGCTGAGTATTGTTCTCTTTTTCTTTGTAGGTATTTATGGCGGGTTTATTCAGGCCGGGACCGGATTCCTGATCCTTTTGGTATTGTCAGGGGTCAATCAATTCTCTTTGGTAAAAAGCAATGCTATAAAAGTGGTTGTCGCTTTTATTTATACCCTTTCAGCGCTGGCTATTTTTGTTTGGAATGACCAGGTAAACTGGAAATACGGTTTGATATTGTCTATCGGAAATGCTTTGGGTGGATGGATTGCCAGCCGCTGGTCTGTTAAAAAAGGTGACGGCCTTGTCAAGACATTCCTGATCATCATGGTCAGTATCATGGCCATCAAACTTTGGTTCTTTACCGGCTGATACTGAATTTTGAATACGGCTTCATGTTTCCCTCTTTCCATTTCACTTTTTCAACTTTCGAAAGAGGCGATCCCTTTTCGAGCCATCCTAAAAAAGATTTTAAGTTCACTTCCTCACCTTCAGCTTCAACGTAAACACTGCCATCACTCCTGTTCTCAACAAAACCGGACAGGTTGAAGGTTTCCGCCGCTTCTCTGGTATATTTTCTGAACCATACGCCCTGGACCATTCCAAGCACTTTAATTTGATAATGTTTAACCATAGCTCAAAATTAACTGAAAGTTTTGAGTTTAACAATCAGAAGGGTGCTGAAATGAATGCTTCTTGGCTGCAGGGTTCAACTGAGAAGGGTTCAGGTCTGGGACATATGCTAAATACTTCAATTTATCACTTTTCACTTAGCACTTAAAACAGTACCTTTGTTTTTGGAATTTTGAACCCTACAGTGCATGAGCAATTCTTTTGGTAACCTTTTTACATTAACGACCTTTGGCGAGTCTCACGGACCGGCCATCGGCGGTGTTATTGATGGATGCCCAGCGGGCATCACACTTGATTTGGAAGCAATTCAACATGAACTTGACCGCAGAAAACCAGGTCAGTCAAAAATAACAACCCAAAGAAAAGAGCCGGATCAGGTTGAATTTTTATCGGGCATATTCGAAGGTAAAACCACCGGAACCTCTATCGGATTTCAAATTAAAAACACGAATCAAAAAAGCAAAGACTACAGTCATAATGTAGACGTTTACAGGCCTTCTCATGCCGATTATACCTATGATCAAAAATACGGAATCAGAGATCACCGCGGCGGCGGAAGAAGTTCGGCTCGTGAAACTGCCAACTGGATCGTTGGAGGTGCCGTGGCAAAAGCCATTTTGAGGGACATCAAAATTACTGCTTTTACCTCTTCGGTGGGAGACATCTTTATCGATAAACCTTATCAGGCGCTGAATTTTTCAGAAATCGAGAAGAACATGGTCCGCTGTGCTGATCCGAACATCGCTGAGCAAATGATCAAACACATTAGTGAGGTCAAAAAAAATGGAGATACGGTTGGCGGAACCATCACCTGTGTGATCCAGAACGTTCCTGCCGGACTGGGCGAACCTATTTTCAATAAATTACATGCCGAACTGGGCAAAGCCATGTTATCAATTAATGCCGTTAAAGGATTTGAGTACGGCAGCGGATTTTGCGGGGCAAAAATGAAGGGAAGCGATCACAATGATCTTTTCAACCCTGACGGCTCAACAAAAACAAACCTGTCCGGAGGTATTCAGGGCGGCATTTCAAACGGGATGGATATTTATTTCAGGGTGGCTTTCAAACCCGTGGCAACATTGATCCAAAAGCAAAATACCATTGATGCTTCGGGTAATGTTGTGGAAATGCAAGGCAGGGGTCGCCATGATCCATGTGTAGTTCCAAGAGCGGTACCTATTGTAGAAGCTTTAAGTGCCATGGTTATGGCAGATGCCTATCTTCTGAGCAGAGCAAGAAGTTAAGTCGGGTTTATTATTTTGGAAGCATATTCCATAATCGTCGGGGATCCGTGTATTTAAAACGCAATGGTCATGTCATTTTTTTCTTAATTCAACCTGTTTTCATTTATTTATAAGGGTTTATGCCCTGCTATTGTTTTTTGCAAAAAAAATAAAAACGGATTAATTCAGCAAGGTTTAAAATAAAATATGGATTCATGCGTTTAATGCTAAGTTAAAAGATGACAATATTTTAACGCAACTCCCTCAATTAACAATTTTCCCCACAACAGATAAATGCACAGCGTGCATGTTTTGAGAAAAGAACACAGAATGGTTTACCATGATAATCCTTCAGTGATCTGCTAAAAATTGTTTATGAAAAAATCAGGAATTCTATATTTTAATTGTTTTAAATTTCCATTTCCCTTTATTCACCCCAACCAAATCATCAAGATCAGTTTTCTACAAAAAAAGCTTGAACTTGTGAGAAGGAGTGACTTGTATCCCATAACAGATCTGTAAAATAACAGATCTTAAAGATCCCTTTTTTTTGGACCGCTATTGGAAGGTAAAAATTTCATAGCGGTCTTTTTATTGCAGCACCCCTCAATAAAAAGAGCTGTTACACAATCGCATAACAGCTCTTAAAAAGATTAAAATGTAACTTAACTAACTCAATACTATTTTTTCAGTGCCTTAAAAGACCCAACATTGTTTTCTTCATATACCCTGAACACATCTGTTCCACTTCTCAATGCGTTCAAATTGTACATGATCGAATCAGAGGTTGTCAATTCAGTTCTCTCAAGATGTTCTTCAATATTGCCAAAAGCTTCTTCACGGTTCAATTTCTCATTGGCATCCATCACCAGAACATTATCCGGCAGGTTCAAAACATTGATCACTCCAAATGATTCTTCATACTTTCTGTCAACTACCGAAGACTCTGTCAGCTCATAATGATCTATTCCAAGTCCTTGGGCCACGTTGGCTCCTTCATCATCAAATACGAATTTTACCTGAAATGACTCGTTTAAAAAATCACCTACTTCCAGCATAACCACCTCATTCATTCCAGTGTTTTTTGGAGAAGCCGTATCCTGAAAATATACCTGTTTCCATCCTGTGCCATCATATACTTCAATAATGAATTTTCCCTGATGCTCCTCTACCTGTAAATTATAGGTAACTTCGATCTGCGCCTCTTTGATGTCCGACAAATCAATTGTGGGAGTGGTTAAACTTATTTTATCTGTACTGGATTCTCCGATGCCGCTTTCGTTGAACAGAGCTGCACCGGTTCCAAATTCAGATTCTATGGTTGGTCCGCTATGAGGCATGACACCTGTATATCCGAATTGCCATTTGGCGGCACTGGAATTATTTTCAAAGGCCCAACCATCAGGAATTGCATCAGATGAAAAACTTTCTTTTTGCAACTGTCCTGACATCGTGTGGCTAAATATGAGGGCTGCTATAAAAATTACGACTTTATTCATTGTAATGGATTTTATATTACCTATTTATAACGTGTGATTATGGTAAATATTTCATTCAGGAACTGAAAATTGATGCTAATTTTTTCTTAAAATAAAGGAATAATAGCCCTGAAGCACAATTGTTCTTAATGAATAAATTATCTTTGCCAAAAATTTAAAAAAAACAGCAAACATGAACGACGGTTTATACGCAAAGATAAAAAGCAGTAAAGGAGATATTCTGATTCAATTGGAATTTGAAAAAACACCGGGAACAGTGGGAAATTTTGTTGCCCTGGCTGAAGGAAATTTAGAAAATTCTGCCAGGCCTCAGGGACAAAATTACTATGATGGTCTTAAATTTCATCGTGTGATTCCCGATTTTATGATACAGGGAGGATGCCCGCTGGGAACCGGAACCGGAAATCCGGGTTATAGTTTTGAAGATGAGTTTCACCAGGACCTTAAACATGATCAACCGGGGATTCTTTCCATGGCCAATGCCGGACCTGGCACGAACGGGAGCCAGTTCTTTATCACGCATGTACCCACTCCATGGCTCGACAACAAACACACCGTATTCGGTAAGGTAATAGAAGGTCAGGACGTTGTAGACAGTATCGCCCAGGACGACCTTATTGAATCTGTTGAGATCGTCAGGGTTGGAAAAAATGCTGAATCATTTAACCCGATTGAGGCCTTCAGAACTTTTGAAGGAGAGAGAGAAAAGAGAATTGCTGAGGCCAAGGCAAAAATGGATGCTGAATTAGACAAAATTGCTGCAGGGTTCAAAAAAACAGAAAGCGGACTCAGGTATCAGATCATTCAAAGTGGCAGTGGCCAAAAAGCTGAACAGGGAAAGCAAATATCAGTTCACTACAAAGGTCAGCTTGCAGACGGCACTGTATTTGATTCATCGTATCAGCGTAAACAACCGATAGACTTCACCGTTGGCATTGGCCAGGTAATCAAAGGTTGGGATGAAGGATTACAATTATTACAAGTTGGTGATAAGGCAAGATTAGTGATCCCTTCTCATCTGGGGTATGGTTCACAGGGTGCGGGAGGAGTCATTCCACCAGATGCCACACTTATTTTTGATGTGGAGTTGATGGACGTTAAATAGTCATTGTTTAATTTTACAAAAACACCTGAATCAGTAATTCAGGTGTTTTTTTTTTTACGCTTTTTGTCGTAACTTTAGTTAATGATTTAATCTCCGATTATGAAATATTTTTTGATCTCATTAATACTTTTGGGAATCAGTTCCTCTGGCTTAGCCCAAGAGGCTGAAAAACACCCTTTCCTAAAGGATAAATTTTACGTGTCAGCTGGGATATTTATTCCTCAAAAAGAACTAAGATTTGGGGCTGAAGGAGATATAACCGACGATATTGACTTTGGTCAGTCCTTTGATTTTAACGATAATCAGACCACATTTTTCTTTCATGGTGAATGGAGATGGAACAAGAAATGGCGCTTAACTGGTGAGTATTTTGCTGTGAATAATGCAGCCAGAGCGACATTGGAAAGAGATATTGAGTTCGAGAATATTACGTTTGAAGCGGGTTCTTTTGTAAGAGCTGGCGTGGACTTTTCTCTATGGAGGATATTTGTAGGAAGAACAATTTCTTCAGGACCTAAACATTCTCTTGGAGCCGGATTAGGAGTGCACGCAATGAATATCGGTGCTTTTATCGAGGGTGAGGCTAAAACTAGTATAGGAGATAAGGAGTTTAGAAATCCTAAATTCAGTGTCTTATTACCCCTGCCAAACATTGGTGGTTGGTATCACTGGGCTCCTACTCCGAAGTGGGTTTTTTTAACTCGTGTTGATTGGTTTGGACTCACCATTGATCAATATGGTGGCAGCCTTTGGAACGTGGCTCCGGGAGTAAAGTATCAAATCATAAAAAACTTTGGTATTGGTGTGGATTATCGCTTTTTATTTTTGTCAGCTAAGGTTAATGAATCCGATTGGAAAGGTAGATTCAATATGGATTTCACGGGTCCTACCCTAACCCTACATGGAAATTTCTGATCTATGGGAATTGATCCGATTGAGCAATTAAAATATCCCATTGGTCACGCAGAAATTCCTGAAGATATTTCAGAAAGTGATGTCAAAAAATGGATTGATATTTTAGATTCTTTTCCTCTAAAAATAAGGTTTATTACCCAAAATTTAAGCGAAGAACAACTTGATACACCGTATAGAACCGGTGGCTGGACCATAAGACAGGTTGTACATCATGTTGTCGATAGTCATTCTCATAGTTATATAAGATTCAAATGGGCACTTACTGAAGAAAAACCGCTGATCAAGGCTTACCACGAAGAACTATGGGCCGAATTACACGATTACAATGCTCCTGTTGAATTGTCTTTAAAAGCCTTGGAAAGTCTGCATGCCAAACTGGTTTATCTATTAAGGGGGCTTTCACAAAAGGATTTGAAAAGAGCCTTTATTCATCCTGAAACCCAACAAGAAGTTGCTCTTGATAAAAATATAGGTATCTATGCCTGGCATTGCGAGCACCATTACGCACATATTGAAAACCTGTTGCTGCGCAAGGGGTGGTAATAACAATACAACATCCTTATTGTTTCCATTTTATATTGCATCCGATACTTGGCTTCTGGAGCTTTGATATCGGTTTCCCCTCCATTAATTGATCCAAAGCCAGTCGCATGTCCTTTCCGGTTACTTCTAAGCCATTACCCGGCCTTGAATCGTCAATCTGACCCCGGTAAACCAAGTTCAGTTCTTCATCAAAAAGATAGGAATCAGGCGTGCAGGCGGCGTCATAATCCTTGGCTACCTGCTGGGTCTCATCATAAAGGTATGGAAAAGGATACTGAAGTTCAAGTGCATTTTTCTGCATGAGCTCAGGACCGTCCTGCGGGTAATTGGCAACATCATTTGAAGATATGGCAACAAAGGAAATTCCCTTATGCATATAATCATTTGCCATGCGAACAAGTTCCCTGTTGACATTGATCACAAACGGGCAGTGATTACAAATAAAAAAAATGACCGTCCCTCTGCTGCCCTTCAGCTCATTCAATGACATCATTTTCTGTGTTACTGTATCCAACAATCTAAAATAGGGAGCACTTGTTCCCAGCGGCAGCATATTGGAAGGAGTCCTTGACATAAATCACAATTTATTTCTATATTTACTCAGGGCTATTGCTCAAAAACATGCTTTTTGATTCCTGCGTCTGTAAGTAAAATTATAAAAAAATGGCTAATTAATCCTCCAATATGGTCCACAATCCTTAAAATAGATATTATGAAAACAATTCAGGAATGGTATGATGATTACGCTGTGAGTCATCAAAACAAAACCAATCAAAGGATACATTATATATGCGTTCCGGCAATATTCTTCAGTATTGTTGGTATGATCATGAGTATTCCTTCCCACTTGATTCAGGATGCGACCGGAGTAGAGAATCCCATGGTATCAAATTGGGCCAGTTTGATTTTGATCATTTTACTTCTTTTCTACATGAGTCTATCATTTGGCCTGTTTCTGAGAATGCTGGGCTTCTCTGTCCTGTGCATCATCGGAAATTATTATCTGGGCCAGGTCATGCCCCTTTTTTACACTTCGCTTCTTATTTTCGTTGTAGCCTGGATCGGTCAGTTTTACGGACACCATATCGAAGGAAAAAAACCATCCTTTTTAAAAGACCTTCAGTTTTTGCTCATCGGCCCTGCATGGGTTCTTGAAAAATTATCAAAATGACAGCAAGCCACATTACTTTCGAGGACTTCCAGAAAGTTGATATCAGAATAGGTACGGTTATTGAAATAAAAGATTTTCCAAAAGCACGGATTCCCGCTTATCAGTTGCTGATTGATTTTGGCCCTTTAGGCAAAAAGCAGTCCAGTGCCCAGATTACGAGTTTGTATAGTAAAGAGGACCTCTTGGGTAAACAGGTACTGGCCGTCATCAATCTGAATCCAAAACAAATTGCCAATTTCAAAAGCGAATGTCTGGTTCTGGGCCTTCAAAATGAGAAAGATGTAGTACTTTTACGAGCAGCTAAGGCTATTGAAAATGGTACACAGGTATCATAATTAGCCGCTTGCATAATTTCTGATACACATGCTTATGTCCTTAAAAATTGAGCTGCAAAAACTTGCGATCCATCTTCAGGGAGAGCTACATTTCGACACTTTATACCAAAGCATGTATGCAACTGATGCCTCCGTATACCGCAAACTTCCTTTGGCGGTTTGCTTTCCGAAAGACAAAAGTGACATAAAGAAGTTGATCCGGTTTGCCGCTGACAACAAGATTTCACTGGTCCCCAGAACAGCCGGTACCTCCCTGGCGGGTCAATGTGTAGGAGATGGTATCATCGTGGATACCTCTAAGTATTTCACAAGGATCCTCGCTTTTGATGAAAAAAATAAGACAGTTCGCCTTGAACCCGGTATCATCAGAGATGAGTTGAACAATTTTTTAAAACCGTTCGGGCTATTTTTCGGACCAAATACTTCAACCTCCAATCGTTGTATGATGGGAGGCATGGTAGGTAATAATTCTTCCGGAACAACCTCCATACAATACGGTGTCACCAGGGACAAGGTCCTGGAAATGAATACAATTTTATCCGATGGCTCCGAAACAAGCTTCGGTCCCCTTTCCAAGGATGAATACAAGGCAAAAATGAAAGGGAATTCAACAGAAAGTAAAATTTACAATCTTCTGTTCACTGAACTGTCCAAGAATGAGGTTAGGGATTCCATTTTAAAGGAATTTCCAAAAAAAAATATTCACAGAAGAAACAATGGTTATGCACTGGATGCTCTGCTCGAGACTGCAATGTTCTCAGATCATGATAAAAAGTTCAACCTCGCCAAGCTTTTATGTGGTAGTGAAGGAACACTTGCATTTACAACTGATATAACCTTGCAATTAAATGATTTACCTCCTAAAGAAAATATTTTAATTGCCTCTCATTTTGACAGTATCCAGGAAAGCCTTGAGGCGGTTGTCATCGCTATGAAACACAACCTGTACACTTGTGAATTAATGGACAAGACCATTCTTGATTGTACAAAAAACAACAGGGAACAAATAAAAAACCGGTTTTTTGTCAAAGGGGATCCTAAGGCCATCTTAATGCTTGAGGTACGGGCAGATGAAATAAAAAACGTTCAAAAACTCGCAGACAACCTTATTGAAGATCTCAAGGCCAATCAATTCGGCTATGCACATCCCATACTGAAAGGAACTGATATTGAGAAGGCATTTGAACTAAGAAAAGCGGGACTTGGATTACTTGGAAATATTGTAGGTGACAGAAAAGCAGTGGCCTGCATCGAAGACACAGCTGTGGAAGTTCATGACCTCCCGTCGTATATTTCAGAATTCACTGCCATGATGCAAGAATTTGGCCAGGAGGCTGTTTATTATGCTCATGCCGGAGCAGGAGAATTGCATTTGCGTCCCATCTTAAATTTAAAAAAGAGTGAGGACATCAGACTTTTCAGAGAAATTACCACTCAGGTTGCCCGTCTTGTCAAAAAATTTAAAGGCTCGATGAGCGGAGAGCATGGAGACGGCATTGTAAGATCAGAATTTCTGAAACTTATGATTGGTGAAAAGAATTATGAATTGATGCGTCGGATCAAAAATGTTTTTGACCCGCTCAATATCTTTAATCAAGGTAAAATTATAGATCCGTGGCCCATGGATGCATCGCTGAGATACGAAGCAGACAGGGAAGAACCGTCCATTGAGACTATTCAGGACTTTTCAGATTCTCAGGGAATCCTGAGGGCGACAGAAAAGTGCAACGGATCAGGAGATTGCAGAAAGCCGGTATCTTCAGGAGGTACCATGTGCCCCAGCTACAGAGCCACAAAAAATGAAAAAGACAGCACAAGGGCCCGTGCAAATACCCTGAGAGAGATATTAACCCATAGTGCAGAACCCAACCGATTTAACAGCGAAGCTCTCAAAAATGTATTCGATCTTTGTTTGAGCTGTAAAGCCTGCGCCAGTGAATGTCCCAGCAATGTAGACATAGCGGCTTTAAAAGCCGAATTCCTCTATCAGTACCAAAAGGAAAATGGCGTGTCATTCAGAACGAAACTTTTCGCTGAAAATGCCAAATGGAACAGGATTGGATCACGAGTTCCGGGGCTTGCCAATAGCATCTTATCCTCATCACTGAGCAAAAAAATCATGGGCATCGCCGTTGAAAGGAGTATTCCGAAACTGGCACATCAAACCACAAGAAAGTGGTATATCCAATCACAGATCGGCCGTAAGCCAAGACCATTTAAAAATGGAAAAGTCTATTTGTTTTTAGATGAATTCACCAATTACTATGACGCAAACATTGGCCGGGACTGCATTGAGGCCCTGACCAAGCTTGACTATGAAGTATGTATCACAGATCATCAGGAAAGCGGCAGGAGCTATATCTCAAAGGGCCTTCTTGACCAGGCCAAAAAGATTGCCAATGCAAACGTGACACATTACAAAGAAAAAATAAGTCCAGACATGCCCCTGGTGGGAATAGAACCCTCGGCCATACTGACCTTCAGAGATGAATACCTGAGGCTTGCAGATGATAAAGCTGCTGCGAAAGACATAGCGACACATACATTAACCATTGAAGAGTTCTTTGAAAGGGAAATTCAAAAGGGCAGGATCAAAAGTGAGCAGTTCAATCATACGCAGAAAAAAATCAAAATTCACGGGCACTGCCAGCAAAAATCACTTTCGAATATGAAAGCCACCTTCAGCATGCTGAATCTTCCGGTTAATTTTGAGGTGAGCCTCATGAACACGGGTTGTTGCGGAATGGCCGGGTCTTTTGGTTACGAGAAAGAACACTATGAACTCAGTATGAAGGTAGGAGAAGACAGTCTCTTTCCAAAGATTCGCAGCAAAAATAAAAATGAAGTGATCATCGCTTCAGGAACAAGTTGCAGGCATCAAATAAGAGATGGTGTGAACCGAAGATCCATGCATCCGGTGAGCCTTATAAATGAAGCTTTAAAATAATTTTGCAGGCATGGTAAATTTATTTAATTTTAGAGCCGTTTAATGCAGTTTAAACGAATGGTTATAAATACAATAGTTTTGTAAGGCCTTATTGTCTAATGAATGATATTTATGAAGACATAAATCTGAAAACCAACGTATTATAATTTAACTAATCAAATAATTTGTAATGAAAAAATTCATCACTGCTTTATCTTTCTTCTTTTTTTTATTCATTTCGTCTGCTGTTTTAGGGCAAGAAGTTCAGAATAATGAACCCAAACCATCTCTTGACAACGGAACTATAGAAAGTCAATTCGACTATTTATATCGGAAATCAAGTTCATATCAGGAATATAAAGTCGTTAAAAAAACGTTCTACCAAAAAATAAAAGGGAATGTACTTGATTCGATGCAGGGCCTGAAAAAGGATCTGGCGGACACTAAAAAATTAGTTGAGGTTCAGGCCAGTGAGATTACAAACCTCAAATCGGATCTGGAAACCACCAATGATAATCTCATCTCCGTCACAAAAGAAAAAGACAATATTAAATTCCTTGGCTTCCCGATGACCAAATCATCTTATAACAGCCTGTTATGGACCATTATCTTTAGTTTGGTGGCCTTATTGCTGTTCTTTATTTTCAGGTTCAAATCCAGTAATTCGATTACCGTTCAGGCAAAAGCGCTTCTTGCAGACACTGAGAAAGAATTTGAAGCCTACAAAGCCAAGGCCCTCGAAAGAGAACAAAAGGTCAGACGTGAGCTTCAGGATGAACTGAACAAGCAAAAATACGATACAAAAAAAGGTAAAAAATAAATTTTACCTAAGAACAGAGCTGAACCACCTTATCGAATTAAGGTGGTTTTTTTATGCTTTTTTTTAGGCAATGTTTCGGGCTTGCCTCGCATGAAACTCAATTCGGCATGGAACAATAGGATATTTTCATTATTTTTAAATCTAAATAAACTTCTTTTGAAAAATACAATCCTATTAACGGCCATGCTCCTCTTAGGGATCATAACCACAGCACAGCAAAAGTTACCTGATAACAAACGACAAATATCCGAGTCGGTTGAAAAGCACAAGAATGACCTGATCGCCATCAGCGATGAAATCTGGGCCCATGCAGAAACAGCTTTTGAAGAATACGAATCCTCGAAAAAATTATCTGATTATGCTGAAGCCAATGGTTTCTCCGTTGAAAAAGGAGTTGCAGGAATGCCAACGGCCTTTGTTGCAACTTACGGTAAGGGAAAACCAGTTATCGGCATCTTAGGAGAATTTGATGCCCTGCCCGGGATCTCACAGAAAGCAGCACCAACCAAACAGGCGCTCGAACCTGGAGGTGCCGGACATGGCTGCGGTCATAACCTTTTTGGAACAGCGAGCTTAGGAGCCGCAATTGCCATCAAGGAAATGATCCAGGAAGGAAAGATCAAAGGAACAGTTAAATTTTTCGGAACTCCGAGTGAGGAGAAATATTTTGGAAAAATATGGATGGTCGAAGCGGGTCTATGGGATGATGTTGACGTTAATTTAAGCTGGCATCCTAAAGCCAAAACGGAGGCGGATGTCCAAAGTTCCCTGGCCCTGGTTGATTTTAAAGTTGAATTTTTCGGACAGGCGGCACATGCTGCTGCCGATCCCTGGAATGGGAAAAGTGCCTCAGATGCGCTTGAACTTTATGCCGCAGGGATCAATTATTACAGAGAGCATGTCAGACCAACCGTGCGAATGCATTACCACATTGAGGATGCAGGACAGGTAGTGAACGTGGTTCCCGACTATACAAAAATATGGGTACGCATCAGAGATACCAAAAGATCCGGAATGATGCCTGTTTACGAAAGGGTCATGGCCATGGCTGAAGGCGCTGCGATTATGGCCAATGTAGATTATAAAATTTCTTTGATCTCGGGAATATATGAAGTGCTGGTCAATCGGTCAGGGGGCGAAATTATGCAAAAGAACCTCGAATTACTCGGCCCGATCAATTATACTGAAGCTGAAATTGCTTTTGGAAAAAAGATTCAGGAAGCTACCGACAAACCTCAGGTCGGGTTAGACGGAAGCATCAGGCCATTGGCTGAAACAAGGGAAAATCCCGGTGGAGGATCAACGGATGTCGGAGACGTTAGCTGGAACGTGGCCAATATTAATCTTAACGTGACCACCGCCCCGGTAGACACACCCTGGCATTCATGGGCCGTTGTGGCCTGCGGAGGCATGTCTATCGGACATAAAGGCATGATCTACGCCGCAAAATCCATGGCAATGACCATGGTTGATCTTTTTGAAAATCCCAAACTCGTTGAAAAAGTCAAAGCAGAGTATCTGCAGCGCAAAGGAGAGGAGGTATATAAAGCCATGATTCCAGACGGGCCACCTCCTGTACCGTCTAAATAATTTTCATCAGGATTGAGCAAAGCAGCTGATGGATCATTTCTGCCTCAATGGCTAAGAATTAAAGAACAGAGATCTGTGTTCTTCAAGGTATTGCATCGCATTCGTGCCTTCATTGAAAAGAAGGTCCAGAATGCTGAGGTTCATAATAAAACCGTGTTTGCTTTCAAAGACCTGTGTGTACTTTTTCAGCGCATAGGAGGGTTCCCCCTTGGCTTTGGCCAAATATCTGAAATCTTCTCCCTCAGGCCATTCTTCTGTATAGCTTTCCGTAAATCGAACCGACACTTCCAGACCCAGGCACTGAGTGACCAGTTCATGAGCGTGAAGATTCAGATCGAGAAGGAAACTATGATCCTTTTTAAAGATCTCAATGATATCATCTTCATAAAACTCAAAATACGGAGACGACCTGTAAGATGATTCCAGCGATTTTATCATATTTTTCTTCCATGAAAAACTGTTGTCGATCCTGACGTCTCTGGTTCTCTGTCTTCCTGAATTCTTCGCATGCATCACAGGAACAGTAAGCAGCTGTTTCCCGTTTGCCCCATATATATAGCACCTGTTTCGATAAGTCTGCTTTTGGAAATTATCGTGATTCTCAAAAACTATACCACCAGCCGAAGCCATTAAAACATATTGAATAATGGGCGAGAAAAAAGTAGGTTGTACCAACAAAATGTTATCCGTACTATTTAATATTATGCTTCTTTTTTTCTTTTTCTGTACCAGCTGAAACCGTAAAGTACCAACATCAAGCCTAAAAAAGGAAAGAAATAAGATACGGGTTCACCACTTCCGCCAACAGTAGTGAACAACCTCTCCCACCTGATCTTATCAATGCCCTTCCCGTTAGAATCCCAGCTAAACCATATAAATACAGGCTTTCCGACAACGTGATCAAAAGGAACAAAGCCCCAGTATCTTGAATCTTCTGAATTATGCCTGTTGTCACCCATCATCCAATAATAATCCTGGGCAAAGGTATATTCGTTAACCGGATCTGAACTCCCGTTCAAATAGATCTTTCCGCCTTCGACCTTTAAAGTGTTCTTTTCATATTCTACGATAATCTGCTTGTAGAAAGGAAGAGTCTTCAGGTTCAGGGCAACTGTTTTTCCTGCTTCCGGAATATAAACGGGTCCGAAATTATCGCGGTTCCAGTTCAGACTACTCACATTAGGAAACACCTCTTCCCGCTCTCCTTCAGGGGCTATTCTCCTTGTGAGACTTTTCACCGTTGGATTGTTCCTTAACAGATCAGCATCCTCCTGGGACAAATTGAGCACGTAGTTCCCATCCTGCAGCCTTCCGCCTTCCCTAACATGGTACCTGCTCTGTAAACTTTTCACACTCAAGGCCTTGCCATCAGTGTCCGCCTCATAAAAAAACTGAAGACGCGCCCTGTCGGGAAGCGTATTCTTTTCTCCGTTGATGTAAACATATCCATCCCTGATCTCAAGTGAATCTCCGGGAATTCCCACACAACGTTTCACATAATTCGATTTTTTATCGATAGGTTTCCTTATACGCCTGTTGGTTTTTCTAAAAAACTGTTCCACAGTATCAACGGGCCAGCTAAATACTACGATATCATTTCGTTTGATTTTCTGCAGGGCCGGTAATCTGAAATAAGGCAATTGAGGCTTTTTCAGATAACTCCTGGTTTTAACCAGGGGCAAAGTATCATGGACCATCGGAGCCGCAACTGTCGTCATGGGTACCCTGGCGCCATAATGAAATTTGCTCACAAAAAGAAAATCCCCGATGAGTAATGATTTCTCGAGTGAAGATGTAGGAATGGTGTAAGGTTGCATAAAATAGGTATGCACCAGCGTAGCCGCTATTACCGCAAAAGCAATGGAACTTACCCATTCACCACCAGAGGTTCTTGGTTTCAGACTCCGGTCCTTGATATAGGTCACATCCTCCATATAATTCACATAGAAAATATAAAGGCCCAGGCTTAAAATGACCAAAATCGTGTCTTTGTTGGTGTTCTTTCCAAAACTTCTGATGGTCTCTACCCACACAATGGGAAACATCAATAAATTAATGATAGGGATGAACAATAAGATGACCCACCATTTCGGCCGGTTGATAATTTTCATTAAGACTATTGCATTATAGATGGGTACAATTGCCTCCCAGGCTTTCCTTCCTGCCTTTACATATAATTTCCAGGTGCCCAAAAAATGAACGACCTGAATGATCAAAATAAACAGTAACCATTGTGTTAAGGTCATAATTTCGTATTGATTTAAGTGTTAATCTTCCTAATTAGTATTGCACCAAAGTGAAACGTTACTTCAAAGGTGTGTTTTTTTTTATAATTACAAATTCAAAACATCCTTCATTTGAAAAATGCCTTTTTTATCCTTTAACCATTCCGCGGCCACCACTGCTCCTAAGGCAAAACCCGTTCTGTTAAAAGCGGTGTGCTTTATTTCAATGGAATCCACTGACGAATTATAGGCAATTATGTGCGTTCCAGGAACTTCACCTTCTCGTTTTACATCAATGAACAATTCCTTGTCCTTTGGATTCGAAATACTCCAATTAATTTTATCTGAATTTGCAATGACATCATTGGCCAGGGTTATGGCTGTCCCGCTTGGGGCATCCAGTTTGTGCTTGTGATGCGTTTCCTGCATTGAAACATTATATTCACCCACCTGATTCATCAATTTGGCAAGGTATTCATTCAAATTAAAAAACAAATTGACGCCGATGCTAAAATTAGAAGCATAAATAAAAGAGCCGCCTTCGGCTTTACAATAAGAAACAATCTCATCGTATTGATCAAGCCATCCCGTAGTTCCTGAAACCACAGGAATCCCTTTGGAAATACAACTCTTGATATTTTCAAATGCTGCTGAAGGATGGCTAAAATCTATGGCAACCTCTGCCACGGACAGGTCGTCCTCCAAAGGTTCAACATCCTTTTTGATCACGATCTCATGGCCGCGATCCAGCGCAATCTTTTCAATGGCCTTCCCCATTCTGCCATAACCTAATAATGCGATTTTCATTTATTTCTTCTTTAAACCTGGCTTAAAAACCTATTTTCAAATTCATCCCTGCATAGGCCTGGCTATCGATCGGGTCAATATACAGGCTGGGCCTGAAAGACAAATTCCTGTTGAAGGCCCTGTCATCAAGATGTGCATCCACATTGGCTTCAATGATATTCAAAGCATACAGACCCAAGGTAATAAATATAGCCAGGTCCCTGTTTTTCTTTGTGATCTCTTGTGCCCTGATCAGTCCGTCCTCACTGATATTCGGATTATCCCCTGTACCGTCAAATTCATCAGGCCTTCCGGATATTCTCAGTTTATAAGCCGTTCGATACCTGTCAAATTCGTTTTGATTGTCTACCACAAAATAAACCCCGGTTCCCAAAGCAGCATAAACGATTGGTATCTTCCAGTATTTTTTATTGTAAGCCTGACCCAGACCAGGCAAAACCGCAGAATAAAAAGCCGCTGTCGCAGGTGCCAGGGGATCTATTTTTTGAGAGTCAAGGTATGCTGCTTCATCTGCTTCTTTATACTCCTTTTCTTTCTGAGCATATCCAAGATTCCAACAAAAAATGCAAATAATCAGGCTATAGATAATTTTTTGCGGCATTTACTCAAGTAATTTTTTGATACGATTGAAGTCTTCCTGAGAATGAAACGGAATGATGATTTTCCCTTTTTCCTTTCCGGAGACCTTCACATCAACTTTATGTCCGAGATAAGCACTTATCTCTTTCACGCCCTTTTTCAGGTATTCAGGTATTTCTTTTTTGACAGGGGCAGCATTTGAAACAGGTTTTCCGGCTTTAACATTTTTAACCAGTTGCTCGGTTTGACGCACAGATAAATTATCCTTGATGATCTTCTGATAAACTTCTAGTTGCACCTCCGGTTCCATGATATTGATCAGGGCCCTGCCATGCCCCATGCTCAAAAAACCATCGCGTATTCCGGTCTGAATGATCGGGTCCAGTTTCAGCAGTCTCAAAAAATTTGTCACGGTCGAACGATTCTTGCCCACCCTGATACTCAACTGTTCCTGAGTCAGTTTCACTTCCTCAATCAATTGCCTGTATGACAGTGCTACCTCTATAGGGTCAAGATCCTTTCTTTGAATATTCTCAACCAATGCCATTTCAAGCATTTCCTGGTCATTGGCCAGTCGTACATAAGCAGGTATGGATTTTAATCCTATCAGTTTAGAGGCCCTGTACCTGCGTTCGCCAGAGACCAGCTGAAAAGTATTTCCCTCCAGTTTTCGGACCGTGATAGGCTGTATGACTCCAAGTTCCCTGATAGAGCCTGCCAGTTCCTTTAAAGCCTCCTCACTAAAATTGGTACGGGGTTGAAAAGGATTCACGGCTATGGCATCCAATTCAATGTCAAGTATATTACCGACAAGTTTTTCTGCATTTTTGTCTTTGACCGAGATGATATCTTCTTTGGTATCACTCAACAAAGCTGATAATCCTCTTCCTAATACCTGTTTTTTAGTTGCTTTGGCCATCACTGTTGTTTTTTATAATTTCATGAGCCAAATTTATATAATTTACAGCTCCTCTGCTTGTTGCGTCATAGGAAATAATGCTTTCGCCGAAACTTGGTGCCTCCCCCAGCCTGATGTTGCGCTGGATAATGGTTTTGAAAACCATATTGTGAAAGTGCTTTTTAACTTCAGCGACAACCTGATTTGAAAGACGCAATCGGGAATCGTACATGGTGAGCAGTAAACCCTCTATTTCAAGCTCAGGATTGTGTATTTTTTGTATGCTTTTTATCGTGTTCAATAATTTACCCAGGCCCTCCAGCGCATAGTATTCACATTGAATCGGTATAATCACTGAATCTGAGGCAGTAAGCGCATTAACCGTGATCAAACCAAGCGATGGTGCACAATCAATAATGATATAATCATATAAATCCTTTACCTCATTTAAGGCTGTCTTCAGCATAGATTCTCTGTTTTCCCTGTCAACGAGCTCAATTTCAATGGCAACGAGGTCAATATGGGCCGGAATGATATCAACATGAGGAGAATTCGTTTTTACGATTGCCTCCGCAGCACTGACAGCATGTTCCAGAACCTGGTAGGTGCCCAATTCAACAGCCTCAACATCAATTCCCAAACCAGAAGTGGCATTTGCCTGAGGATCTGCATCCACCAGCAACACTTTTTGCTCTAACACACCCAGCGCTGCTGCCAAATTAACTGTAGTCGTCGTCTTTCCAACACCTCCTTTTTGATTAGCAATTGCAATAATTTTTCCCATTCAAATCGTGAATTAATATCGCTGTAAAAATACAATTATTTATGAGCTAATAAAACGAAGTTTTTAACATAAACACGAGGTTTGTCCACAAGTTCAGCTTTGAACTTTGACAAGCTTGTAAGTCAAGCCTTTAATCGGGTTCACCCGGAAAAAAACGGTTGATAAATCCTAATTTTTGCGCTATGTCTATTTGCCTTTCTTGCTCCTGATCATCATTTCAAGCATATCCCACATTTCATCCGGGATTTTTTCAAGCATATTGAATTCCCCTGCTCCTTTCAGCCATTCCCCTCCGTCGATGGTCACTACCTCCCCATTGATAAAGGCAGAAAAATCTGAAATCAGATAGGCAGCCAGATTTGCCAGCTCCTGGTGTTCTCCAAGTCGGCCAAGCGGAATTTTTTTGCGCATGTCAAATTCATCCTTGAGGTTCCCCGGCATGAGCCTGTCCCAGGCCCCCTCTGTCGGGAATGGTCCGGGAGCAATGGCATTAGTTCTGATACCGTATTTGGCCCACTCTACGGCCAGGGAGCGTGTCAGGGCAAGCACTCCTGCTTTGGCAGTGGCAGAAGGAACCACATAGGCCGAGCCTGTCCAGGCATATGTCGTTACAATATTTAAAACAGTTGCTCTTTTTTGTTTTACATCGATCCAATGCTTTCCAAGAGCCAGGGTACAATTTTTCGTTCCCTTGAGCACAATGTCAATGATCGTATCAAAGGCATTTGCAGAAAGACGTTCGGTGGGGCTTATAAAATTACCTGCCGCATTGTTTACCAAAGCGTCTACCTTACCAAATTCTTTAACAGCTGCAGCCAACATGTTCTCAACCTGATCGTAATGTCTTACATCACACGCCACTGGCAAAATTCGACCCCCGGTTTTTTCCTCTAAAGCCTTTGCAGTTGTTAACAGTTTATCCATGTTCCTGGAACTGATGACCACCTTGGCGCCGAGTTCCAAAAAATAAGTGGTCATGGCCTTGCCCAAACCACTACCTCCACCAGTAACGATAATCACTTCACCTTTTAAGGCATCCTCCCTTAACATGGGTCTATTGTACTCCATATGTTTTAAATTTTTCGTAAAATTACGGTTTTAAAATGTTAAAAAGTAATTCACGATCACAGATTTTTTTTTATTTCATACTTGCCAGAACTAAAAGTCTTTGTATATTTGCCGGACTTTTATAGAAAAATCAGGAGAACACCCAATTATTAAGATATTTAGAAATGAAAAGAACATTCCAGCCATCGAATAGAAAGAAAAAAAACAAACACGGATTTCGGGAAAGAATGTCTAGTGTGAATGGAAGAAAAATCCTGGCCAGAAGAAGGGCTAAAGGTAGAGCAAAACTTTCAGTATCATCTGAGCCAAGTCACAAAAAATAAGATGCTGAGTCCTATAAATATAAAGGTGTTACTTTTTTTAGTAACACCTTTTTTTTTACCCAAATCTTTAATTCATGGAATTCAATAAATAAATAATTACTTTTCAATAAATTAGCTCACGTAAAAAATCAAAAAAATAATGCCAAAGAACAACTCCTTAAAATCCATTTTAATTATAGGCTCCGGTCCGATCATCATAGGTCAGGCATGTGAATTTGACTACTCAGGAACCCAGGCCATCAGATCACTCAGAGAAGAAGGTATTGAAGTTGTATTGATCAATTCAAATCCGGCGACGATCATGACAGACCCTAAAATGGCTGATCATATCTACCTCAAACCGCTGACCACAAAATCAATTATTGAAATACTGAAAAAACACGATATCGACGCGGTCTTACCAACGATGGGTGGGCAAACTGCCCTGAATTTATGTATTGAAGCAGATGAAAAAGGAATTTGGGAAGATTTTGGCGTGGAACTGATTGGAGTAGACATCAATGCCATAAACATCACTGAAGACCGCGAGCAATTCAGGGAATTAATGTTGAAAATCGGAGTTGGAATGGCGCCTCAGGCAACTGCAACGTCTTTTTTGAAAGGAAAGGAGATCGCACAGGAGTTTGGTTTCCCGCTGGTGATCAGAGCCTCTTATACCCTGGGTGGTGCAGGAGCTTCCATTGTACACAGAAAGGAAGATTTTGATGAGCTGCTGAGCCGGGGACTGGAAATTTCTCCTATCCATGAGGTGATGATCGATAAAGCTTTAATAGGATGGAAAGAATATGAATTAGAATTACTTCGTGATAAAAATGACAACGTAGTAATTATCTGTACCATTGAAAATATGGACCCGATGGGGATTCACACCGGAGATTCGATCACAGTGGCTCCGGCGATGACTTTATCTGATACGGCTTTTCAGCGAATGCGTGATATGGCCATTCATATGATGCGAAGTATTGGCGATTTTGCCGGTGGATGTAATGTTCAGTTCGCGGTAAGTCCGGATGAAAAGGAAGATATTATCGCTATTGAAATAAACCCCCGTGTGTCGCGATCTTCTGCCCTGGCCTCAAAAGCAACCGGATACCCGATTGCAAAAATTGCTTCGAAATTAGCGATTGGATACAGTTTGGATGAGTTAGATAATCAAATTACAAAAACAACTTCTGCGCTTTTTGAACCGACACTTGATTACGTGATCGTTAAAATACCACGATGGAATTTTGATAAATTTGAGGGTGCTGATCGAACTTTAGGGTTACAAATGAAATCCGTTGGGGAAGTGATGGGCATCGGGCGATCTTTTCAGGAAGCCCTTCACAAGGCTTGTCAGTCACTCGAAGTAAGCAGAAACGGCATCGGTGCAGACGGAAAAGGCATCAAAGACTACAATACGATCATCTCAAAACTGACCAACGCAAGCTGGGACAGGGTTTTTGTGATCTATGACGCCATACAGATGGGAATTCCCTTATCAAGAATTCACGAGATCACCAAGATCGACATGTGGTTCCTGAGACAATATGAAGAACTGAATTTTCTTGAAAAAGAAATATCTTCGTACAACAACCTGAATGCGCTTCCTAAAGAATTATTGCTCGAAGCCAAACAAAAGGGGTTTGCCGACAGGCAGATCGCACATATGATTGGCTGCTGGGAAAGTGAGGTGCATACCAAACGAAAAGAATACAGTATCAACAGGGTTTTTAAATTAGTTGATACCTGCGCGGCTGAATTCAAAGCGGAGACGCCCTACTATTATTCAACCTTCGAAAGCAATATGATCACTGAGGGGAAAGCCTATGCAGAAAATGAGAGTGTGGTCAGTGACAAAAAGAAAATTGTGGTACTCGGATCGGGTCCGAACAGGATCGGCCAGGGTATTGAATTTGATTATTGCTGCGTACACGGGGTCCTTGCGGCCAAGGAATGTGGTTATGAAACGATCATGATCAATTGTAATCCAGAGACCGTATCCACGGATTTCGATATTGCGGATAAACTTTATTTTGAACCGGTGTTCTGGGAACACATCTGGGATATCATACAGCTCGAAAAACCGGAAGGGGTCATCGTTCAGCTGGGCGGTCAGACAGCCCTTAAGCTAGCAGCAAAACTAAGCAAGTACGACATCAAGATTATAGGAACCAGCTTTGAGGCTCTTGATCTTGCGGAAGACAGAGGTAATTTCTCTAAATTACTGACAAAGCTCGATATACCATTCCCAAGATTTGCTACGGCCACTTCAGCCGAAGAAGCTGATGCAGTGGCAGATGAACTTGATTTTCCAATCCTGGTCAGACCGAGCTATGTTCTGGGAGGTCAGGGAATGAAAATCGTGATCAACAAGGAAGAGCTCGAAAGCCACGTTATTGATATCCTGAGAAAAATTCCGAATAATGTATTGTTACTTGACCATTATCTGGACGGAGCGATTGAAGCGGAAGCAGATGCGATATGCGATGGTGAGAACGTCTATATCATAGGCATCATGGAGCATATTGAACCTTGCGGCGTGCATTCTGGTGATTCGAATGCCACCCTCCCTCCTTTTAACCTGGGAGAGTTTGTGATGCAGCAAATTAAGGATCACACCAAAAAAATTGCACTTGCACTTGAAACAAAAGGGCTCATCAATATTCAATTCGCCATTAAGGATGATACGGTTTATATCATTGAGGCGAACCCCAGAGCTTCGAGAACCGTTCCCTTCATTTCAAAAGCCTATAATGAGCCTTATGTGAATTATGCGACAAAAGTGATGTTGGGTGAGAACAAAGTAACTGATTTTGATTTCAAGCCAAAATTGAATGGATATGCCATCAAACAACCGGTGTTCTCGTTCAATAAGTTCCCAAATGTGAATAAAAACCTGGGACCCGAGATGAAATCGACAGGAGAGAGTATTTTGTTCATTGACAGCCTGAAAGATGATGAATTCTACGAACTCTATTCCAGAAGAAAAATGTACCTGAGCAAGTAAAAGGCACAGATCAAAAAAAGCCCCTGTACATGTACAGGGGCTTTTATATTTTTTCCATACGATCAGTAAAAGCAGACAGCTCCGCTGCCTACATCGTAAACGGCCCCGACAATTTTGATATCACCATCGGATTCCATTTCCGCCAAAATTGGACTTTCGGCCCGGATCCTTTCAATGGACAACTCAATATTTTTCAATGCTACTTTTTCTATGGTATCGGCATCGGCCTCACCGGTCATGACCTGATCTACAGCAGGTTTTATCTTTGCCAATAAATGGGTGATATTTCCCAGTTCAACATGCTTACAAGCCGCTGTAACCGCACCGCATCTGGTATGCCCTAAAACAACAATCAGTTTTGATCCAGCCACCTTGCACGAATACTCCAGGGAACCCAGCACATCTTCGTTCACGATATTTCCGGCCACCCTGACGTTAAAAACATCTCCAATACCCTGATCAAATACCAATTCGGCTGGTACCCTTGAATCAATGCAGCTCAGCAAAGCGGCAAAAGGATACTGACCCCCACTGGTCTGATTCATCTGCAGCAACAGATCCCTGTCTTCTTTGCGACTTTCAACAAATCTTTTGTTTCCGGCCTTGAGCATGTCAATCGCCTTTTCCGGAGTCATCTGCTCCTGTAATTCTTTGGTAAATGTTTTCATAAAATAAATTTTACTAAAAATAATGCTTTTTTCGCATTCCCGGAAAACCTTTGAGAGAATAAACAAAACAGGTCAGCCCAAATGACTTTGTTTCATTGTTTTAAAGAATGAGAGCTGTTATGTTTGGCTGATGTACTTTAACAATCACCGGTGATTGATAAAATGAAAAAACTTATATTTGTTCAAAAAAAATTGTCTGATGAATTATATTTTATTTGACGGGGAATACAGAAACAACCTGCTTCCCCTCACCTATACCAAACCTGTTGCCGACCTGAGGCTTGGCATACTGACCATCCGGGAGAAATGGGAAAAATGGTTGGGCTCTGCAACAACAACCGTTACAGAAGATTATTTGTCAGAAAAATTTCCCATGGTCGAAATGGAGGAAAATGTCATGATCAATGCTTCTGTCCTGCCCAATGAGAAACTCGTGGAGCTTATAACGAATCTAAAGCCTTACCAGGCCCTTCTCAAAGGGGATGAATTGCTCGCTTTTTATGCCAAAGAAGGTGAAGAAATCGATTTTGATACCTTTGACATCATTGAATTTAAAGATGAATTCATTCAGATAAAGCATTCCTGGGATCTTTTCCAGAACAATGGAGAGGCCCTGGAATCTGACTTTGATCTGATCACTGCAGGAAGAGAATCTGCACCGATCCCGGAAACTGTTCATTGTATTAATAAAGACCGCATTTTTCTTGAAGAGGATGTCGAGATTGAAATTGGTGTTTTAAATGCGAGCAAGGGAGCCATTTATATTGGCAAACATGCCCAGGTCATGGAAGGAAGCATGATCAGGGGCCCTTTTGCCATGGGTGAGCATTCTGTGGTTAAGATGGGGACCAAAGTTTATGGCCCCACAACCTTAGGGCCCAAGAGTAAAATTGGTGGTGAAGTGAACAATGTGATCCTTTCAGGGTATTGCAGCAAGGGGCATGATGGCTATTTGGGCAATTCTGTTATTGGAGAGTGGTGCAATCTGGGTGCCGACACAAACAATTCCAACTTAAAGAACAATTATGCCCAGGTAAAAATCTGGGACTATACCAAAGAACGCTTCATCAATACAGGACTGCAGTTCTGCGGACTGATCATGGGTGACCATTCAAAATGCGGCATCAATACCATGTTCAATACCGGAACGGTCATAGGTGTGAGCGCCAACATTTACGGCAGTAATTTTCCTAGGAATTTTATTCCTTCGTTTTCCTGGGGAGGTGCAGCTGGATTTACAACTTATGCTTTTAAAAAGGCTAGTGAAACTGCTGATCTAGTGATGAGTAGAAAAAATGAAAACTTTTCAGAAGAAGATGAAAAGATCATGAAACACGTCTTTGATCTATCTGCCAAATACAGGACGAAATAAAACTTTGACATCAGAGCCTTATCATGAAAAAAATTGTAGTACTCAGCGGAGCGGGAATAAGCGCCGAAAGCGGTCTTAAAACTTTCAGGGATGCTGACGGACTATGGGAAGGACATGATGTTATGGAGGTGGCATCTCCACAAGGTTGGCATAATGACCCTTTGCTGGTACTCGATTTTTACAACCAAAGACGCAGGCAATTGTCAAGCGTAGAACCTAATAGGGCACATCGCCTGCTGGTTGAGCTGGAACGTCAGTACCAAGTCGATATTGTCACCCAGAATGTGGATGACCTGCATGAAAGAGCCGGCAGCAAAAGTGTCCTGCATCTGCATGGAGAATTGCTCAAAGTTCGAAGCACTCAAGACAACAGATTGACCTATGACTGGGAAAAGGACCTGAATCATGGAGATCTTTGCGAACTGGGGAGCCAGCTGCGCCCACATATCGTTTGGTTTGGGGAAGCCGTTCCAGAATTGGAACGGGCCATTGAGATTACCTCTGCAGCCGATTATCTTATCATCATTGGTACGTCCATGCAAGTGTATCCGGCAGCAAGCCTGATCAATTATGCGCAACCTCTAGTTCCTATTTATTTTATCGATCCTAGACCGGCAATCGATGAAAGGTATGCTGAAAACCTTACGGTCATACCTGAAAATGCGCAAAAAGGAATGAAAATCCTAATGGGCTTGCTTAGCTGATGATCAGGCGGTTATCATTTTTTTTATCGCTTCAAAAAGCTGACCCTGAGATACGACACCCCCTTTTTGGATCAAATCGAATATCTCGGTATTTCTGTCCTGGGTATATTCCTTTTTCCCTTTTAAATATTCGATCCTGGGATCTTTGGAGTTGTCGAGAAACCAGTTAAAATCGATGTCATTCAGTAAATCGATATCCTCCCTGTTTACCTTTACAACGATCCTTTCTATGGTATCGGACTCACACTTGAACAAATTCAAAGTGTTTGATGAAAAATGATCCAGATAACTCGCTTTGCTCAAAACCCTTTCCCAGACGAAATCGCTAAAAACCTCAAGCTCCTTTTCCGCAAGATCCGGTTTTTTATCCTTGATGCTTGCCCATTCTTTGGCGTCAATATGTTGGGCCGATAAAAACAGGGCAAATTCCTCGTTCAGTTCTTCAAATTGCTCCTTCGTTAACTTGGCATACTTCATTATTTCTCTGAGATATTGGATCACGTAAGACAAAGGATCCGTTACAAATTTTAAAATGCAAAAGTAATTAAAAACAAAAATAATATTGTATATTTGCACGCTTAAAAATTAACAATTAATATATTATTTATGAATCATTACGAAACTGTTTTCATTTTGAATCCCGTTTTATCTGATGTACAGGTAAAGGAAACAGTAAAGAAGTTTGAAGACTACTTGGTTTCTAAAGGTGCCGAAATGATTTGGAAAGAAGATTGGGGCTTAAAAAAATTAGCTTACCCGATCCAAAAGAAAAAAACCGGATTTTATCATTTGTTTGAATTCAAAGCTCCTGGAGAGGCTATTTCTCCTTTTGAACTGGAATTCAGAAGAGATGACAGCATCATGAGGTATTTGACCGTAAGGCTTGACAAACATGCTGCAGCCTGGGCAGAGAAAAGAAAAGAAAGAGTTAAACCAAGTAATCCGAAAAAATAATGGCAACCTTAGAACAACAAGCAAAAGGCGGAAGTAAAGGAGAGATCAGGTATTTGACTCCTTTAGAAATTGACACCAAGGTAAAAGTTAAATATTGTCGATTCAAAAAGAACGGTATCAAGTATATTGATTATAAAGATCCAGACTTTTTGATGTATTTGGTAAATGAGCAGGGTAAGATCTTACCTCGCAGGTTAACAGGAACATCGCTGAAATACCAGCGCAAAGTTTCTCAGGCAATTAAAAGAGCGCGTCATTTGGCATTAATGCCATATGTGGGTGATATGTTAAAATAAAAACCGGATAGCATTATGGAACTTATATTAAAACAAGACGTAGCTAATTTAGGATTTAAAGATGATGTTGTAACTGTAAAGAACGGTTATGGACGTAACTTCCTGATTCCTCAGGGATTCGCTGTTCTGGCAACGACTTCTGCTAAAAAAGTTTTGGCAGAAACTTTAAAACAAAGAGCATACAAGGAACAAAATATTGTAAAAGAAGCGAATAAGACAGCAGAGGCCCTGAAGGCTCTTGAGCTAAAAATCACTGCCAAAACAGGTGAAGGTGACAAATTATTCGGTTCAATCAGCAATGCCAATATAGTTGAGGCACTGGCTGCAGAAGGTCATGAATTGGAAAAGAAATTCATTACCATTGCAGGAGGACTTGTCAAAAGATTAGGGAAATACAACGCATCTGTAAGACTGCACAGAGACGTGATTGTTGAACTTCCTTTTGAAGTGGTTGCTGAACAACAATAACCGCATTATTAATAATCGGTTGGTTATTATAACACGAGCCCGTTCAATTATGAACGGGCTTTTTTTATCCCGAAACTTTGGGATTTGAGAGATTTACATCTGAAGGAATGGGAACTCACCCCCCCTTAGACCTGATGGGTTGAGCTTCGAAGGTTTCACAAATCATTATTTTTATCCATCTTTGTAAAAAAGTATCTCTCATTATTTGATGAACATGCCTTTTGACATACCCGAGATTCCAAACATAATTCATTATGCCATTCCCTTTTTTGTGCTGACCCTGCTTCTCGAAGTTGTGGTGACCAGCAAAAAAAATATGGCCTCCTATACTTTTAAAGACGCCGCGGCATCCATCACCATGGGTTTGGGAAATGTATTGATCGGGCTCTTTGCAAAAACCCTTGTGCTTGCAGCATTGACTTACGTCTATCTCAACCTTCGCGTTTTTACCCTTCCTTTTGCGTGGTGGACTTGGCTGCTGGTCTTTTTTGCTGATGATTTTTGTTATTACTGGTTTCACAGAATCAGCCATGAGAACAGGTTTTTCTGGGCCTCTCATGTGGTGCATCATTCATCCAAAAGGTATAATTTGAGCACTGCGCTCAGACAAACCTGGTCAGGGAGTTTTATGTCTTTCGTATTCTGGCTGCCCATGGCCCTCCTGGGCTTTCACCCGGTCATGATCCTGGCTCAAATGTCAATCAGCCTTTTGTACCAGTACTGGATTCATACAGAGCTCATTAAAAAAATGCCTGCATGGTTCGAAGCCATCTTTAACACACCGTCCCATCACCGCGTGCACCATGCCACAAATGCGCAGTACCTTGATCGAAATCACGCCGGAATTCTGATCATTTGGGACAAAATGTTTGGCACCTTCGAGCCAGAAAATGAAAAGCCCATATACGGTCTCGTAAAAAATATTGACACCTATAATCCCATAAAAATTGCCTTCATTGAATGGTACTTGATGTTTAAAGATGCCTTTGGATCAAAAACCTCTATGGCAAATAGGCTAAGGTACTTTATCAAGCCACCCGGCTGGAAACACGATGGAAGTGGAATGGTCTCCTCAGATCTAAGGCAGGAATGGGAGAAGCAAAATGGGAAAAATAATTGATCAATAAATCATTATATATTTCAAACATTGTAGCATTGTAGCATTGTAGAAATTGAATATCGAACCCGCCTGCCGGAAGGGCAGGTTTCGAATAAGGAATTTCGAATTTTGAAGGATTAATTCATTCATACATTCACGCATTCATGCATTAAAGTATTTCACGCATTGAAGCATTGCAGCATTGTAGCATTGCAGCATTGAAGCATTGAAGCATTGCAGCATTGCAGCATTACCTCAATAACAGTCCACATCCACAATGACCTGCACAGATCTGAATTCTGCTATGGACATGAAGGAATCTCTTATCTTTTGGATTTGATCCTTAGACTGCTTCAGGGAAGCGCTCTTTGGCAACTTTATGAGAATGGTCTTGATGTACTTGTTCCGTATTCTACCAATAGCGGGACTTACCGGTCCCAGCACATTTTCATGAAAGCTGTTCTGCAAGGACTTACCCATCCATGTGCCGGCTGTTTCAACTTTTATAAAATCCTTGTGCTTTAATACGATCCTGACCAGCCTCACATAGGGCGGGTAAGCAAACTGATGACGCTCATTGAGCTGGTCTC
>JAHEHF010000091.1 GCA_024644745.1 Flavobacteriaceae bacterium
ATCATCGTAGCCCTGATCTCTGCTTTTCTGGTAGCCTTGTTCTCTGTTTACAACAGCAAACTGATCAAATCTTATTCAGGGGGCAAGATCGCTTTTTATGAGTTGTTTTTTGCAGGTTTGTTTTTAACCCTTGTTCTTTTTTACCAGGGTGAATTTTCAGCTTCCTTCTTTCTTCTGAAGGGAAGTGACTGGTTATTTTTACTGATATTGGCTACGGTATGCACTGCTTATCCATTCGTGGTTGCGACAAATTTATTGAAGAAAATGAGCCCCTTTACAATCGTCTTGACCAATAATTTGGAACCGATCTATGGCATTGTTCTGGCTTTACTCATTTTTGGAGAAAAAGAATTGATGAGTTCAAGTTTTTATTTAGGTGCGGCAGTCATTTTTTGCAGCGTGCTTGTGAATGGTTTTATAAAAAGCAGTTCTTTCAAACGAAGAATCAAAACTAAACGGCAATAGTTGGTCAAAGTTTATATATTTGTAGCCAGGAATGATTGTATAATTTCAATGTAAATAGAATGGAATATCTCGATTTTGAATTACCAATTAAGGATTTGGAGGATCAACTGGTAAAATGCAAATTGATTGGTGAGGAGAGTGATGTGGATGTTACAGAAACTTGTCAGCAGATTGAATCTAAGTTGGAACATACCCGCAAGGAGATTTTTAAAAATTTGACTGCCTGGCAAAGAGTTCAGCTGTCGAGGCATCCTTCAAGACCCTATACCCTCGATTTTATAAAAGCCCTGACCAAGGGTACTTTTATGGAATTGCACGGTGACAGGACCGTAAAGGATGACAAGGCCATGGTAGGCGGTCTGGGCAAGATCGGTAACCAGTCATTTATGTTTATCGGGCAACAAAAGGGCTATAATACCAAAACAAGACAATACCGAAATTTTGGTATGTCTAATCCTGAAGGATACCGAAAAGCTTTGAGACTGATGAAAATGGCGGAAAAATTCGGAATTCCTGTTGTCACATTGATCGATACTCCCGGGGCCTATCCCGGGCTGGAGGCTGAAGAAAGAGGTCAGGGAGAAGCTATAGCCAGAAATATTTTTGAAATGACACGATTGCAAACACCTATCATCAGCATCATCATTGGTGAGGGGGCCTCGGGTGGGGCCGTTGGTATTGGTGTTGGAGATAAGGTGATGATGCTGGAGAATACCTGGTATACGGTTATTTCACCTGAATCGTGCTCCTCTATATTGTGGAGAAGCTGGGAATATAAGGAAACGGCGGCAGAAGCGCTTAAACTTACTGCCAAGGATATGAGTAAGCAAAAATTGATCGATGGCATCATCAAAGAGCCCCTGGGGGGTGCTCATACCGACAGGGAAAAGACCTATAAAGCCGTTGAGGCCGCTATCAAAAAGGCTTTTAAGGAATTGAACAGCTTGCCTGTAAAAAAACTTGTGGAAAAACGCATGGAAAAATACAGCAATATGGGCGTTTTTAAATAATGATTTCTCAGGTTTTTAAAAAAGCAAATCCCATTTAAAATTCACCACTGATTTTTTATAAGATCCATTGGTCATGATTTATTCCTGTTTTTTGATTAAATTTAATCAAGAATCAGGAACATGAAAATTCTTTCGTCATCCGATATCTATAAAGCAGATCAGGCTACCATAGAAAACACACCCATATCATCAACGGATCTGATGGAAAGGGCGGGTCAAAAATGTGTCGATAGGATTCTGAACCATGGCTTGGATCCTTCCGTACAGGTACATATTTTTTGTGGCATGGGTAACAACGGAGGCGATGGCCTGGTAATTGCCCGGATGCTTCTTGAAAAGGGTTATAAAGTAAGCCCTTATATTGTCAAGATTAGCAAACGCAGCAGCACGGATTTTCAAATAAACCTGAAACGGTTGATTCGGGTTGGAATTGTTCCGCAGGAAATTGATCATGTAAAAATTTTTCCTGTCATTCTTAAAGGAGATCTGGTCATCGATGCTATTTTTGGAATTGGCCTGAAAGGAAACCCTGTGGGCTTGGCGAAGGCAGTCATTGAGAAAATCAATCACTCTGGAGCAAAGATCATTGCTATAGATATTCCTTCAGGACTCTTTTCGGAATCCCCGGTAACGGATAAGGAGGCTGTCATTAAAGCGGACCTTGCATTGACCTTCCAAAACCCTAAACTGGCATATTTACTGCCTGACAATAGATTCTTTATAAAAAGCTGGGAGGTACTTGATATCGGTTTGGACGCTGCCAGTATTGAAGCTGCTGAAAGTGTTTATTGTACAGTAGATTTTGAAAACATCAGAGGTAAATTAAGGGCCAGGAATAAATTTTCCCATAAAGGCACCCATGGACATGCTTTGATCATTGGAGGAAGTTTCGGTAAGATTGGTGCCGTGATATTGGCCTCTAAAGCGGCCTTGAAAGCCGGATCTGGCCTGGTAACAACCTATATCCCCAAATGTGGTTATACAGCGGTACAATCATCAAATCCGGAAATAATGGTCGAAGTGGATGACGAAAATTACCTGGAGCATTTTAATTTTAAAACAAAGGCAACTGCCATTGGCGTAGGAGTGGGCATGGGCACGCATTTGAAAACAAAAAAGGGATTTGCGTCTTTTTTAAAAAGAAATAAGATTCCCATGGTCATTGATGCGGACGCCATCAACATTGTGGCAGAACATCAGGAGCTGTCTGATCTGATCGTCAGGGGAAATATTCTTACGCCGCACCCTAAAGAGTTTGAACGCCTTGTGGGCCCCTGGAAGAATGATTATGATAAACTGGACAAGCAACTCGCATTTTCGGAAAAACATCAATGCCTGGTTGTTTTAAAAGGAACTTATACCACGATATCCTGTCAGGGAAGCATTTATTTTAATACTTCAGGCAATGCGGGGCTGGCAACAGCGGGTAGCGGGGATGTGCTCACGGGAATCATCACAGGATTTTTGGCACAGGGATATGATCCCCTGGATGCAGCACTTTTAGGAGTTTATGTTCACGGCAGGTCAGCTGACCTGGGGATTAAAGCCAGTCAATCTATGGAATCCTTTACTGCAAGTGATTGCATAGAACACCTGGGGCTCGTGTTCAAAGAATTTCATTGAACTGCTGCAGGAACTAATTTTGTTGAATTAAATCAAAAGTTATGAAGGAAATATTGATCGTCTTTTTGTTTTTTACACTGGTATACGGATGTGAGTCGACACAAAAAGTAACTGAAAAGGGAAAGGAAATTTCCCAGGAGCCAGGTATTGATACCATCAGAATTGAAAATGAAGAATTGGAATACGAGATCATTATTCTCGATATTGGGTTTAATAATTGGTTGATGACTCAAAGACCCATGAGTTATTATACAATAGAATGGCTGGAAATGAGAAACAGGTTCTTAGTTGCGGAATGGAATCGACGGGTTTTAATGCCGGGCAATTATGACCCGAACCTTTACATGCAAATGATTGACTATCAGCCGACCATCGAATATGGCATGGAAGTGAACTATATGCTCTACATGTATTTTGAATTTTTTCAGCAAAGATACAACCAGAGGCTGAGGTGACTCAAGGCTTGAATCAGGTCTTTTTCAGGTCTATCAATATAGAGAAGGTCTTGTTGATATCAGCTTCCTTGACTACCAGGGTTATTTCATGAGTCGTTGAAATCACTTCCTGTACAGGAATGTTGGCCCATGCCAGCTGTTTCAGTATAAAATAGTATATCCCTGATTGCTCAAGGTTTGTTTTAGGCAATTTTATCGTAATAGATGCCAGTTTTGCCATAGAACTGATCAATTCCTCTTTTTTGAAAATGCTGTCAATTTCCTTCTTTAAATTGGAACTGATGACGATGTTTGTTTCAAAGATTCCCTGTGATACTGTAAAAAAAGATTCCCTGTTGTTTCCAGTTTTTGCAAAGATCAGGGAAATGCGTTTGTGCAGCGTATTGGAATTTTTAAAGGTATAATCGAAAAGATCCGATCTGACAATAAAATCACCAAGCTTCAAAGAAAGTGACCTGATGTTTTTTCTGATCTTTAACAATTCAATAGGAGACATCCTGTTGATGGACATCATGATGGCCCCCGTTTTTACATTTTTACCCATGGCCTTTTCAACCTCAGGCTGTATCAGACGGGCGAGAGAGGATACATTGATCAATTTATCCTGCATCGCCTCTTCAATGAACGGTGTTCTGTGAATGATGGTCTCTACCGTTTCCTGAATTGTTTTCATTGTTATAAATTACACAATTTGTTATAATATGTAAATATATTATAAAAATTTCTGCAGTTGTGTTTTTTTGCGAATATTTGCCATAAAAATAGGATTATGATTGTATTAAAGTTTGGTGGCACTTCAGTGGGTTCGGTTGAAAATTTCAGAAAGGTTGCCAAAATTGTGAATGAAGCTAAAGGCCCCAGAATTGTTGTATTGTCGGCCATGTCTGGGGTGACAAATACACTCGTTGGTATCGCAGCTCATTTGAGGTCCGGAAACACAGAAGAAGCGATAACCGAGGTCAATGGCTTGAATGATAAATACGCCGAGGTTGCACGGGAATTGCTGTTTAGAGATGAGGTGTTTTACAAGGCCCAGGTATTTTTAAGCAAACACCATCAGATGTTATTGTCAATGGTCAGCAGTGAATTCACAGACAAGGAGGAGAGGGTTCTCATGGCTGAAGGAGAACTCGTATCGACAAATTTGTTTCAACTCTTTATGGAAGACAGCGGAAATAGATCTTCCTTGATTTCTGCACTTGACTTTGTACAAATTGATAAATTCGGGGAGCCCAAAACAGAAGTGATCAAAGACCGACTGTTGAAGGTATTGGCAAAAAATGAAAAGACAGATCTATGGATTACCCAGGGTTTTATTTGCAGAAATGACAGGGGAGAAATTGATAACTTAAAAAGGGGTGGAAGCGATTACAGTGCTTCATTGATCGGGGCTGCAGTTGGTGCAAGACAGATACAAATCTGGACCGATATAGATGGTATGCACAACAATGATCCGAGGTATGTTGACCAAACTTTTTCTGTAAAGGAGATTTCATTTGACGAAGCCGCCGAGCTGGCTTATTTCGGCGCCAAGATTTTGCATCCTCAAAGCATTATTCCGGCCCAGGTCAATAACATTCCTGTTTTGCTCAAGAATACATTTAAGCCGGAATGTGCGGGGACGCTTATACACAATAATTCAAAATCACAAAAAATTAGAGCCATTGCCGCAAAGGACCATATAACAGCGATCAAAATTAAATCTTACAGGATGCTCATGGCCTATGGTTTTCTGAAAAAAATATTTGAGGTTTTCGAAGAGAACAAAACTTCAATTGACATGATTACGACTTCAGAAGTTGCAGTTTCTTTAACCATTGATAACACAGCAAGGCTCAAGGAAATAGTAAGTGAACTTCAGGGCTTCGGCAATATTCAAGTGGACGGAGATTTGAGTATCATCTGTATTGCGGGAGATCTGGCTCAGAATAAAAAAGGGATCACAGCTGCCATTTTCAATAGCCTCAAGGACATTCCCATTAGGATGATCTCTTATGGAGGAAGCAATTATAATCTTTCCTTTTTGGTGAAAACCGCCGACAAGGTTTCTGTACTCAATTTATTAAATGAAGGGTTATTTTCAGAAACCCGAATAGAAAATCGGGATCTGGTATCAGCCTAAAAAAAAACCATCCCTAGGGATGGTTTTTTTTAAATATCTTCAAAGTTCAGGTCGGTGAAACTATCTGTGGAAGCATCATCTGCTTTACTTCCGTTCAAATCCTCACCATTGATTTTATGGTAATCTTTTTGATGACGTTCACTGATGACTTCCTGTCCTTTTTCGTCAAGAATGAAAGAGGTGGATTGATTTAAAATATCAGAAAATTCATTAAAATCCTCTTTGTAAAGATAAATTTTATGCTTTTTATAGTGGAAAGATCCATCTTCATGCGTAAATTTTTTACTCTCTGTAATGGTTAAATAATAATCACCAGCCTTCGTTTCTCTTACATCAAAAAAATAGGTTCTTCTACCTGCTCTTAACACTTGAGAAAAGATTTCTTCTTGTTCAATAAACCTTTTTTCTTCCATATTAAATTTAAATTTAATTTATATTTTAACAAATGTTGAGACAAATCTATAAAATTTAATAACGTATGCAACAATTATTTCATTCCTTTTTAAACCGGTTGATCAATCATTTGTTAACTTCTCTTCAAGTTGTTGATTATAAATATCTTGATAGTAGCCATTGTTATTTATCAACTCATCATGAGTGCCTGACTCAATCATTTTACCATCTTCCAGAACAATAATCTGATCTGCATTTTTTACAGAGGATGCACGGTGGCTGATGATAATGCCGGTTTTTCCTTTGGTGGCGTTTTCAAGATTCCTGAGTATGATTTCTTCTGTCTCTGTGTCAACAGCGGAAAGGCAATCATCAAATATCAATATTTCAGGGTCGGCGATCAGCGCCCTTGCAATAGAAATTCTTTGTTTCTGACCTCCGGACAGGGTCACGCCCCTTTCACCGACCAAAGTATCAAATTTATTGCTGAATTGCTCAATATTATGAAGAATATAGGCGGCCTCAGCTGCTTTTTCAACTTCCTCGTCTGTGGCGTTCTCTTTCCCTATTTTAATATTGTCTTTGATGGTGTCGGAAAATAGAAAAGCATCCTGAGTGACGAATCCTATGCTTTCTCTTAATGAATTGAGGTTTAATTTTTTTACGGCTTTTTGATCGATTCGGATTTCACCCTCATCCGCATCATACAACCTGGCGATTAAAGCTGCTATAGTTGATTTTCCGGATCCGGTTTTTCCCATAATCGCAAGAGTTTTTCCCTTATCGACCTTAAAACTAATATTTTTCAGTGCTGTGATATTTGTGTCTTCATAGGTAAAGGAAACATTGTCAAATTCAATAGAACCCTGAATGGGCGTTGGTTCTGTAACATAATTCTTGATACTTGGCTCTTCGTTTAAAAATTCATTGATCCTTTGTTGGGAAACTTCTGCCTGCTGTACTATAGAGGTAACCCAGCCGACAACAGCAACGGGCCAGGTAAGCATATTGACATAAATAATGAATTCGGCGATGATCCCGATGTTTTCAATTTCCCCATTGATGTATTGCATACCTCCAATATAGATCACCAAAATATTACTGATACCGATCAGCAGGATCATCAGTGGAAAGAACAGCGCCTGGGCCTTATACAATGAAATATTTTTGTCTTTGCTGGTATTGGCAAGGTCATTAAAAGCAGCTGAAGTGTAACCCTCTATGCTATAAGCTTTCACAACATTGATCCCCGAAAAACTTTCCTGAGCAAAGGTGGTTAGTTTCGATAAATACTGTTGTACCACATTGCTTCTTTTGTTGATGATTCCGCTTAATACATAGATGGAAACCGAAAGTACGGGTAAGGGAAGCAAAGTGTACAAAGTGAGTTTTATATCAATTTGAGCCATTTTTGTAATGGCAACGATGAAAAGGACAAGCATGTTCATCGTGTACATGATCGCAGGTCCGAAATACATCCTGACTTTTCCGACATCTTCACTGATTCTGTTCATCAGGTCTCCTGTCCGGTTTTTTTTATAGAAACTAAGAGAAAGGTTTTCATACTGCTGAAAGATTTCATTTTTGAGATCAAACTCAATCAGTCTTGACATGACAATTAGCGTTTGTCTCATCAGAAAAGTAAAGAATCCTGAAAGCAATGCTGCTCCGATAATGAACATGATGTTGATGATCAGTTGCGATTTTACAATTTCAAGATCAGTTACACGGTCCTTGCTGTAATCTTCTACAATATTCAAGGATTCTTTTATCAGTTGTGGAATTTGAAGGGCGAATACCTTGGCAACAACGGTGATCAAAATTCCAACAATGAATCTGAACCTGTATTTAAAGAAAAATTTATTGAGATATTTTAATGCGTTCATATATTGGTTTGCTGCCAGATAGACTAGGCGAAGATACACAAATATTATATGTTGTCCTGAGCAGAGAACAGGGCGCTTTGAATTTTAACCTTTTCTTTGCATTTACGAATAATTGATTCAAAAAAAAATGGTAATTTTGCCGACAAATTATAAATCAAATATCCTAATTATTTGAATTTACGATCTTTATAAAAATGGTGAATAGAAGACATATTCGTATCAAGGTGATGCAATCCATCTATGCTGTGCTGCAGTCAAAAAGTGACAACTTACCCAAGGAAGAAAAATTTTTATCATACAATATCAAAAAGGTTACGGATCTTTACGTGTTACAACTTTTGTTAATGGTTGAGGTTCAAAATCTGGCACTTGAGCATATCGAGATCAAGAAAAAGAAATACCTGGCCACGGATGAAGATAAAAATCCAAATTTAAAATTTATCAACAACCGTATACTTCTTGCGATTAAAGAGAGCCCCGAAATCAATGACTTCGTCTCGAATTCGAAACTGATGGACTGGAAAGACAACAGGGAATACGTACGAATTATTCTTGATGAGATGATGGTTAGCGAGGAGTATAATGGGTACATAAAATCACAGCAGTCCGATTTTGAGGAAGACAAGCAATTTATACTTGATTTTTTTAAAAATATAGTTGCTCCTAACGAGAAATTATTCGATTATTATGAGAGCCTCAATTTGAGTTGGGTAGATGATTATCCTTTGGTAAACACAATGATACTCAAGGTGATCAAACAGATGAAGGAAGGAAACCTTTTCGGATTGAAACAGCTTGAAGTAAAAGCGGACGATGAAGAGTTCCTGATTGACTTGTTTAGAAAAGTCATTTTGCACCAGCAGGAATTTACCTCTGAGATAGACGAAAAAACACCAAACTGGGATACGGAAAGAATTGCCGATATGGATATGATCCTGATAAAGATGGCTTTAACAGAATTTCTTTACTTCCCTTCGATACCTACCAAGGTGACAATCAATGAGTATATTGAAATAGCAAAGGATTATTCAACCCGTAAAAGCAGTTATTTTATCAATGGTGTTCTGGACAAACTGCTAAAGGATTATAATAAAACAGGACGTTTGAATAAAATAGGTAGGGGATTATTATAAAAAATGATACTTTTACATAATTAAAATTTTATAACAATGAAAAAAACTATTGCCCTGTCAGTTTTGAGTTTAAGTTTATTGACTTTGTCCTGTAATGAGAATGCAGCAAAGAAAATAAACGATGAAAATGTCGAAATGGCAAAACAACGTGATAACGAAATTAAGGAAGGTGGTCCTAAATTGAAATTTGACAAAACGGAACATGATTTCGGGGTCATCAAGGAGGGAGATATCGTTGAAACTGTATTTTCTTTTACAAATTCAGGAAATTCAGAGCTCATCATTACTTCTGCAAAAGGGAGTTGTGGTTGTACAGTTCCTGAATGGCCAAAACAACCTATTATGCCGGGCGAAGCAGGTGAGATCAAGGTGAAATTCAATTCCAGCAACAAGCCCAATATGCAGAAGAAACAAGTGACCCTCCTGACCAATACGGAGCAGGGAAAGGAAATCTTAAAAATTACGGCCGAGGTAACTCCAAAACCAAAAGTTCAACAGAATAGCTAAAACAGACTATGTATCAAACAATATTTTTACAGGCCGGTGGAGGTGGAAT
>JAHEHF010000041.1 GCA_024644745.1 Flavobacteriaceae bacterium
GGTTTCCTATTCACTTTGGGCCCTGTTTGGGTCAGGTCAGGCCACGGTATATTATGGGACCTTGCTTTTGTTGCTGGGAATTCCATTTTATTTATTGATGAATTACAACAAAAAAAGAAGGGAATGAACCTCACACATCATACCGATTACCTCAAACTCGAGTCAGTATTGTTAAAACCGGTCACGAACGCATTTCGTTCAGAAGAATTGCTAGAAGCCCAATGGGATGCCTTACATTTTTTGGCCAAACCGGATTTGAAAAAAGCCATAAATGAATATTCTGAATTTATTGAGATCTTTGAAAATCACGGCGTAACAATTTGGAATTTACCTGTTAAGGCCGGGCTGAGCATTGATTCTATTTACTGTCGTGATGCTTCTGTGGCTACTGATTTCGGAATGATTCTTTGTCATATGGGTAAACCCCAACGAATTTCAGAGCCAGCGGCTCAAAAGGAGTTTTATGAACAGCATAAGATCCCTGTTCTGGGAAGTATCACAGCTCCGGGTACGTTGGAGGGAGGTGACATTGCATGGCTCGATAAGCATACGCTTGCTGTGGGCCATACTTACAGAACAAATAAGGAAGGAATTCGACAATTGAAACAATTGATGGAACCCAGAGGTGTGGAGGTGATTGTAGCTGAGATGCCACATTACAGGGGGCCTGATGATGTTTTCCATCTGATGTCAGTTTTCAGTCCGGTAGCCGAAAAGCTGGCAGTGGTTTATTCACCATTGATTCCCATTTCGTTCAGAAAGGAGCTGATTGGCAGAGGTTATGATCTGGTTGAGGTTCCCGACAGTGAATTTGAGACCATGGGATGCAACGTGCTGGCCATTGGTCCGATGAAATGCATTATGGTTAAAGGAAATCCTGTAACAGAAAAAAGGTTGAAAGATAAAGGTTGTGAAGTTTTTACTTACAGCGGAGACCATATCAGCCGCATGGGAGGGGGAGGTCCAACCTGTTTGACAAGGCCCTTGCAACGGTCCTTTTAAATGCGATATCAAAGGATCTTTAATTAGGCCGATTATCCTTCTCTGGCAAGCACATTAATTTGTATTTTTACCGCAATTAATTCCAAATAATGAACGTACATTTTATTTCTATTGGAGGAAGCGCAATGCATAACCTGGCTTTGGCTCTTCAGGAAAAGGGGGATCTGGTTACCGGCAGTGATGACGCCATTTTTGAACCTTCAAAATCAAGGCTGGCGGCAGCAGGGCTGTTGCCTGAAGCCATGGGCTGGTTTCCTGAGAAGATAAACAAGCATTTGGATGCTGTCATTTTAGGGATGCATGCGAAATCTGATAATCCCGAATTGATCAAGGCCCAGGAACTGGGGCTGAAGATTTATTCTTATCCCGAATTTTTGTATGAGCATGCCCGTCATAAAACAAGAGTCGTGATTGGGGGTTCACATGGAAAAACGACCATCACATCTATGATCCTGCACGTTTTGAAATACCATGGCATGGAAGTTGATTTCATGGTCGGGGCACAGTTGGAGGGATTTGACAGAATGGTGCATTTGACAGACGAGAATGAGATCATGGTCCTGGAAGGAGATGAATACCTTTCATCACCTATTGATCTGAGGCCAAAATTCCATCTGTACAAGGCCAACATCGCTTTGATCAGTGGCATCGCCTGGGACCATATCAATGTGTTTCCCACTTTTGAAAATTATGTGGAGCAATTCAGCATATTTGTCGATACCATGGTCAAAGGAGGAATGATGGTGTATAATGAAGAGGATCCGGAAGTGAAAAAAGTGGTGGAGGACACGACAAATCAAATAAAGAGATATGCATATAAGACCCCAGATTACAGAATAGAAAACGGAGCCACGATTCTCGAAACCTCAGAGGGAGATGTTCCATTGGAAATATTTGGTAAACATAATTTGCAAAATCTCGAAGGGGCCAGGAGTATCTGTTTTCATCTGGGCCTGAGCGAAGAATCTTTTTACGAGGCCATAGCTGATTTTAGCGGAGCCAGCAAAAGACTGGAAAAAATTGCTGAAAATGAGGAAACGGTGATTTTTAAGGATTTTGCCCATTCACCCTCGAAAGTTGAGGCCACCACAAGAGCGGTGAGGGAACAATATGCTGACCGAAAGCTGTTGGCCTGTCTTGAGCTTCATACCTACAGCAGTTTGAATGAAGACTTTTTGAAAGAATATCTCGGCACTTTGGAGCAGGCAGATGAGGCAGTCGTATTTTATTCTCCGAATGCGGTTAAGATCAAACGTTTAAAAGAAGTCAGTGAGGCGCAAATTGCCAAAGCATTTCAACGAAAGGACCTTCTAATTTATACTGAGCCTGAAGCATTCAGGGATTTTCTCTTTACCAAGAACCTGGAAAATACAGCTGTGCTCCTGATGAGCTCAGGGAATTACGGAGGCCTTGATTTTGATGATGTTAAGGAGCTGGTTTAATTAATCCTTGTATCCAAATCTTTTTAACTGGCTGTTGCTGCTTCTCCAGTTTTTATTGACCTTCACGTGAAGGTCCAAAAATATTTTTTTACCAAAAAATTTTTCCAGGTCTTTCCTTGCTTCAGAACCAACCCGTTTCAGGGCAGCCCCTTTGTGCCCGATAATGATCCCTTTTTGTGTATCCCTTTCAACCATGATAACGGACCTGATCCTGATGATCCTGTCGTCCTCTTTGAATTCTTCTGTCTCAATCTCAACAGCATAGGGAATTTCTTTTTTGTAATGCAAAAGGATTTTTTCCCTGATGGTCTCATTGACAAAAAAACGTTCCGGCTTATCTGTGAGCTGGTCTTTTGGGTAATAGGGGGGTGATTGAGGTAATAGTGCGATGATCCTGTCCATGACGGTTTGGATATTAAAGTTTTCAAGGGCAGATATTGGAATAATTTCTGCATTCGGAACTTTTTCCGACCAAAACAAGACCTGTTCTTCAAGTTCTGTCTGAGACGATTTGTCTATTTTGTTCAACAAAAGAAGCACAGGCACTTTTACCGTTTTTATTTTTTCAAAAAAAGATGCATCCTTTAAGTCTTTTTCCCCTATTTCGACCATATAGATCAGCACATCTGCATCTTCGAAGGCTACTTTTACAAAATCCATCATGGATTCCTGTAACCCGTAGGCAGGTTTGATAATACCCGGTGTGTCGGAGAAGACTACCTGAAAATCATCCCCGTTCACAATTCCCAGAATTCTATGTCTTGTGGTCTGTGCCTTTGAAGTAATAATCGAAACACGTTCCCCAACCAGCGCATTCATTAAGGTTGATTTACCAACATTTGGATTTCCAATAATATTTACAAATCCTGCTTTATGTTCCATAATTGCGAAATTAGGATACAAAGGTAGCAGGTTTTTGCCCTTCTTCAGAAGAAATCAAATGAATTCTAGTGCTTGTGCCTTATATCATGGCAAATCCGAGAATGATGTACAAGGTGGTTGTGATGATCCCTCCGATAACAGCATAAGGCAATTGCGTACGCACATGATCTATGTGATCACTTGCTGAAGCCATTGAAGAAATAATGGTTGTATCTGAAATGGGCGAGCAATGGTCTCCGAAAATCCCCCCTCCCAGAGTGGCTGCTACAATTAACGTCAGCTCTACTCCGTGTATATTGGCCATAGGGATTGAGATGGCGAGCATGATGGCAAAGGTGCCCCAGGATGTTCCGGTTGAAAAAGCTATAAAAGAGCTGATCACAAAAACCACAGCGGGTAAAAACTGAGGAGATAGCCAGTCTTTGGACCAGTTGGCCACATATTCACCCGTCCCGAGCTGGTTACAGGCATCCCCGATAGCAAAGGCCAGTAACATCAACAGGGCTAAAGGCATCAGTTCACTGATCCCTTTTAAAATAAGTTCCACCATTTCTTTTAATTTCATGATACCTTGCACGCGATAGAGCACCATGGCAACAAGAATAGAAGTTAGGACTGCATACAGCACAGATGAAGAACCCGATCCGTTTCCAATGGCCTGGGATACATGATTCCAGAAAGAGGTGGCATTTTCCACCTTGCCCCAGCCGGTATAGGCCAGATTGACCGGCATCATGGCTACCATGGTGGCCAGAGGTATCACCATATTAAAGGATTTGGCAGGCACCCCTGCTTTGGGTTCATAAGATGTGATCTCATCAGAGATCATGGGTTTTGCTCCGTCATCCATTAATTTGCCGGTTGTAACCGTTCTTTTTTCGGCTGCAGCCATTGGACCCAGATCCCTTTTGGAAACGATGACGGTAAACAGGATGATCAGCGCAATAAGCGGATAAAAATTAAAAAGTATGGAAGCGATCAGCACTGAAAATGGTTTTTCAATGCCTTGCGTCAAAAGCAAACCCATGATAAAGGCGCCCCAGGCATTGAATGGAATTAAGATAGATGTTGGTGCGGAACTCGAATCTGCAATATAAGCAAGCTTCTCTCTTGGAATCCTCATTTTATCAAAAATAGGTCTGTAAAGTGTTCCAACGGTTAAGGAACTGATACTCGTTTCAACAAATAAGACCACTCCGGTTATCATCGCGAGTAACTGTATGATGACCCTGCTGTATCCGGTTTGTTTCTGTTCAAAATACTGCACAAGTCTGTTGAGTTGGTTGATAAACCCTTCAACTCCTCTCGAGTATTGAATAAATAATAACAAAGCTCCTACAAGGGCGCTGAACATGATCGTCCTGGTATTGCCTTCTGACTTAAAAACATTGACCATGCCTTCGATGGTGGCCAAAGTCCCGTCAAGAAGGTTCCATTGGCTCATGATCAGCCATGAGAACCAGATTCCGAAAACAAGTGCAATATAAACCTGTTTGGTCTTTAACGCTAAGATAATGGCAATGACTGGAGGAAGAACAGATAAGAAACCGTAGTCGGTCATCATTTAAGGATTAGAATTCCGGTAAATATAGGAAATCTCTAATTAGAGAAGCGGATTCAAAATAAAATATGCTGGACCAGGAAAATATGTTGGTTTTTGTTTTTTTATCGCTTTAATACAAACCTGAAAGCCAATGAAATAAATTGAGCATGAATTGCAGATTATCTTTGGTTTCAACGGAATTGATCCCTACCGGTCTTTGATTTTTACCAATTAGATGAGCCTGTATGATGCTTGAATCACCCAAGACGGCCAATCGTCCATTCCCATAAGCTCCCGCAATTCCCTGAAAATATCCTTTTGAAGAAAAATGATCTGTATTATGATCAAACTGCCAAGCAACCTTTGGCTGGTACATGACAATATTTTCATCCTCAAACTGCATAATGGGTTTTAAATTATGATTCGATATGGTGAAGCACTGACCAAAATAGGTACTTATTTCATTCACCTGCTCCTCTTTATTTTTACCTTCAATAACCGGGTGAAATTTTAAAGAGTTTTCATCCCTGTTAAACTTTGTCAAATCCCAACCTACTGTATCGATTGCAAAACCATTAAAAAATTCTACACCAAAGGCTTGCGCTAATTTTTTTGAGGCTCCCGCAAATGGCATGTGATCTGCAATCAATAATAAACTTCCCCCTTTTTTTACCCAATTATGGATGCTTTTAATTTCTGATTCTGAAAATGCAGATGGAGTCGGCAATTTCCAGTTGCCGATATTTTCTGCCGCTAAGGCATCTATAATCACCAATATGTCAGCATTTTTCAAGGTATTAAAGGAAAATGGTTCTACATTTGATTTAACTGTATAACCATCCTTTACTAAAATTTTTGAAGTCGGCCCAAAGGATGTATGTAATTTGGAGCCATTATTGTGAGCTTCATCCAGAATAATGACAGGGGATTCATATGATTTGTATGCCGGCTCTTTTAAATCAACAGAGAACATTCTATCTACTTCCTGCTGACTGAAAACACAATGACAATTAAAAAGTAAGAGCACAAATAAAATAGGTAAAAGCCTGATTATCATTTTTTATCAATTATGATGTGAAGATTTCGATCAATTATGATTCCTTAAATTAAACATAAATAAATTAAACGTTTAAGAGAAGTAGTTTTCAAGAATTAATTTGATGTATCGGGATGTCAGGTTCTCTTTTCGATAAAAACTAGAAATGAAAAAGAAGGGATGGGGTTAAAATTTTTATTCAAGTGATAATTTTCAATCATCAAGACGTACATTTATATCAAAATTATTAAGACGATGATTGGCAAACACTACAAATGGATCCTATGCACCTTTTTTTATATGACTTTTTTTGAATCAGCCGGTCAGGAAAGAATTGTGATGGAACTGGATAGCGAATGGAAATTTTTTAAAGGGGTCAATGACCTGGCTTTCAAAAAGAATTTTGATGATTCGGGTTGGCAGGATGTTACCGTGCCTCACGACTGGGCAATTTACGGTCCTTTTGATAAAGAGCACGACAAACAAACGGTGGCCATAGTTCAGAATGGAGAGGAAATTGAAACAGAGAAAACAGGAAGAACAGGTGCTTTGCCCTATATGGGCCAGGGCTGGTACAGAACAAAATTCACCCTTCCTCAGTACAAACCGGGTCAGAAGGTACTGCTTGTTTTTGAGGGAGCCATGAGCGAGCCCAGGATTTATATAAACGGTCAGAAAGCCGGTGAGTGGAACTATGGGTACAGTTATTTTTACTTTGATATCACAACTTTTATTAAGGGTGATGTCACGCATACCCTTGCGGTGCAGCTTTCCAACAGGGAATTGTCTTCAAGATGGTACCCTGGTGCCGGCTTGTACCGTAAGGTTCAGATCATTGTTAAAGATGAGGAGAGTTTTGACCAGTGGGGCACTTTTATTACAACTCCCTATATAGATCGGGATCTGGCAAAGGTAAATGTCAAGTCGAAGGTTTCGGGTCAGGGGCTCAGGATGGTCACCCATATTTTAGGTGCTGAAGGAGACACACTTGCGCAACAGGCCACTCGGTCTCTTTACGGTAACGAGTTTGAGCAAAATATAGCAGTTCCAAAACCGCATCTGTGGAGCCCGGAAAGCCCATATTTGTATACAGCTGTTTCTCAATTGTTCAAAGGCGAGTTATTAAAGGATGTTATCAGGACACGTTTCGGGATCAGGGATATTGCCTATGAACCTGAGACAGGATTTAAACTCAACGGAGAAAGCCGCAAATTTAAAGGTGTCTGTCTGCACCATGACCTCGGACCATTAGGGACAGCGGTAAACAAATCTGCTTTGAGAAGACAGCTAAGTATTTTAAAGGATATGGGCTGTGATGCCATACGAAGTTCACATAATATGCCATCGATAGAACAGCTTGAACTGTGTGACGAAATGGGCTTTATGTTTTTGGCAGAAAGTTTTGACGAATGGGCAAAGCCAAAAGTTGAAAATGGTTACCATCGTTTTTTTGACACGGATGCAGAGAAAGATGTCGTGAATTTGGTGCGTGCAACACGAAATCACCCTTCTGTCATCATGTGGAGTTCAGGGAATGAAGTGCCCGACCAGCATGGCTCGGAAGGTGTGAAAAGAGCCAAATGGTTACAGGAAATATTCCACAGGGAAGATCCGACACGTCCGGTAACGGTGGGGATGGATCAGGTAGAAGCAACCATGAATTCCGGATTTGGAGCCCTGCTTGATATTCCCGGGCTCAACTACAGGACGCATTTATACGAAAAGGCATATAAGACTTTTCCGCAGGGGATGATCCTCGGGTCAGAAACAGCCTCTACGGTGAGTTCCAGGGGGATTTATAAATTCCCGGTTGTGAAAGGGAGCATGAAAACATATAAGGACCTTCAAAGTTCTTCTTACGATATGGAATATTGCAGTTGGTCGAATTTGCCTGATGATGATTTTGTTTTACAGGACGATAAACCCTGGGTTATTGGTGAATTTGTATGGACAGGTTTTGATTATCTTGGAGAGCCTACCCCTTACGACAGCAGTTGGCCGTCAAGAAGTTCCTATTTCGGAATTTCCGATCTGGCAGGCTTGCCCAAAGACAGATATTACCTTTACCGCAGCCGATGGAACACTGAAGAGGAAACACTTCATATCCTGCCTCACTGGAACTGGCAAGGACGGGAAGGAGAGATCACACCGGTATTTGTCTATACAAATTATAATAGCGCAGAACTTTTTATCAATGGAAAAAGCATGGGGGTACAGCATAAGCATGATAAAACGCCTCAAAACAGGTATCGATTGATGTGGATGGACGTAGTATATGAACCGGGAGAATTAAAGGTTGTGGCACTGGATGAACAGGGAAAAGCCGTGGCGGAAAAATCGGTGTTTACCTCAGGGAAACCCTATAAGATAAAATTGGAGGCCGACAGGAGAGAAATAAGTGCTGATGGAAAGGACCTGGCCTTTGTCACCGTTTCAGTAACTGATAAAAACGGAGTCCCTTGCCCCACTGCAACCGAACAATTACATTTCGATGTAAGCGGTGCTGGTCGTTTTAAAGCGGTGTGCAATGGAGACCCAACCTCCCTGGAACCTTTTCACAAACCCACCATGAAATTGTTCAGTGGGAAGCTGGTGGTTTTGGTTGAATCGGATACCAGAGTTGGAGATATCGAATTGACAGTGAAGGGAAAAGGGTTGAAGAAGGGTGTCGTTTCGCTAAAATCAAAGTAAGAGGCCCAAAGATTTTTGACAGGTTTTTTAAATCGCTCAATAGCAAATAAAAACCCATGACAGACAAGGAATGATAGTTGCAGAAGCAACTTCGGTTTTATTGGAGGTCTGGACGAACTTATCTGGCTTGAACAACACCTGTCTTCATGTACAATCTTTCATGGCTGTTGTTCCTGCAAACATTCACTGCTTATTTGCTATCTTTGGATCAATTTAAAAACCAGTTTTGATTGTATCAAGAAGTAAATTGAAGCTTTATAATAATTCTATGAAATGAAGAAAATATTGTTTATATGTATGCTCATTGTACCCTTCTTGGGGCACTCACAAGACAGCAGTCTCGGAAATTGGTTGCTCTATTTTGGAAATATGAAGATCAAGAGTGACTGGAACTGGCACAACGAAGTGCAATACCGAAATTATAATGCGATAGGAGATCTGGAGCAATTGCTCATAAGAACAGGAATAGGCTACAACCTGACAGAAAACAACAATAATGTGTTGCTAGGTTATGGGTATATTTTAAGCCAAAACTATATAGATGGCACAGATGATAAAGTTGACGTAAATGAGCACAGGATTTACCAACAATTTATCACGCGACAAAAGATTGGAATCGTTGGTTTACAGCATCGCTATCGGTTTGAACAGCGCTTCGTAGAATCCGATTTTAAAATGCGGTTCAGATACTTTTTATCACTTACTGTTCCGATCAATAATAAGGAAATGATCGATCATACGGTTTATTTTTCTGCCTACAATGAAATATTTTTGAATACCTCTGGTACCATCTTTGACAGAGACCGGCTTTACGGGGGCTTCGGTTACAAGTTGTCAAATAAAGTGCGGCTTGAATTGGGCTATATGAATCAGTTTTTTTCAAAGGGCGGGAGGGACCAGATCAATATGATTACCTTCATTAACTTTTAATCAAGGTGAATATTAAAAATGGTTTTGGGGCTGTGATACCCTTTTTTCAGTCGTCGGACCAGAATGGGATGCTTTAGGGGGAAGCATCGAATTATAGAACCTAAATGAGTTTATGAGAGTTTTTTTGAAGGAGGCTTGATTCAGGTTTATAACGTTTTAAAATACATCCATTTTTCTTCTAATCTAGATAGCAGTTTCTCATATTCTTTAAATCCTTTTAGGTTTATCAGATATGGGTCTGAACTGAATAAAGGATAATTTGGAAATCCAGTATCTGCGGCCTTATTTAACCATTTAACAGCCTCTTCTTTTTCATTCATTATTGCAGAAGTAACTCCCAACTGGTAATAAACATGGTGAACATGAATTAAATCCTCTGAATTTTTTAGAGCTAATTCCATTTTTTGTTCAGCCTTAGCATATTCTCCTTTGTTAGCCAAAATCATGGCATAGGCGCTATTGGAAAGGTTATTGTTTGGTGAGTATTGATGATTAGTTTCTAACATCTCAATTGCTACAGCAGCACTTCTCAAGTAAAAATGATTTAACGCTAACAAGGTCTGTGTCAACTGAGGATCAAAATATTCTGGTATTTTTTCAAATTCAATAAGTGAATTTTCATATTGACCACTGAACATTAAGGTTTCTCCAATAAATCTCCTGGCTCTATAATTCCCAGGTTCTAACTCAAGACTTTTTTTAGCATTTCTCAATGCTTTATCAAATAATCCAATATGAAACTGGACTAATGATAATTGTTCATATGCAATACTAGAGTTCGGGTCTTTTAGTATTGCTCTCCTGAATTCATTTATTGCTTCTTCATGTGCAAAGTTGTGCGTTTTACTCCAAAAAAACTGTCCCTGAATGATATGTGGATTTGCTAAATCAGGGTCTAATAGTAACGCCTTTTTGGCAGAAGAATATGCTTCGACTTCCCACTTGGTATTTAAATCGAAAGAAAGACTCTTTCTCATATAGGCACTGGCCAACCTGCTGTAAGCCTTGGCAAAAAGAGAGTCTTCATCAATCGCCATTTTATAATACGCTATGGCTTCATTAATATCTGAAAGCGTCTCTTTTTTATGATGAAGCTCTCCTTTAAAATAAAAGTCGAGTGCTTTTAAATTAGTAGATAGATTTTCATTTTCATCAGGCTGACCTAATATTTTCTCCTCACTATTGAATCTATTCCAATTCAACCTCACCATTAAAAAAACAACTGCAATAGATAAAAAAATTATTATGAGTCGGTTTAATTTTTTACCAGTGCTGATGGATTCATATTCTTCAATTTTAACATGTTCATTCTTTTTTATACCCATTGGTGTGAAATCATATATCCATGAAATAACTACCCATATTGGGAATCCAATAGCCATTAACAAAGTTAGAGTCCTCAATACCCACAACGGAGCTTCAAAAAGAGGTAAAAGAATTGAAAATACCTGTAATACTACCCATGCCACCACCAAATATGCAATTCCTGATTTAATTACATTTCTCCTTTTTAATTCAGATATGTATTTTTGAAAACCCATGTGGTTTCTAGTCTGAAAAACTGATTTAAACTGATTTTAATCAAATATAGAAAATAAATTATAGTTCATTAGTCAAAGGAAAAGCCTCCAGATTTCTCCTGAGGCTATTTGTAATGGGAGCTGGATTGACTCCTTTCAGTCGTCGGACCCGAGAATGGGATGCTTTACCAGCAAAACCTTATTGGCTTGCGCCAATGTTTTTATGTCTGATTTGCTATAAATTCATGAATGGGAGCTGGATTCATTTCTTCGTTTCACTTCGAAATGGACCAGAATAGGGGATGCTTGACTATGAAAACCTTATTGGCTTGCGCCAATTTTTTTTTGTTGCTCAAAATTCTTAAATGCAAGCATTACGAATTTTTTACAACAAAAAAACCTTTCAGTTTCCTGAAAGGTTTTCCTAGTAGCGGGAGCTGGACTCGAACCAGCGACCTTTGGGTTATGAGCCCAACGAGCTACCTACTGCTCTATCCCGCGATGTGGGTGCAAATATACGAACAATTTATAAATATGAACAAAGGTTTTTGCATAAAAAAAGTCAGATATTTTTATATCTGACTTTCAGTATTTTAATTAAACCTGATGGGCGATTTCTTCAAAAAGAACTCCTTTGAATCATATCAACCGTTCATAGACATCAAGAACTCTTCATTGTTCTTGGTGAATTTGATTTTTTCGCTGACAAATTCCATGGCTTCGATAGGATTCATATCGGCCAGGTATTTTCGCAATACCCAAATTCTTTGTCTCACTTTGTCTTCATGCAGCAGGTCATCGCGTCTTGTACTTGATTTGACAAGGTCAATCGCTGGATAGATCCTTCGGTTGGAAATATTTCTGTCCAACTGAAGTTCCATGTTACCGGTTCCTTTGAACTCTTCAAAAATAACTTCGTCCATTTTAGACCCAGTATCGGTTAATGCCGTAGCAATAATTGACAAAGATCCTCCATTCTCTATATTTCTTGCCGCACCAAAGAATCTTTTTGGTTTGTGAAGGGCATTGGCATCTATACCACCCGACAGGATTTTTCCCGAAGCAGGTGCCACTGTGTTATAGGCTCTTGCCAAACGGGTTATCGAATCAAGCAGAATGACAACATCATGACCACATTCAACCAGCCTTTTCGCTTTGTCAAGAACAATATTGGCGACACGTACATGCTTTTCAGCAGATTCGTCAAAAGTCGAAGCAATTACTTCTCCTTTGACATTTCGCTGCATATCTGTAACCTCTTCCGGACGCTCATCGATCAAAAGAATGATCTGATACACTTCAGGATGATTTGCCGCAATGGCATTGGCAATGTCTTTGAGTAAAATTGTTTTACCAGTTTTGGGCTGTGCAACGATCATTCCGCGCTGTCCTTTTCCTATTGGTGAGAAAAGGTCAATGATTCGGGTTGAAATGTTGCTTCCTTTTTCTGCCAGATTAAATTTCTCTTCCGGAAACAGGGGTGTAAGGTGCTCGAAAGAAACACGGTCTCTTACAATGCTCGGATTCAATCCGTTGATAAGACTTACCCTGATCAACGGAAAATATTTTTCACCTTCTTTCGGAGGTCTTACTTTTCCTCTTACAGTATCTCCTGTTTTTAAACCGAAAAGTTTGATTTGTGACTGCGATACATAAATATCATCAGGAGAGGAGAGGTAATTATAGTCAGAGGATCTTAAAAATCCATAACCGTCAGGCATGATCTCTAAAACACCTTCACTTTCTATGATCCCGTCAAATTCAAAGTCAGGGTCACGATACTTAGCCTTAGGGTTCGGTTCATTTCCTTTCTGTTTGTGGTTCTGATGTTGGTTGGGATTCTGGTTTGATCTGCGTTGATCCTTTGGCTGCTGATGCTTCGAAGGCTTTTGATCTTTAGCCTGGGGTTGGTTCTGATGGTGCGCTTCTTTTTTTTGAGGCTGATTCGGACTCTTTTGCTCCTTTCTCGTGTTGTGACTCTTTCCTTGCGAATGCGGTTTCTTTTCCTTGTGTTCCTGCCTCTTTTCCTGGTGAACCGGCTTATTTAATTCCGGTTTGTCTTTTTGATCTGGAACATGAGGCTCTTTCACCCTTTCCGTTTCTTTTTGAACCGGCTGATTCGAATCTTGTTTTTTATTATCTGTTTCTTTCGATTCTACAGATTTTTCGTTTTTAGAAATTCGCTTTCTTTTTGGTTTACTCGGAGACGCTGTTTTTTCTATAACTTGTTTAGGATTAGCTGCCTGAACATCTAATATTTGATACACTAAATCAAGTTTTTTTAATTGACGAAATTTTGGAACATCAATTTTTTGAGCAATTTCCTGCAACTCCAAAAGTTTCATCTCCTTGAGTGCGTCTATTTCAAACATCATAAATAAATGTGAATTATTGATATCATTTCTGAGGAAAGATATATCTGTTTAAATGAATTTGTTTTGATATAATATAATAGGTATCGTAAAAGAAGTAATTTTACAATATATTTCGATTTGATGCCACAATATTACAAAATAAAATTAATATATAAAGTTTATTTCTTAAAAAGATTAATGTATTTTTGCCCTTGATTTAAAAAAATGTTACAAAGAATCCAGACTGTTTATCTCATTGCAGCGGCCCTGATATCGGGTGTCTTAGCTTTTGTGCTTCCTTTTTGGAAAGGTGCAGATGGAGAGATGATTTATCTGGTGAACCTGATGGAAATTGAGGCCAGATTCGATCTTGCTGTTCCTGTTTTGTTCATTGTATCGACCATCTTGTCAGTTGTAAGTATTTTTTTATTCAAAAAACGTTCAAGACAAATCAGTAGCAATAGAGTAAATATTGTGATCAACTTTTTATTGTTAGGAATTATTGTATACCGTTTACTAAAGTTACCTGGAGAAATGAATATTTCTGAGAAGGGTATTGGCGTTTTCATGCCCCTGTTGATTATTGTTTTATTGGCCCTGGCGAATAAAGCGATCATTAAGGATGAAAAGCTTGTAAAATCTGTAGATCGTTTACGTTAATACTAATACCTTAGTTATAGTGTGTGAAGACTGTCCGAACCTGTTTCAGACAGTCTTTTTTTTGCCCTGAATCTTTCTAACCGTTTTTGGGGATTTTTCAAAATCCCAAGTTCCTCTATTGTGTGAAACGTCATGTGTATATATATTTGTAGTGTAATTGTTCAAGTAATAATTACTGTTATGAAAAAAACAGCCTTTGTAAAAAAGGCATAAGGGGGGAAAGGAGAGAAGGTCACTTTCAATCAAAGAAGTCAGCGAACTTCTCTCCTTATTTTGAACTCCGAGGAAAAATTGCTATGATTCCTGAAATGACATTTTGAAGAAAGAAATTCTCTACAAGAGACCAGGTTAAGGGTACTTTACTTTTAACGATATAATTTAGACCTTGTTTTTGACAAGGTTTTGATAACAGGGGAGAAAGGAGAGAAGTGAAGCGCATTGTTTCTGTCATAAAATTATTTAACAAATTGCTTCTCTCCTTACTATTTTCAAAACGTGGGAAAATTGCTATACATTCCTGAATTGACATTTAAAAAATCAAATTTCTCAAAGAAATGATCTTTATGGCTTTGGTTCATAGGGTATAACTTACTTCCAGGTCCTCGATCTGGAGATGAAGAAAGGGGAGAAAGGAGAGAAGTGAAGCAAATGGTTTTCTGATACTACAGAATCAACATATAGCTTCTCTCCTTACTATTTTAAAAATAATCCTCAAAATGACCAGAGCTCAATTCAAAGTTCATTTTTCTTTTACAGAAAGCAAATTAAGGATACCACATCTTTAATTGTAAAATATACCCCAGATCATGGGGATGAAGAAAGGGGAGAAAGGAGAGAAGTGAAGCAAATGGTTTTCTGATACTACAAGATCAACAAATAGCTTCTCTCCTTACTATTTTTCAAACAAAAAAAATACCCAAATGTAAAAATTTGAGTATTTCTAAAGAAGCAAATGTGTATGACGCTTCTTTTAAGGGGAAAAAGGAAAGGGAGTTAGGAGAGAAGTGAAACAAGTTCTGTCATAAAACAAATAACTTCTCTCCTTACTATAAATATTTCAACTATTGAAATTAAATTCATCAAAAAACGGACATGCAAGATATGTATTTTATTTTATTTCAACAAAAGAAATTGAAATAAAATAATGATTACGAATTTATAAAGAATTCATTTTGAACCAATTAATTCACTTAAAAATCAACAGAATGCAATAAAAAAGAGTAAAATTTACATAATAATAGATTTTTTTTATCTTTAAAAACTTCAAAAGTAACGGTTTTCAGGGATAAACCTCACGGTTTCTGGGTAGAACAAAAAATACCTGATTCCGCTATTGGTTTGTATCCTAATTGCCGATACATTTGATGTGTTAGCCTATTTTTGCTGACAAACATATACATACAAAACAAATCTAAAAGTTTATTATTATGAAAAATTTTACTATTGCAATTGCCTTATTGTTGGTTATGGCATCTTTCACAACCAACTTAACTAACTCAACTACAGCGGTTTTGTCTGATATTGAGGGCACCTTATTAGAATCTGCTCCAGTACTGGAAAACAATAATGGTGACGTTAAAGTAACGTTCACTGTCGATCAGAATGTTTTGGTTTCGTCTGCTTTGATTGGAACCTCAAACGAGATTTTTCTAGTGGAAAATGGGGACTCTCAAATTTCTAAAACCGTAACGCTTGATTTGAAACCTGTAAATGGAAAGGTTGAAACAGCTTTCAATAATATTTACGAAAGTAACTATGATGTAGCATCTATGGATGCATTATTGAATGCCAGAGAGCCGGACAGAAGGCCAAAGGGTGCTATCATCTGGGAATAATCCTGACATACAATATAAGCAGATTTAAAACGTTTGTTTAGTAAACTATCAAAAGATCCGAAAAATTAGTTTTTTTCGGATTTTTTTAACCCTTGTTTCGAACAAAAGTTGTAGGATATGGATAAATTAATTACAGTTCATATTGCCGATGACCATCAAATACTTATTGATGGTGTTAAAGCGGTGCTGAATATTGAGCCAGGTATTGAAGTGATTGGATATTCCCTCAACGGGAACGAAGTCATTGATTGGTATTCTGAGAACGAATCAGATGTTTTGATTTTAGACATCAACATGCCGCTGCTGGATGGCATTGAAGTTTTGAAGAAACTCAAACAACTTAAGAAAAGACCTGAAATCATCGTACTTTCTAGTTATGATGATGTCAAACTTGTAAAAGAGGTGCTCCAGATGGGTGCCAAAGGATTCGTGCCCAAGAAATCGGCCGGAGAGCATATTGTAAATGCCGTCTACAAGGTGGCAGAAGGCAATCAGTATTTTACTGACGACGTCAAGGAAAAAATGATGCAAACCCTGTTGAACGGACAAATTAAAAATGAAGGAAGTCAGGATGGAGTATTGATCAGTTCGCTGACAAGAAGGGAAGTTGAGGTGCTAAAACTTGTTGCTCAGCAATACAGTACCCGTGAAATTGGAGACGAGTTGCATATAAGTGAAAGTACCGTAGAGACCCATCGCAAGAATCTAATGAAAAAAGTAAAAGTTAAAAATAGTGTTGGTTTGGCTATATTTGCTTTGAAAAATGAGGTTATTTAATTTGATATCAAGACTATTTTTAAACTATAGGATTTTATTGACCCTTATTATTGTTCTGGTAGCAGGGGGTTTATCATATGCTCAGGACGGTAAGCAGGAAGCAACCTACATCAACAACAAACTACAACAAATTGATTCCCTGATCGATATTGGAGAATATGACAAGGCCAATTATCAGATCAATAATACACTGAATACTTTTTCTTTTGCGAGAAATTCAGATGAAAGGCTTTCCTTTGAATTCAGGATTGGACGCATGTATTACCAGCAGGGTCAAAAAGAGAAGGCCATGCAGAAACTTTTAAACGGACTGGATCGTTTGAAAGGCACCTCCAATTCGTCGCTTTATATTGATTTTGCAAACCTTCTGGCCAGAATATTTGCCGATTCACAAAATTTTGACAAAGCCATTTACTACAATAAGATCTCTTTAGACAGGGCGAAACTCAGCAAGGATACAGTGGGGATCACCAAGGCCCTGATCCGTTTGGGGAGTTTTTACTATGCCAAAAACGAAGAAGACAGTGCAAAGATATTTTTCAGGAAAGTGACCTATTATCCTGTTACGCCAAAGACTGAGATCAGAATCTCGAATGCCTATAATAATTTGGGCGTCATTGCTCAGAACAATAATAATTTCCCCCTCGCAAAACACTGGAACAGGGAGGCCCTGAAACTCAAGATCAAACAAAACGATATTGTTGGAATAGCTTACTCCAATGTAAATTTGGGTAATTTATATCATTTTGAGAGTCAATATGATGCGGCCATAGAAAATTATTTGGCTGCCTATGACAAAATAAAACAGGATACGACAAAAGATGTACAATACTTAAAAAGAATAATTTACGAGAACCTGTCGGTATCATATGACTCCTTAAAAGATTATAAAAATGCCTACGAATACCTGTATAAATCAGATAAGATAAAAACCAAACTCAGCAATGACCAGTTGGCTGAGAATATTGCCGGGGTGGAAGCAAAATACAACCTGGCTCTAGAAGAGCAAAAGACAGAGGAGGAGAAAAGCAAGGCTTTCAGGGCCCAGGTATTGTTCTATGGTTTGGCCTTTATTACTTTAACAGTGCTGATCCTTGGATTCATATTTTATAAAAATTATAAATTAAAAGAACAGAATAAACTGGAACAGATTCACAACAATCTTCAGACCAGGATCATAAATGCAACGATTGACGCCAAGGAGAAGGAAAGAAAGTCAATTGCTGAAATATTGCATGACAGTGTCAGTGCCCTTTTGTCATCGGCCAATTTGCACCTGCAGGCGTCCAGGTCTCAGTTAAAAACCCATGTGCCGATCGAAATTTCGAAGGCTCAGGAAATTGTAAATGAGGCTTCCGTGAAAATCAGGGACCTTTCCCATGAATTGATATCCTCGGTATTACTGAAGTTTGGCCTGGCCTTTGCCGTTCACGATCTTTGCGAAAAATATTCCAACTCTGAGATTCAATTCATAAGCGATGACAACGGAATAAAGAGATACCACCAGGAGTTTGAAATAAAAATTTACAATATTATTGAAGAGCTCATCAATAATATTTTAAAGCATAGCAAGGCCAAAAATGCTTCCATAAACCTTATGGAACGCAACGGAGAAAAATTATTAATTCAGATCATTGATGATGGTAATGGTTTTGATGTTAAACGGGCAAGAAAGAAAGATGGGCTTGGCCTCAGCCATATTGAGGCACGGATCAAGATCATGCAAGGTGTGTTCAATATCAATTCAAAGCAGGGAGAAGGTACAAGCATTTTCATTTCTGTACCCATCTATCAACCCAATATGGTGGAAGCAGTCTGATTTCATCTCTTGATTTCAATAATTTCAAGATTCTTTAGGTCCGTTTTGTCTATTTCGAAACGCAGCATTGTTTTCACTTTATGGAACCCGTGATTTCCGGCAGCCCCGGGATTCATGTGCAGCAATTGCAGTTTTTTATCATACTGTACCTTGAGAATATGCGAATGACCTGATATAAACAATTTGGGTGGCTTACGCGTGATAGCCTCTTTTATCCTGCGCTCATATCGATTGGGATAGCCTCCGATGTGCGTCATCCATACATCGACGCCCTCAATGGTAAAATTTTGGTCCAGAGGAAATTCGCTGCGAATGTCTTTATCGTCTATGTTGCCATAGACCGCTCTTACATGGCTTACTTTTTTGATCTGGTTCGTTACTTCGAGACTTCCAATATCTCCGGCATGCCAAACTTCATCAGCTTCGGAGCAATAGGAGAGAATTTTTTCATCAATATAACCGTGCGTATCAGACAGCAGTAGAATTTTTTTGGGCAAATTGGTATGGATTAATTTAATTATCTTTGTTGGGCACAAAATTAAAGGTTTTTGAGATACTTTATTGAACTTTCTTACCACGGAAAAATGTATCACGGATGGCAGGTACAGCCCAGGGAAAATTCAGTTCAGGCTACCGTAGAAAATGCTTTATCCGTTTTGCTGAAAGACAATATTTCAGTCGTGGGATGTGGAAGGACTGATGCCGGGGTTCACGCCAAACAATTCTTTCTTCATTTTGATTATGAAAATTCAATAGATGAGAAAAAGTTAAAATTCAGGCTGAATTCATTTTTGCCGGTGGATATTGCTGTTTTTAGGGTAATTCAAGTGCAGCAGGACGCTCATGCGAGGTTTCATGCGATTTCCAGAAGTTATCAATACCGTATTTCAATGGAGAAAAATGTTTTTTTGGCAGATACGGCACTTCTGATGGCGGAGAATGGTCTGGATGTAGAAAAGATGAATGCTGCGGCACAATTACTCTTGAAACATGAAGATTTTAAATGTTTTTCTCGTTCTAAAACTGATGTAAAAACCTATCTTTGTGATATTTCAGAGGCATTTTGGAAGCGGGAAGGCAAAGAACTGATCTTCCAGATCTCGGCAAACAGATTTTTGCGAAACATGGTGAGAGCCGTCGTTGGGACCCTTTTGGAAGTAGGAAAGCACAAACTGTCAATCCCTGAATTTGAAGAAGTAATAAAAAGCAGAGACAGAACCAGGGCCGGGGCTTCGGTAAAGGCCAAAGGCTTATTTTTAACCAAAGTTGACTATCCTGACGAATTATTCAAAGTATCATAATGGCCAAAAAAAAGGAATCAGATAAAAGGGTTGTTGGAAAAGTTTACGATGTAAAACTTTTCGCGAGACTCATGCGATATGCCAGGTTTTACAGGCTACAGTTTCTTATTGCTGTTGTATCGGTTTTGTCAGTGGCATTGTTTGCTGCCATCAGACCCGTTCTTTTAAAGCAGGTCATTGATGATTATGTATACAACAGGAATGCAGAACAATTGTTGCTTTTCGTTATGCTGATGCTTCTTGTGCTGGTCTTCGAGGTCCTTTTTCAGTTCCTGTTCATCTATTTTGCCAATTGGCTCGGACAGAACATTGTCAGGGATATGAGGACACAACTGTTTAAGCATTTGCTTCATTTTAAAATGCAGTTTTATAATAGGTCTGCAGTAGGTAAACTTGTTACCAGGGTTGTTTCTGATATTGAGACCATCGCAAGTGTATTCGGCCAGGGATTGTTCATGATCATCAGTGACCTGCTGAAAATGTTAGTCATCGCAGTTGTCATGATCCTGATGAACTGGCAGTTGGCCCTGATTGTATTTTCCATTCTTCCTTTGCTCATATTTGCCACCAAGATATTTCAGAAAGCGATGAAATCAGCTTTTCAGGAAGTAAGAACAGAGGTTGCCAATTTGAATACCTTCGTGCAGGAGCGGATTACCGGAATGAGGATTATCCAGTTGTTCACACGTGAAAAGATTGAATACGAGAAGTTTAAAAGTATCAATGACAAGCATAAAAAGGCATGGATCAGGACAGTCTGGTACAATTCTATTTTCTTTCCTGTTGCAGAGGTCCTACCTTCCATTGCCATTGGTTTGGTGGTTTGGTATGGGGGCTTGAATGCAGCGGTCGATAACTCGGTGACAGCCGGTGAAATCATCAGTTTTATCATGATGAACAACATGCTGTTCAGACCCTTGAGACAGATCGCCGACAAATTCAATACCTTGCAGATGGGCATGGTGGCGGCAGAAAGGGTTTTTAAAATTGTTGATGCCAAAGAAGGTGAGATTGACAAGGGTTCAACGGTGGTCTCTTCGTTTAAAGGAAAAGTTGAATTTAAAAATGTCCATTTCAGCTATGTTGAGGGCGAAGAGGTCATTAAGGGAATTTCATTCCGGGTTCAACCCGGAGAAACGGTGGCCATAGTAGGAGCCACAGGAGCGGGTAAATCAACCATCATTAATTTAATGAACCGTTTTTACGAAATTGATTCAGGGGAGATCAAAATTGATGATGTGAACATTTCTGCCTACCCCTTGCATGAACTTCGCGACCAGATCGCGGTTGTGTTGCAGGATGTCTTTCTCTTCTCCGACAGCATTTACAACAATATCACCTTGAAAGATGATTCCATTTCACGAGAAGAGGTGAAAAGAGTTGCAGAAGAAATAGGGATACATGATTTTATCATGTCTTTACCGGGTGCTTATGACTACAATGTCAAGGAAAGAGGGGTGATGCTCTCAGTGGGTCAGCGGCAATTGATCGCCTTTTTAAGAGCCTCTGTGAGCAAACCAGGGATACTTATACTTGATGAAGCAACATCCTCAATTGATGCCCATTCAGAAAAACTGATACAGGAAGCCACAGAAAAGATCACCAAGAATCGGACCTCCATTATTATTGCACACAGGCTGGCAACCATTCAAAAAGCGGATAAGATCATTGTGATGGAAAATGGTAAAATTGTAGAGCAGGGAAGTCATGCCCAGCTATTGAGCAAAAATGGATATTACAGCAAGCTTTATAATATTCAGTTTGCTCAAAAACAGGCGAGTTGATCCTCGATGAACTTATTTTCCAGACGAATTACGCCCAGCGTGTTCATGAAAATATATGCAAGTTTGGTATTGATTCAGTTTGAATAAACAGAAAACCTTTATTTTCAGGAGTTTTGATCAGGAAAGATCCTCTTTAACGATCTCTGTCAGTTCTGAGATGTCTTCAAACAAAATGAACGCACCGTTATTGATATAAGAAATTTGGCCCGATTCTTCCGAAACGATCAGCGCCAGGGCATCCGTTCGGGTTGTAATTCCAAGTCCCGCTCTGTGTCTCAATCCAAAATGTGCCGGTATTTCAATGGTATTTTCAATGGGTAGAATGACCCTTGTGGCGGTGATGGTATCATTTTCCACAACGATGGCACCGTCGTGCAAAGGACTGTTTTTATAAAAGATACTTTTCAGAATCGGTTTGTTCACCTGTATCCTCATCGGATCGCCGGTCATTTTTACAAATTCCAGGCTGTTATTTTTTTTTAAGACAATAAGTACCCCGGTTTTGATCTTTGACATTTCATCGCAAAAGGAAACAATGTCATCAATATGGTTGTTTGCAGCCAGTTCGGTTTTGAAAAATTTTAAATGCTTCAATATTCCTTTTTTTGAAGCAATATTCGTGGATCCTACCATTAAAAGAAATTTCCTGATCTCCTGTTGGAAAACAATGATCAGTGCAATAAACCCTCCTCCCAGGAACTTACCCAGAATATCACTTAGAAGCTCCATTTCAAGAGCTTGTGTAAGTTTCCAGATCAGATAGATAATGGCAATGCCAATGAAGATATTGATCGCTGCAGTACCGCGTATCAATTTGAAAATATAGAAAAGCAACACAGCGACCAAAACAATATCAAGAATGTCTAAAAAGCTGATGTTTAAAAAATTAATCTGATCCAATGCTGTGCTAGTTTTTGTAAATGTATGAATTATTTTACAGTAAATATATATTCGGTTGAATCGCAGCTGATCCCATTTTTTGAAAGGTATACCCTGGCCTGCAAATAGTATTGAAAAGCCAAACTTTCAGGGTATGTTAAACGAACTGAAGGGGTCTTTGTGCCGTCACATACCTGTTCAGCTAAGAAGGAATATAATTCTGACAGCGCTATGTATCTGTTCTTAATTTTAATGGAATCACCTAAGATTTGAATTTCTGTCATGCAGGAGTCATTGAATTCCGGCCCTTTATTTTCAGGCATTTTATCGACAAAGTTTGTCTGAGAAAAGAGCGTCAATGAGATTTGATTCTGGGCGGTATCAGCATAGCTGAAATAATTGAGCATGCCTTCTTTTTTGTGCATGGAATCCTTATTTCTGTTATGCTGCATTTCAATAAGACAGGGAGCTACTTTTTTCATGGGCAGCCTTTTGTCAATATTGAAAATCCAGTGGGTGTTCAGGATCTTGTTGGCCTTATTCAATATCGCTATGGTATCCCCATTTTGCTCCTTAAAGAATATCCAGATACTGGAATGGTTTTGAATTTCAGTGATACCCGGAATTTGAATCACGGGGAGCTGAACTTCCTTATTCTGGCAGCTACTCAAAAAGGCAAGCAGCATCAAAAATGCAATATGGATCGGTTTCATAGGAAGGGAGATTCATCTTTAATTTTTTCCATGATGCGGATGGTTTCAATAGCTTCTTTCACGTCGTGGACCCTTAATATACTTGCTCCTTTTTGAAGGGAGATGGTGTTTGCTACCGTTGTTGCATTCAAGGCCTGTTCTGCATTTGTTCCCAAGAATTTATAGAGCATGGATTTTCGTGAAAGCCCGGCAAGAATCGGAAGTTCCAAGCATGATAAAAGATCCAGTTTAGCAAGCAGTTCATAATTTTGTTTCAGGGTTTTGCTGAAACCAAATCCAGGATCCAGAACAATATCATTGAGTCCCAATTTTCTCAACTCAAATATTTTCTCAGAAAAATAAATGATGATCTCTTTTACAAGGTCGTTGTAATCAGTTTGTTGTTGCATGGTTTGCGGGGTCCCCCTCATGTGCATCAACAGATAAGGCACCTGCAGCCTTGCCACTGTACCAAACATGTTTTTATCCATTTGGCCTGCTGAAATATCATTGATCATGCATGCCCCTGCGGCTATACTTTCCGCAGCTATGTTACTCCTGAAGGTATCTATAGAGATCAGTATATCAGGAAATTGCTTCATGACACGCTCAAGAACAGGCAGCAACCTTGCCCGTTCTTCTTCTTCCGAAATATGGGTCGCTTTAGGTCTTGACGAATATGCGCCGATGTCTACAAAGGTGGCTCCTTCAATAAGCATGTTTTCCACATGCTTCAAGATCAGCTGCTCAGAATTGTATTTCCCCCCATCATAGAAAGAATCAGGAGTAAGATTAAGAATACCCATAACACGTGGCTGGCTTAAATCAATTAGTCTGCCTTTACAGTTTATCTGCCTCATACTATTCTATTTACGCACAACCGTCTTTACGACCTTGCTCAATTTAGGAGCCTCATAGGCAGCCATTTTTTCGATGAGAGTCTCTATGGAATCACTAACCATGATCATGTCACGGTTTTCCTGTTTTAAAAAGCCTTCCTGAACCATATGGTCAAGTTGCCTCAGCGCAAGATTGAAAAAATTATTTGTGTTCAGTATGCCTATGGCTTTTCTTTCAATTCCCAGCTGACCAAGGGTCAGGGCTTCAAATATTTCATCGAGGGTTCCAAATCCGCCCGGGAGAGCAATATATCCGTCTACAAGCTTGCTGATCTTGACTTTTCTTTTGGACATTTTTTTAGTGACGATCATGCGGGTAATTTTCGTATGCGCAACTTCTTCATGTCTTAATAGGTCCGGGATCACACCTATAACTTCACCTTCGTTATCAAGCATCGTATTCGCAATGATCCCCATGAGGCCAATTTTTCCACCCCCATAGACCAGGCCTATTTGATTTCTGGCAAAATATGCCCCCACTTCGGCGGCCTGCCTTGAATAATCATCATTGAAGCCTTTACTGGATCCACAAAATACGGCAATACGTTTCATTTATAGGGTTTTTACTGTTTATAATATTTGTAAAAATAAACAAACCGGCGATATTATATCATTAGATTTTTATAAATTCGTTTCGTTAAAAACACAGGGTACTGATATTTGAGTTACATGCAAAACACATCGAAGCAATATGACGAGGTAACCGCAAAATGCCGTGAGCTCTTCGTTCATAAAATGACTGATTATGGCAGTGCGTGGAGAATTTTGAGATTGCCGTCACTGACGGATCAGATTTTTATCAAGGCGCAACGGATAAGACAGTTGCAAGAAAATGAGGTGAGAAAAGTTGATGAAGGAGAAATTTCTGAATTTACAGGAATTATAAATTATTCTGTCATGGCACTCATACAACTGGAGCTCGGTGTGGCTGAACAGCCTGACCTCGACACAGAGGAGGCCACAAAACTGTATGACAGGCACTTAAAGGCGACCAAGGAGTTGATGGAGGATAAAAACCATGACTATGGCGAAGCCTGGCGCGATATGCGCATCAGCTCTTTAACCGACCTTATTTTACAAAAGTTGCTCAGGGTAAAGCAAATAGAGGATAATAAAGGAGAGACACTGGTGAGTGAAGGCATTGATGCCAATTACCAGGACATGATCAATTATGCTGTTTTTGCCTTGATTTTATTAAACGGATAAGCCATTAGATTATGATGACCATGATAACCCACATTGCCAGAATTTTGGTAGCTGTGACATTTATTTTTTCTGGGTTCGTAAAACTTGTTGACCCCATGGGTTCAGCCTATAAGTTTGAAGAATACTTTGGCGCTGATGTGCTCAATCTGGAGTTTTTGATACCCTTTGCACTTCAGTTCTCCATCCTTCTTATCCTGGCCGAGATCATGCTGGGCGTAACGCTTCTGGTGGGGTATAAAGCAAAATTCACTGTTTGGAGCCTGTTTGTCATCAGCTTATTGTTTTTGTTCCTGACCTGGTACAGCGCTTTTTTTGATAAGGTTACCGATTGCGGATGTTTTGGAGATGCCGTTAAATTAACACCCTGGGAGACCTTTTACAAAAACGTGATCTTAATTTTTCTCATCATATATCTGATGTTCAGGGTGTATGACATACAGCCTCTTTCGTCTGAGGTTTTGGCAAAAAGATTGTCCTTAGGGGCATTGTTCCTTTTTTCGGGCACGATCCTTTATGTGTTAATGTACCTCCCTCTGATAGACTTCAGACCCTATGCTATTGGTAAAAACATTCCTGAAGGCATGATGGTTCCCGATGATGCTGAAAAACCGGTTTTTGAAGATACATGGATCTACAATGTAAACGGCGAGGACAAGACCTTCAGTACTGACGACAAACCCTGGAACATTGAAGGAGCCACTTTTGTGGACCGGAAAACGCGAACGCTTGTTGAAGGTTATGTACCTCCGATACATGATTTTTCAATGGAAAGAGACGGAGAAGACATTACGGATCTTCTCATGGAAAAGGAGAGGTTAATGCTCATCATAACCTACAATTTGAAATTGACAAGTGAAAAGGGTTTGGCCCGAATCAAAGAACTATCTGAAAGGGCCATGGAAAAGGGTTATACAGTTTATGGTTTTTCAGCTTCGACCTTGGAAGAATTTGAAAAAATAAAAGAGCAGTATGAGCTTGATTTTGACCTGCTGTTTTGTGATGAAACAACACTTAAAACAATCATAAGGTCCAACCCGGGGATCGTTACCCTGAACAAAGGAACGATTACCGGCAAATGGAGCTGGAGACAAGCAGACAAAGTAACTTTAGAATAATTTAAATTGAAACAGGTATTATTGGTATTTCTTGGTGGTGGTTTGGGGAGTGTCGTACGATATTGGCTCAGCTTAAAGCTGAACAATTTTGAGAATGCCATACCCTTCGGAACCTTGTTGGCCAATATACTGGGAAGTTTGTTTATCGGGCTTATCCTGGGCTATTCGGCTAAGACCGGATTGTTGAACCAGCAGCATTCTTTGTTACTGGCCACAGGATTTTGCGGAGGATTAACAACTTTTTCAACCTTTGCCTATGAAAACCACCTGTTCATTAAAGGGAATGATTATTTTACAATGATTCCCTACCTGGCAGCCACTTTTATCTTAGGGATAGCAGCTGTATTTTTAGGAATGTATCTGGTTAAATTGATCTGATCAGATCAGTGTTTGTAGGCCATTACCCCGGCTTTAATTTCTGTATCCAGATCATTCACTTTTGGCGGAATGGGGCAGGAATATTTGGCATTATAGGCGCAGTAAGGGTTATAAGCCCTGTTAAAATCGATCACAATGGTATCGCCTTCCGGAATGCTCAGGTCGATATAGCGACCGCCTCCGTAACTGCTTACACCGTTGGTATTGTCCGTGAAGGGCAAAAACAGATAATCTTCATAATCCATTGAAAGCATCAGTTGTTGATTTTGATAGATTTCCAGTTGATGTTCTTTACCGTTCAATGTGAAACTGGCTGTGGCATATAGTTTATAAATGGGTTGCCGATCGGTTGTGGTTGCCATTTTAAAGGGTTTGCTGTTTTCGTGAAATTTTAATTTTGCAGTGACCACCAGGGACGGATCAACAGGGAAAAAATCAAGTTTTGAAAATGATGCCAGATCCTCTTCGGTGAGTGGCGAATGTAATTTGTTTGAAAATTCATCATTCATTTTTTTTTGAAAAGCCAGAGCATCGTTTATTTTCTTGTCATTCTGACAAGCAAGGGAAGAAACGAAGAGCATTGCCAAGAGGATCATCTTGATTTTCATAGAATTGATTTTTATTCAAATATACCCATAAAAATTATGATGTATTTGAAGATTTAATGCTTCAGTAAATTTTTCTGAAATTTTTAAGGTATATATTTGTCGCATGTTTGACAAAATTTTAGCTCCATATAAAGGTCTTTCCCGCGAGGTATGGTTTATGGCCCTGACCATGTTGATCAACAGGGCTGGGGCCATGGTTATCCCTTTTTTGTCATTGTACCTCACCAATTATCTTGGATTTTCGGCAGGTCAGGTGGGATGGGTCCTGTCATTTTATGGATTTGGTTCGCTGGCAGGGGTCTTTTTAGGAGGCAAGCTTGCCGACAAATTGGGATACTATAAGGTCATGTATTTTAGCTTGTTGGCAACGGGTCTGGTATTTTTTACAATTCAATTTATCACAGAATTCTATACCCTGTGTTTAGGAATATTTACCTTGACCCTTGTAGCAGATACTTTCAGGCCGTCGGTATGGGTGGCCCTTGATGACTATAGCCTGCCGGAGAACAGGACGCGATCAGTGACCCTGATCCGATTGGCGATCAACCTTGGTTTTTCAGCTGGGCCTGCCCTTGGGGGTCTTCTTATCATGTTTTTGAGCTACAGGAGTTTGTTTTGGGTAGATGGCATCACTTGCGTGATCGCAGGGCTGATCATTATCTTTTTTTTAAAGCAAAAGACCAGGGTTAAAAATAAAAGTGAAAGGGATCAGGCAGTCAATGCGTCTCCATACAAAGATGTGAACTATTTAATTTTCTGGCTGGCTATGTTTTTTATTGGTTTTACGTTTATGCAATTTTTTTCGACCCTTCCGCTTTATTACAGTCAATCCCTGAAATTAGAGGAAGGTGAAATAGGTTTGCTGCTTGCCATGAACGGACTCCTGATTTTTGTCTTTGAGATGCCCTTTGTCAATGCCCTTGAGAAATCAAAGCTTGACAGTTTGAAAATTGTCATTGGAGGCACTTTCCTCCTTGTTCTCAGTTTTCTGGTATTGAACATAGGCACGTGGGTCGGTTGGGCGATTGTGGGTGTTGTTCTGATTACCTTTGGTGAAATGTTCGGGTTCCCTTTTTCTAACGCTTATGCCCTTGATCGTTCTAAAAGAGGCAATCAGGGATCCTATATGGCCATGTACAGCATGTCATTTTCGATGGCTCATATTCTTGGCCCAAATGCAGGGATGCAGTTTTCTGCCAAGTTTGGTTTTGAAGCTACCTGGTACTTGATGGCTTTCATCTGTTTGCTGGCCTGTATGGTACTTCTTTGGTTACAAAAAAAAGAGGCCTGATATCACACACCACTGAACCGGATGCAGCAACAGACAGGATTCACGAGGCCAGGGTCAATCGGGCCAAATAATCATAATGGGCTCCTTTTTTGACCAGTTCACACAGAAATCCCGCTTCAAGCGCATGTTGCTCAAGATTATAATAATCAATATAGAGCCATGGAAAACTGCCGCTCCTTTTGCCTTGATACTCAAGATCGAATTCGATTTCACCATAATAGCGATCCCCAAAGGGAACATCAGCCTCTCCGGTTTCATCTTCGAACATGTATATGAGATCTGAGGAATCCATGAGGACCTGCCCTTTTGGTTGCAGCAGGGATTTTAAATGATTTAAAAAATCAGGTAATTTTGAAAGGGTGCCACAAATTCCTGCACCGTTCATCAGGGCCAGAATCGTGTCATATTTTTCATTTTTTAAATTCCATAAATCCCGGCATACGGGTCTTTTTAGCCCTCTGAGCTGACAGACTTCAATGGCACCACGAGAGATATCCAGGGCCGTGACCGGGTGATCTTTTTGTTCCAGATACAGGGAATGACTTCCTGCGCCGCATCCCAGGTCCAGTACATGGCCCCTTGTCAGGGTCAAGGCAATCTGCTCTAATTCGGGCATGTCTTCAAAAGGCCTGAACAAATGGGCCACCGGAAGTTCATCCGCTCCTGCAATGGAAGAGAAGGTCAGCAGTTTTGTATCTTTTCCCTGGTAATGGTCCTTTATGGCCTGTCCGTATACGTCTATGATCTTGCTTGTTTCCATGTGCCGTTAATTTTT
>JAHEHF010000132.1 GCA_024644745.1 Flavobacteriaceae bacterium
CCCTATGAATTTATCGTTCATATCAAATAAATTAATTGTAGTGAAACTCCTGATGTTTGGTGTTCCGGAGTCTAAAAAAATGCGATAAGATTTTATTTCAGTGTACATGCCATTGTTTTTTCAAAAACTCAAAATATCAATTAACCCCTATATATGAAATGACGAGAATCATCCAATATATTGATTATCATCAATTGCAAAAAAAAGGAGTGTCTCGTTTTGTTGTATTAAAATGGGAAATGGATTAAGAAGCGCGTTCTTGTGTGGTGTCATTCGAAAGGATGTCACTTTTGTTACTGTCTGAAATAGGTTTTGAATCTTTCTTTTTTTCATTGACATAGTACATTTTCATCATGCCTTTATTTTTAGCCTCTATTTCACCTCGGTATTTACAATCAAAGGAATCTTTGATCAAATCATATGTATTTTCCGAGACATTTATTTTTCCTGATTCGCAATTTGACTCTAAGCGTGAGGCAATGTTTACGGTATCACCCCAAATGTCATAGGCAAATTTTTTGATTCCCACGACTCCTGCGACTACAGGTCCTGTATGGATACCTATGCGTACATTAAAATGGGAAATTTCACGAACTTCAGCCTTTTTTAGATTTTTAATAAAATCGCTAATTTCAAATGCGGCTTGCACCATTTTTACTGCGTGGTCCTTACTGGGAAAGGGTAATCCTCCGGCACACATGTAGGAATCTCCAATGGTTTTGATTTTCTCCAAACCATATTTTTCAATGATTTCATCAAATTTTGAAAAGTGATAATCCACGCTTTTCACCAATAATTCTGGTGTAAGGTGGTTGGAGTATTTGGTAAATGCTTCAAAATCAGTAAACATTACTGTCACAGAATCAAATTTTTTCGGTGTCACTTTTCCATTGTCTTTGAGTTCAAGAGCCGTTTCTTCAGGGAGTATATTGAGCAATAATTTATCAGATCGATTTCTTTCTTTTTCTATGATTAATTTTGTTTTTTCCATAAACTTGTTACGCCTGAAAAGCCCTATGGCAACGATACAGATCAAAACCAGTGCTATAATGGTAGCGATCACAACGACCCGCTGGTTTCTTTTTTGCTCATTGAGCAGGTCAACCTCCAGTTGTTTTTGAGAGATCTCGAAATTTGTTCTAAAATTGGCCATTTGCTGTACGGCGGTAATATTGCTCACGCTATCCTTGTAAGCGATATGGTTTTTAAAATATTGCAAGGAGGCCTTTTCATCACCTGCCTGTTCATATAATTTTGACAGCTGTAAATTGGCTGCGCTGATCTCTTCTTTTAGCCCGTATTTTTCAGCCATATCCAAACTTTTCTGCGCATAGGCCCTTGCCTCTTCCCAATTACCCTGGTTCAAATAAAGATCAGACATGTACGTGAGAAAAACCGTTATGGGATAATAATTTTCCAGTTTCTCGAACATATGGATGGCATGGTTAATCTCATCTTTTGCTATTTCATCCCTGCCTAACAGAGCATAGGCAATTCCTTTGTTGCCAATGTTCATTGCGATGCCCTCGGTATAGCCCAATCTTTTAAAGACAGGACCCGACTGCTCGAACATCAAAAGGGCAGAATCTGGTTTTGATACATTTAAATATTCATCTCCAAGATTTTCAAGAGCGCTTGCCCATTCTCTAAGACTGTCATTCCCTTTATGAATGGCAATGGCTTTTTTATAGTAAAAAACTGCATTTTCATGGTTTCCCATGATTGAATAGACATCAGCAATGGCAATGCTTACAAGACCTAAATTCAAATTGTTTTTTTCTTTAACTGCTATATCAGCTGCTTTGAAGTAACTTTCGAGCGCCTCACTCAGATCCCCTTTACGCGTAAGGGCGTTCCCTTTTTGAAGCCAGGCTGTGTAAAGATATTGTAAAGAGTCTAATTTTTGACTTTTGTCAATAAGCTCTTCGCTGAAAAATAAAATCCTTTCAAAATCCTTATGGCTGTTAACCAATTGTTTCAGGATAATTAGTTGCTCTTTTTGATCAAATTGGCCACTTGTATAAACCTGGTCAAGGCTGTCAATAAAATTTTGATTCTGAGCAAAAAGGTGTGCGCATGAAATAAGAAAAAAGCTTATGATTATATAGGCTCTATTCAAAATAAAGTTTGATATGGAATATTTAGTTTGCTTCTGCTGGGTTTTCATGCCTGGTAAAATGGATTACTCAACTACCCTTACTTTAGGGTCAATCTGGAACATCCCGTTTCGTTGTTCACCATTGTTAAAAACCTTAAAAAATACATTGTATTTTTCTTCATCACCGCGTTGGGCATTTGTCACGGTTCCGGTAACCACGCCATCGACGCCATTCAAAACATTTTCACCTAAAACATTTTTGCCGCCCTGGTAGTTAATCGAATGGATCTCAACGCTGTCATTTTCAGAGGAGGTTGATATACCTACCCATCGGATGGTGTCTCCATTTTTAACGTATATGGTAAAGTCTTCATTTGTAACATCAGAGGCTTGTCCAAAATTGCAGAAAGGGTCAATGTCTGGTTTTACAATCTCTCCAGTATTGACATTGAGAGTTACAATATGTTCAGTCTGGGCAAGGGTGACATAGTTCAAAGAACAAAAGAAAAGTGCAAATAAGAATAGAATACGGTTTGTAGTTTTCATAAGAGGGATTATTTAGCGGGTTAGATTAGATGAATTGATTCCCTAAATTTAATCAATTGAAATCAATTTGGATTCATACGCCCGCACAATATCCTAAAGTCATTGTTTTTTTATTCTGAAATTTGTACATTTTTATCCCTTTAAAATGATCATGATGAAAAAAATTAAAAAACAAATTACAAGAATTATTTTGGTGAGTTCGATGCTTTTTTTACTCACAGGATGCGCACATTCCCTGCCGCTTGATGCCTGTTTGGAAACAGATCTATACGGT